>NZ_JBEKCZ010000361.1:0-3520 GCF_050014615.1 Bradyrhizobium sp. | reverse complement strand
CACCCTGCCCACCCTGGTCGGCGCGATCGCCTTCCAGAACAAGGCCACCGTCTATGCGATCTTGTTCCGCACGGCCGCCGAGACGCTTACCACCATCGCCGCCGATCCCAAGCATCTGGGTGCGCAAATCGGCGTAACCGCGGTGCTCCATACCTGGGGGCAGACGCTGCAGCACCATCCACATGTTCATTGCGTAGTGCCAGGCGGCGGCCCCTCGCTCGACGGCACGCGGTGGATCGCTTGCCGCCCCGGCTTCTTCCTGCCCGTGCGTGTGCTTTCACGTCTGTTTCGTCGACTGTTCCTGCAGAACCTGCAGATTGCATTCGAAGCCGGCAAGCTAGGCTTTTTCGGTAACCTCGTCGGTCTTGCCGAGCCTGACACCTTCGTTACCGCTCTCGACCAACTCAGGCGCATCGAATGGGTCATCTATGCCAAGCCGCCATTCGGTGGCCCCCATCAGGTGTTGGCCTATCTCGGCCGCTACACCCATCGCGTCGCGCTTGCCAACAGCCGCCTAATCTCCCTATCTGACGGTAAGGTCCGCTTCGCATGGAAGGACTATCGCCAGGACAGCAAGAGCAAGGTGATGACACTCGATGCCAACGAGTTCATTCGGCGCTTCCTGTTACACACCCTGCCGGACGGCTTCCATCGCATTCGCTACTATGGCTTTTTCGCCAATGGCCAACGCGCCGACAACATCGCTCTCTGCCGCCGGTTGCTCGATGCTAATCGCGTCATGGACAATTCCAAGTTGGCGGACAGTCACGCCAACGGCGATCGACAGAACCACGCCAGTGACTTCCTCATCTGCCCAGATTGCGGCGGCGCCATGCGGCGGATCGCAGCCGTGCCGCGCTCATCCACACATCAGCCATTCTACTGTGATACGTCATGATCTCATCGCCGCCGATTTTCGTCATCACCGCCACCGAGCTTGCTGCGCGTTCTGGCGCCAATCGGACAGCTATGCCGATCGACTGCCGCAATACCGCCCCCGGAGCTGGCCAACGACTGAACCTGACCTGTTGTTCGCGTTCAGTACCCAATCCGCGAGATCTTCCTCGCCAAAACGGCGCTTCACATCAATTGCGCAGCCGTCGTCGGAGCAGTCTCGTCGGCACGCCGTGGCAACTTTCCCCATAGCGCCAAAACAACCCGCGGCTTCGTTCAATCCGGCTTCTATGAGGTCGTGCTCACGATCACGTCCACCGCGCCGGTGTGCCAACGACCTCACAGAACCCTCCAGATTCCCGAATCAGATTTTCAATGATTCATGGATGGTCGGCTTTTGGAGGGCCGACCATGGTGGACACGAAGTTGAAGTGGGAAGACGAGCTTGGACGCTGGCTCAAGCCATTCCTGGATCGTTTAGGTCACAAGGCGCGGCGGCGGATGTGTCCGCTTTATATCTCGGGATTGATTGGACCGGGCGATCGCAAGAGCGTCCAGCCGATGGCGGCGCGGCTGGCACCGGGCGAGTATGACCAGTTGCACCATTTCATTGCTGATGGCGTCTGGGATGCGGCACGTGCTGGTCATCGACGACACGGCGATGCCGAAGAAGGGCGATCGTTCGGTTGGTGTCGCTCCACAATATGCCTCGTCTCTCGGCAAGACGGCCAATTGCCAAACATTGGTGTCGCTGACGCTTGCGCGGGGTGAAGTGCCGGCAATGGTGGCATTGCGTCTCTTTGTTCCCGAGAGCTGGACGAGCAACCCGGTGCGTTTGAAGCGTGCGGGCGTTCCAGTCGAGCATCGCGCGGCGCGGACCAAGCCAGAGATCGCCCTCGCCGAGATTGATCGCGTGATCGCGGCCGGGATGCGCTTCGGCTGTGTGCTGGCGGATGCCGGTTACGGCCTCAGCGCACCGTTCCGTCAGGGGCTCACGACACGCGGCCTGGCCTGGGCCGTCGGTATCCCTCGTCACCAGAAAGTTTATCCAGTCGGGGTAAAACTGATCTGGCCGGTTGCCGGTCGGGGTCGTCCCCGCAAGCGGCACATACCCGATGTATTGTCGACGGCGGCCGAAGACATGCTGGCCAATGCCAAGTGGCAAAATGTGAGTTGGCGAAACGGGACCAAGGGCCGGCTGGAAGCTCGCTTCGCCGCGGTTCGCGTGCGGACCGCGGATGGACCTCCGCAGCGGATCAAGGACAAGGGCCAGCAGCATCTTCCGGGGGACGAAGCCTGGCTGATCGGCGAACACAGAACGTCGGGAGAGAAGAAATATTATCTCGCCAATTTGCCGGCCAAGACGAATCTGCGCACGTTAGCTGCCACGATCAAAGCGCGATGGATTTGCGAACAGGCCCATCAGCAGTTGAAAGAGGAACTCGGGCTTGATCACTTCGAGGGACGATCCTGGCAGGGCCTTCATCGTCATGCGCTCATGACCATGATCGCTTACGCATTCCTCCAGCATCGCCGTCTCGCACAGGCGGGGCGGAAAAAAAAGAATCAACGGTCCGCCGCCTCAGCCGAGCCTGCCGGCCGTACGCCAAGCCATCGTCGATCTCATCGTTCAACCACGACCTCAGCGATGCCCGTACTGCAGAAGACAAATCGGCGGAAAGCAGCGGCGTGAATAAATCTGCCAAAGTAGTGCTAGCTTGACCAACCGCAATTTGAATTATAAAGACTGACTGATCGGTTTTATTTGAGGAATACCTTTTGCCCAAAATCAGTGAATTGCGGCGCGAGTCGCGGCGCGAGCAAATTCTGGATGCTGCCCTCGAATGCTTCTCGGAGAACGGCTTTCATCAAACCGGCGTGGCTGACATCGTGCGGCGTTCAGGCATGAGTCACGGCGCCGTCTACGTCTACTTCAAGGGCAAAGACGACATCATCGAAGCGCTGGCCGATGATCGACATCAGAGCGAAGCTAACCTCAACGCCGTGGTTCGAGGCGCCAAGGGCCCGATCGAGGGGCTTCATGCGCTTGTCCGAACCTATGCGGGTTGGCTGGTCGATCCAGCCGGCGCTCCGCGAAGGCGCGTAGGCGTCAACGGTTGGGCGGAGGCGCTGCGCAGCGAGCGTGTTCATGCTCGCGTCATCGAGGGAATCCGCATTCCGCGTTCAATGATTGTCGGATTGGTCGAGCGAGCCCAGAAGATGAATCTCGTGTCGCGCGATCTGAGCGCCGATGCGGTTGCGCGATCTTTCATCGCGCTTTTCCAGGGTTTCGTCCTGCAAGTCACCTGGGGAGAAGACATCGACGTCGATGCGTGCGTCGCCGTTGTCGATCGAATGTTATTGGGACTCGGGCAACCCAATCGCAGGACCAGATCGCGTCAAAAGGAGAAAACATAAACTTGTTCCTCAGCGATCTCGTTTCGAGCGTCAGCGTCGGTCTGGTCGGTGGTGTCACCTCCGGACTTCTTGGTGTCAGTCCCGGTGGGGGACTGGTCGTATTTTCGAATCTGCTATTGGGGTCCGAACAGCACGTCGCGCAGGGCATTTCGCTGGTCGCCCAGATACCTCCCACAAGTGTTTCCGGGATAAGGCGCTATCGGGAAAA
>NZ_JBEKCZ010000360.1:0-4735 GCF_050014615.1 Bradyrhizobium sp. | reverse complement strand
GCGATGTTGAAGCGCGGCTTCCTTGGTTGGCTACGTGGTGAGCGTGGCCATTGCACCGTGGCGATTGTCCCGACCATGGAGGAAGAGGATGCCAAACGCCCGCATCGTGAGCGCGAGGGATTGGTCCATGAACAAACCCGTGCGGTCAATCGCATGAAATCCGCTTTGATCCAGTTTGGCGTCCGTAACTTCAATCCCAAGCTACGCAAGGCGAGCGTGAAGCTGGAGACTGTCCGCACACCAGAGGGCAAGTCCTTGCCACCCAATACGATCGCCGCCCTTCGACGGGACATGGAGCGGTTGAAGATCATCAAGGAACAAATCAAGGCAATCGAGCAGGCCCGGCTGCAGCAATTTGAACAAAAGCCGGAGGCTCTTGCGAACAGGATGGTTTATCTGCTGGTACGGATTTACGGGCTTGGTTTGGAGACAGCCGATCTTTTGGCGCATGAGCTTCTATCCCGAACATTACGCGATCGCAAAGCTGTAGCCCGTTATGCCGGATTGACCGGCTCACCGGATGAAAGCGGCTCAAAGCGACGAGAAAAGGGCCTTTCCCGCTCGGGCAACGCGCGGGTACGCAAAATCATGATCCAGCTGGCCTGGCGCATGGTGAAGTTCCAGCCCGACAGTGCTCTGGTACAATGGTTCAAACAACGCACCGAGAGTACAAAGGGATCACGCAAGCCGATGATTGTAGCGCTTGCCCGCAAGCTCATCATTGCCCTGTGGCGCTATGCGAATGACGGCGTCATACCGGAAGGCTTCAGGCTGCATTCAGCGGCGTAATCGGCAACGGGAGGGAAGAATAGATACAGGGTTTTGGCACCTCGGCGCGCATAGCGACGGAACAGCCAAAAAACGATCCGAGGTAGCGGCAGCCCGCCGTCCCCCCATGGTTTCTGCACCGGGAAAAAGAATGGGCTGCCGCTGCTTCGGAGCCTCGCCTTCGATGCGCATAGTTGCATCATGGTTCGGATCCAACGGATCCACCGTATATAAGGATGTGGCGGCTGGTTTTTTATAACCATCGTCAACTTGAAAGCGGGCTCCACCTCGTGTCGCTGTGTTGTTCTAATCAATTGATCGGCCGCCGCCTCCTGACTCGTGGGGGTCGATCGGCATCGGCCGATCACCACTCAATCGCCAGTACGAGTGGCACGAAAAGGAAGCACCATGAAAGGGGGGCGTGCATTGATCCGCACGGGTACGATGCGGGCAAGAAGATCAAGGGCAAGAAGCGGCACATTCTTGTCGACACATTAGGTCTTCTGCTCCACGCCATCGTTCATCCGGCCGACATTCAAGATCGCGATGGAGGCGTTCTCGTCATGGCGACACTGTTCGGCATGTTTCCCTTTTTGAAGACACTGTTCGCCGACAGCGGATATCAAGGACCGAAATTTGCGAAAGCGCTTGCAAAGGTTCTGCCGCATCTCGACATTGAAATCGTCAAACGTTCCGATCAGATCAGCGGATTTGTGGTCTTGCCAAAACGCTGGATCGTCGAGCGCACCATTGCGTGGCTCAATCGCTGCCGAAGGCTCGCCAAGGATTGGGAGAATCTCAACCGAAAAGCGCTCGCGTTCTTGCGCCTCGCCTCAATCCGCCTCATGCTCAGAAAACTATGCAATCCGGCCTGAAGTCTCCGGACGGACTCTAACACTACAGTTGCATTTTTCGGTGACTTCTGAATCGATGGGCAACCATGATTCGGGAGATCATGGATGGCTGGAGCATCGATTGAGACGACGCTTGAACTGTGGGCATCGTCATTACGGGATGTGAAGCAGCGGATGCGCCCGCTGTTTAGTCAGGATCGGGTGGCGGCGTCGGCAGGGCAATTTCTCGACGGATTGCTGGGCAATGAGCCGCGCAAGACTGGTTGGATGCGGGCGGAAGCAGCAGGGGATCCTGGCCCGTGGCGTCAACAGGCGATTCTGGGCCGCGGGAGCTGGGATGCTGACGCCTTTTGTGAACTGGTGCGGGACTATGCGCTGGAAACTCTGGCGGACGATGACGCGGTTCTGGTGATCGATGAGACCGGGTTTCTGAAGCAAGGCAAAGCATCGTGCGGGGTTGCGCGGCAGTACACCGGCTCGGCAGGCAAGATCACCAATTGTCAGATTGGCGTGTTTGCCTGCTATGCTTCGCGTCACGGCCACGCCTTCATCGATCGCCGGCTTTACTTGCCGAAGGAGTGGACGGACGCTCCCGCCCGGATGAAGGCGGCGCACGTTCCCAAGGACATGTGCTTCGCGACGAAGCCGCAGCTTGCACGGAAGATGATCGCGCAGGCGATCGCAGCCAAGGTGCCGTTCTCCTTCGTTGCAGCGGATAGCGTGTATGGAACGGGCGACATCGAAGCCATGCTGCGCAAGGCCGGCAAGGGCTACGTCCTGGGCATTGCGTCCAACCATCAGGTCCGCTCTTGGGGCAAGGCGCAGGTCTTTGTCGACACCGCTGGCAACGTTGCGCAGAGCCTTCCTTGCAAGGCCTGGCGACGACTGTCAGCGGGCGACGGCACCAAAGGGCCGCGGCTGTATGATTGGGCCTATCTCGAATTGGCCGACCTCGAGGCTGGAGACTACAACAGCACGTTGACCGGAACCTGGACGCGAGGCCTGCTGATCCGCCGCAACATCGGGGACAGCGAACTCGCCTTCTTCTCCACTTGGTGTCCGAAAGGCACGTCGGCGAAGAAGCTGGTTGCAGTAGAAGGCTGCCGCTGGTCCATCGAAGATGGCTTCGAAACCGCCAAAAACGAATTTGGTCTCGATCACAATGAGAGCCGATCCTGGCACGGGTGGCACCGTCATGTCTCGCTGGTCATGCTGGCCTTCGCCATGATGGCGGCGATCCGTCATCGAGCTAACGCCGCCGCTGTGGCGCCCAAAAAAACGTTGCCGCGCCGATCGATCAAACGTCGCTCCTGATCCGCTGGTCGATCCAGGAAATCCGTCGTATCACCCTCAAGCTCGCGCAACGGCGCATCCAGCCCGCTCGCATCATCGCATGGTCGCTCTGGCGACGCGCTCACCAAGCCGAAGCAAAGCGAGCGCACCTGAAGCGAAAATTGCAACTGTAGTGTTAGTGTCTGTTCGAAGAGTTCTTGAATCATATGAATCATCTGTGTGTGATTCAAGGGGTGTGGCCTGATTCGAGGAGGGTCACCAATGTGGACGAGCCAGAACCGCGGCCGTTACGACCGCAGCAAGTTGCGATATCCGAGCGATCTGACCGACGACGAATGGGCACTGGTCAAACCCCTGATCCCCCCGGGCAAGACCGGCGGTGGGAAACGGAGGGTGATCATGAGGGAAGTGGTGAACGGCCTCATGTATGTTCTCTCGACTGGCTGTCAGTGGCGCGCGATCCCGAAAGATCTGCCCCCGAAAAGCTCGGTCCACGACTACTTCGATCTGTGGACCTATGACGGTACATTGGAACGAATTCATCAAGCGCTCTATCAACAATGTCGAGAACAAGCCCAGCGGAAAGCCAGCCCGACCGCCGCCATCATCGACAGCCAGAGCGTGAAAAGCGCAGAAAAAGGGGGGCGCGCATTGATCCGCACGGGTACGATGCGGGCAAGAAGATCAAGGGCAAGAAGCGGCACATTCTTGTCGACACAGTAGGCCTGCTGCTCCACGCCATCGTTCATCCGGCCGACATTCAAGATCGAGACGGAGGCGCTCTCGTTATGGCGACCCTATGCGGCACGTTCCCGTCTTTGAAAATGCTGTTCGTTGATGATGCATATAAAGGACCGAAATTTGCGAAAGCGGTTGCAGAAGTTCTCCCGCTTCTCGAAATTGAAATCGTCAAACGTTCCGATCTGGTCAGCAAATTTGTGGTCTTGCCCAAACGCTGGATCGTTGAGCGCACCATTGGTTGGCTCAACCGCTGCCGCCGCCTGGCCAAGGATTGGGAGTGCTTCAACCGAAAGGCCTTGGCATTCTTGCGCCTCGCCTCAATCCGCTTCATGCTCAGAAAACTCTGCAATCCGGCCTGAAGTCTCCGGACAGACTCTTAGAGGGTTGGGGTGAGGGGCTGTCTCCGCGACTGCTCATGCCGAATTTAAGAGTGTGCCTCGCCCCCCACCCGCCGCTAAGACGCCATAGCCGAAGCTCCGCTTCGGCGTTCTTCCAAGAACGGCCGCCGAAGGCGGCCTACGCTCTCCCCGCGCAGAGCGGGGAGAGGTTAAGGAGCCATTACTCGACGACTTCGACAATCCGATGGGTGCGAGGATCGACCAGGACCGTGCGATCGTTCACGACGGTGTAGCGATAATCCCGCACGCCATATTCCGGCGGCACGTCGTAATAGGTGACGCCTTCCTCCGGCAGCACGGCGCCGACGCGGACGTCCTCGCGGTATTGATAGGAGGGAACATGCCGCTCGACGACATAGCTGCGAAAGCGGGGGCGCTGGTCGACGCCGAGAATGCCGGTGACGCCACCGACCACCCCGCCAATGACGCCGCCGACGACGGCGCCCACGGGACCGGCGGCCCGGTCGCCTTCTCTCGAGCCCCGCTCAACGCCGCCGGGAACCCCCTGGGCGTGGGTCACGGCAGGTAGCGCCAGTGCGGCGGCAATCGCGGCAATTCCGATAAAACGACGGATCATGATGTCTCCTGATGGGTTCGGCCAAGGTGTGGGGGGACAAGCCCGCGGGGGCCCGTTAGGTTCCGCCTGGCGGCGCGGGACGGCCGGCCAAAGGGCCGCCGAAG
>NZ_JBEKCZ010000359.1:0-3923 GCF_050014615.1 Bradyrhizobium sp. | reverse complement strand
CGGCGGAGCGATCGCGCCTCGGCGTCGACAAGAGCTGGCGGTGCGGCGACGTCAATTTCTTCATCGACCGGGTCAATTTCGACCAGCTTGGCCCGTCGCGCGCGGGTATCCTCAACGCCATCCCGACCCGGTTCAGCCTGCCGGCGGAGCAGATCGATCTGTTGATCGAAAGCGGCGCCGACGCGCTGCGCCAGAGCAAGTCCTACCAGGCGTTCCGCCGCGGGCTTTGACCATCGAAACGGCGATATCTGCGGCTTGACTGGGGCCAGCCGTTGCGCGAAGCCCAGTGATCCCCAGATACCTTGTTCGGAAGCCAGATCATGAACAAACCCGTCAAATCATCCGCCCTGATCAAAGGCGCCAGCGGCGACTGGGAAATGGTGATCGGGCTGGAAGTCCATGCCCAGGTCACCTCGAAATCAAAGCTGTTTTCCGGGGCCTCGACCGAATTCGGCGGCGAGCCGAACAGCCATGTGTCGCTGGTCGACGCGGCGATGCCGGGCATGTTGCCTGTGATCAACGAGGAATGCGTCCGCCAGGCGGTACGCACCGGGCTTGGGCTGAACGCCAAAATCAATCTGCGCTCGGTGTTCGACCGCAAGAACTATTTTTATCCGGATCTGCCGCAAGGCTACCAGATCAGCCAGTACAAGTCGCCAATCGTCGGCGAGGGCGAGGTGGTGGTTGAGCTGGCCGGCGGCGAGAGCGCCACCATCGGCATCGAGCGGCTGCATCTGGAGCAGGATGCCGGCAAGTTGCTGCACGACCAGAGCCCGACGATGACGTTGGTGGACCTCAACCGCTCCGGCGTCGCGCTGATGGAGATCGTCTCCAAGCCGGATATCCGCTCCTCGGAGCAGGCCAAGGCCTATGTGTCGAAGCTGCGCTCGATCCTGCGCTATCTCGGCACCTGCGACGGCGACATGGAGAAGGGCAGCCTTCGCGCCGACGTCAATGTCAGCGTGCGCAAGCCGGGCGGTCCGCTCGGCACCCGCTGCGAGATCAAGAACATGAACTCGATCAGCTTTATCGGCGACGCCATCGAATACGAGGCGCGGCGCCAGATCGAAATCCTCGAAGACGGCGGCGCCATCGACCAGGAAACCCGGCTCTACGATCCCAACAAGGGCGAGACCCGCTCGATGCGCTCCAAGGAAGAGGCGCATGATTACCGTTATTTTCCGGACCCCGACCTGTTGCCGCTGGAATTCAGCGAAGCCTATGTCGCCGCGCTGAAGCAGCAGTTGCCGGAATTGCCGGACCAGAAGAAAGCCCGCTTCATCGCCGGGTTCGGCCTCTCGTCCTACGACGCCAGCGTGCTGGTGGCCGAGCGCGAAAGCGCGGAATTCTTTGAAACCGTGCTGGGCAAGCTCGCGGACCAGGCCCGCGACGGCAAACTCGCCGCCAACTGGGTGATCAATGAGCTGTTCGGGCGGCTGAACAAGGAAGGCCGTGATATTGCGGGCTCGCCGGTGTCGGCGGTGCAGTTGGCCGCGATCGTCGATTTGATCGGCGAGGGCACCATCTCCGGCAAGATCGCCAAGGACCTGTTCGAGATCGTCTGGCAGGAAGGCGGCGACCCGCGCGCACTGGTCGAGGCGCGCGGCATGAAGCAGGTCACCGACCTCGGTGCGATCGAAAAGGTGGTCGATGACATCATCGCCGCCAATCCCGACAAGGTCGCGCAAGCCCAGGCCAAGCCCACGTTGATCGGCTGGTTCGTCGGCCAGGTGATGAAATCATCCGGCGGCAAGGCCAATCCGCAAGCGGTCAACGATCTGCTCAAGGCAAAACTCGGGATCTGAGCCACGCGCGATGTGATGCCTGTGTCATCACTCGCCGCCTCGTTCATGAGCACGCAAGCGTGCATCAATCGTTCACCATAATCGGCGATGCATCGCGCGATGTGGAAATCACGGCCGCGAATCAGCCGCGGCGATTCTCGCAAAAATCCGGTTTTGGCGAGCGGCGATGAGGCGCAAGGCTGCTGAGCATGAAAATTTTTTCATTGCCAAAAATCGCGACTCAGAGTCCATGCAACGCGCTTTTTGCTGGCCTCGACGAGTCGCAACGACATCCAATGGGTGTCGTCGCGACAATGAGTGAAGTGCGGAAATGCCTGCGGCACAGTGGTTTCTCGTGGTGTTGACAATCGCAAGTGCTGCGTTTTCGCGGGCTATGCGCATCGCCGCGCCGATGTGTTGTTGCGTTGTCGATCAACGCGCGCCGCGCGCTCAGCCATCGGTGCGTCAACACTCGATTCCCGAGTGCACGCAGCGATTAAGCCATCTCACTACATTAGGAGGGCAACATGGCCAAGAAAGCTAAGAAGGCAAAGAAGGCGAAGAGCGCAGTGAAGAAGACTGCGAAGAAGACCCGCAAGGTCGCCAAGAAGAAGAAGTAAATCTCGCTTCTGAAAAATTGCCGGCGGCTTGATGCCGGCACGTCACACGAGCCCTCAGGACGGTTTGCTTCTCGAAGCAGATTTTGAAAGACGGCTCTGGTCGACGAAAGAGGGTGTCGGCGAGACATCAGGTCAAACGGCTGGATCGTACGATCGGGGAGTTCGCTCCTTCGAAAAAACGGTCCGGCAGAAGAAACAGGTTTTCTTCGTTCGGTGCGGATCTTGAGATCCGCAATTTCACGGGGGCCCAAAGCCCCGGCTGAGATTTGGTCCTGACGTGTTCGCCGACGCCCTCGTTCCCTGCCGGTGCCGATGCGCCCGGCATTGATCTGCCAAATCTCCCTCAGCCCTAATCTCCTTGAAGAATTGTCCTGATCAGCCACGGCAGCGAGCCCCGGGGCTTTTGTGCGTTGGCGCTCGATCATCGCGGGGCTTTTCCGATGACAGGCATTGGCGGCGTATCCAGGACGCCGCGGCGTCATCGGTAACTGACGCTCTGGGTGCCGGCTCGTCTGCCCTGGACGTGATGACGGCTGCAGCTACCCCAGGCGTTCGCGGCCAATGGTTATCGTTTCGCGAAATCGCACGGTAAACCAAATTCCGAAAACCCGCAGTAACCCCAGCAAAACAGCGCTTCTTGCGATTTTCTGGAACTGCGCGGCGCGGGCGCGTTTACGCCGGATTCATCGCGATACTTAAACTGCTCTTCAAATTTGATCGGTCATGATGATCCCAACAAGCCGGCAAACGGCGAGAGAATAACGGGACGTTTTCGACAAGTGGACAGGAGCCGCGCTCGGACCGCGCGGCAAAAAATCAAAAAAGGGGATAACAGATGTTTCAGGGGCATATTGATCTGGATGCGGCGACACCGGTGGATGCAAGCGCGGTCCCGGACGTGTTGTTCGAGCGCGGCCTGTACTGGGCCAGCGGCCGTTCCGGCGTGGTCAATCTGGTCGCCGCGCACAAATGGTTCAATCTCGCCGCCGTGAAAGGCCGCGCCGATGCCATTGCGATGCGTCGCGAGGTCGCCGAGATGATGTCCGAAGTCGAAATCGCGATGGCCCAGCGCGAAGCCCGAGCCTGGATGATGATGCATTAAGTTCTGCATCAAGACCCGTGTTGGGTCTGCTCGGGTGGCAGGCCTATCAAAGCCCGGTCGGGGCTGAGCGGCAGGTACGTGGTGTTACCCTATGTGTCCGGGCCGGACAGGCGAGGGATGGCGGAGCCGGAGGGATTCGAACCCTCGATAGGGCTTTACAACCCTATAACGGTTTAGCAAACCGCCGCCTTCAGCCACTCGGCCACAGCTCCGTTGTGGCCGATATGCCCGACACGGGGGCGAGCCGCAAGCGGCAGATTGCGCGCCGCCGAATTCCCGGCGATTTAGCCGCTCGGACACGCCCGGCTGTCCAGCAGATTCCTGATGCGGGAGCCGTGGAGGCGCCGCCGTGGACTGACGGTGCGCGTCGCCGGTGCGGCCTCGATCACGCGCCCGTGTTATTTGTGCAACATCCTT
>NZ_JBEKCZ010000358.1:0-2516 GCF_050014615.1 Bradyrhizobium sp. | reverse complement strand
TTCGTCGGCGAGATCGGCCGCGGCCGTTTCGAGCTCGGCCTGCGACGCATCGGCTTCTTCAAACAGACGCTTCAGCAACGGCGCAAGCGGGGTAGTGGTCAGGGTGGTCATGCAGGTCTCCGATCAGCGGTAAGGGTACCGTTGCGATCCACCTAAAATACGATTAAACATTCGCATTCGCTATTCGCATTATCCGTGAGCCTCCATGGCTGATCGCCGAAGTGCTTCAATTTCCTCACGAAAGCAGCCTCAACAAGCGCGCTCGAGCGAGCTCGTCGCCACCATTCTGGAGGCGGCAGTTCAGGTTTTGGCGAAGGAGGGCGCGCAGCGTTTCACGACAGCGCGGGTGGCCGAAAAGGCAGGCGTCAGCGTCGGATCGCTGTATCAGTATTTCCCGAACAAGGCGGCGATCCTGTTTCGCCTGCAAAGCGACGAATGGCGGCAGACGAGTGAGTTGCTACGCGGCATCCTCGAGGACGCCGAGCAACCGCCGCTGATGCGGCTGCGCAGCCTGGTCCACGCCTTCATACGCTCGGAATGCGACGAGGCCACGATGCGTGTGGCGCTTAATGACGCCGTTCCGCTCTACCGCGATGCGCCCGAGGCGCTGGAGGCGAGAGCGTCGGGAGACCACACGGTTCAGGCCTACCTGCGGGAAGTGCTGCCTGCGGCCTCGGATGCCGTGCGCGCCGCGGCCGGCGATCTGATCAAACAGACGCTCAGCGCAGTTGGAAAGCATTTCTCGGAAACGCCTCGAACCTCGGCTGAGATCGAAGCCTATGCCGACGCCATGGCGGATATGTTCTGCGCCTACCTCAGGTATCTCCAGAACGGCTGAAGCAAACGCATGAAATTTTTAGCCGTCATGGTGCTGTTATTGAGTTGTTCCGACGCAAAAGCTTGCGAGCTGTCGCTGGTCACGCCGGTGACGTCGGCGTTGACGAATCCCGTCGGGGCACATGTTTCGCTGTCCGATGATGTGTTGATCGCGGGCTTTTCGGTCTTGGCGCCGTCGTTGAATGCGAAGAAAGTGCTCGCGGCGGCAGAATATCCCTACCAATTCGACGTCGTGGAATTGTTTGTGACGTTTTCGGACAGCGGATTTCCCTACTACGAATTTGAAGTGTCGCCCTACAACCAGACCTTTCAGGTCAGGATCGTCAGCGCCAAACAACACCAGGAGGGCGTTGATCTCGGGTCAACGTCGACAGCCGCCATCGTGACGGGCGGCTGGAATGTCGAGTTGAAGGTCCCGCTCAAGCCACTCGGTTGGGACGGCGATCTCTCTAAGATCCGTGGAAATCTCTATTCGATTTTGGGGCAGGGGCGCGCGCGCAGCTACTGGAGCTTATTTCTGCCCAAAGCAGCCAAAGCGAATTTTCATCAGCCGCAATATTTCAAGCCGCTGTTGCCATGTAGCTAGGGCGTGTGCTCGTAGGACGAGGGGCGTCCGCTTTCGGATGCCTGAGCATCGAGGTCGCCATGTCTGCTTCTCTAATCGGCCGGTTGGGGTCAAGCACTTTCAAGCTATCCACTACTGCAGTGTCAATGTCTCTCACGGGCTCGCGCTTCTCTTCGGAATCGGCACCTGGGCCCTTCCATCATGGGATCCGAGGACGAGGCGGAACAATCTTTTGGTCGGCCTTGCCGTCGATCGAACGGCAGGACCAAGCAGACATGCGAACTCACCTCATCCATCGTCCCGCGAGGGACATCCTTCCACTGCTCGGGGGAACTCGAGTTTTCTCCTATCCGGATCTGATCGTTGACGATGTCATGCTGCTGCCGCGGCTTGTTCCCTAGTCCAGCGGAACTCAGTGCCATCAACCCACATACGGTGCATGACTACGGCCAGCCGGCGAGCCAGCGCCACGATCGCCTTTTTCATCCCGCAGCGTCTGGCGATCTGCATCGCCCAGGCCTTGAGCCATGACCATTTCTTGGAACGCAGCATACTTGGGGCTGCTTCGTAGAGCATCGTCCGCATCATCTCATCGCCACAGCGCGATATTTTGCCGCTCCAATCTATCTCACCCGATTGATACTTGGCGCTCGTCAGCCCAAACACCGCCCCGACTGACTTGGATTTGCGGAAGCGAGCCGGAACGTCGACAGTGGCGCGATAGGTCAGTGACACCACGGGGCCGACACCCGGGGTCGTCATCAAACGCCGGCATACCTCGTCATCCCGCACGATG
Source organism: Bradyrhizobium sp. (assembly GCF_050014615.1). Taxonomy (GTDB): domain Bacteria; phylum Pseudomonadota; class Alphaproteobacteria; order Rhizobiales; family Xanthobacteraceae; genus Bradyrhizobium. The sequence goes on along the minus strand of NZ_JBEKCZ010000358.1, from coordinate 318 downwards.
GCCAGCAGGCGGCGATGCAGGATGCAGAACTGCTCGCGAAGCGTCCGTCGAACAATGAGCAGCGGTTCGATCAGTGCGGCCAGGTCGGGAAAGTTCTCGACCAGCTCCCTGATGCGGACCTCGACCCTAACTGTCCCAACCATACCGACCTTCAGACCGAAGTTGCGTAAAGTGCCGCGCAAGTCGTTATCGATGGCGATCGCCTTGGACTGCAGCAGCTTGCGATGGGTCAGCAGCATCCGCAGTTTCTGACTGCGTAGCGTCTTCACATGCACCGGACGGTAAAGCCCCACCCGCATCATCTGGGCGATGCCGCGG
>NZ_JBEKCZ010000357.1:0-4180 GCF_050014615.1 Bradyrhizobium sp. | reverse complement strand
GATCACGCGCAGGCCCTGCAGGCCGTGGACGCGCAGCTGGTCGTCGACCACGGCCCAGCTGCTGTCGGCCGGGCCCATGCGGCAGGTGCAGCCGGGATGGAACGTGGTGGTGCCGCGCTTTGTGGCTGCCGCGAGGAATTCGTCGTCGCTCTGTACGTCTGGTCCGGGAAAATCCTCATAGGCGTAATAGGGCGCGAGCGGCGCTGAAGCGAGCAGCCGGCGCGCCAGCTTCATGCCGGCGACGACGGTGCGGCGATCGAGCTCCTCGGCGAGATAATTGGTCTGGATGATCGGCGGATCGAATGGATCGGCCGAGCGGGCGCGGACATAGCCGCGGCTCTCGGGCCGCTGCTGCCAGGATGCCACCGTCATGCCGGGCTGGTCCTCGAGCTGACCCTGCACGCCCTCCTTGTAGCTCGCCGGTGTGAACGTCAGTTGCAGGTCGGAGCTCTCGGTGGTCTCGCCGGAGTGCCAGAAGCAATAGACCATGGTCGGCGACAGCGAGAGCAGGCCGCGCCGCGTCGTCGCCCATTTGATCGCCTCGCCCACCAGGCTGAGGCCACGCCGGCGTTCGTTGATGGTCTTGATGTTCTTGACGCGGGCGACCGAGCGCGGCGCGTAATGGTCCTGCAACCCTTCACCGACCCCCGCCAGCGCGTGGCGTACCTCGATGCCCAGCGATTTCAAAAGATCAGGAGATCCGACGCCCGACAATTGCAGCAGTTGCGGCGAGTTGTAGGTGCCGCCGGAGAGGATAACTTCCTTGGCCGCGCGCACCTCGACCGGCGTGCCGCCCTTGCCGCCTTTGGTATAGCGTACGCCGACCGCGCGCTTGCCCTCGAAAATGATTTCGGTCGCATGCGCATGGGTGCGCACATGGACATTGGGCCGTTTCATCGCCGGATGCAGGAAGGCGGTCGCCGCACTGACGCGCAGGCCATTTTGAATGGTGCGCTGGGCGTAGGAGACGCCCTCCTGGATCGCGCCGTTGTAATCGGGGTTGCGCGGAATCCCCAGACTGATCGCCCCGGCCATGAAGGCTTCGCAGAGCGGATCGCGCCAGTCCATGGTGGTGACGGTCAGGCTGCCGTCGCGCCCGCGATACGTGTCCTCGCCCTCGCCGACGCGCCGCTCCAGCCGCTTGAAATAGGGCAGCACGTCCTCATAACCCCAGCCGCGATTGCCGAGCTGCGCCCAGGTGTTGAAATCCTGGCGCTGACCGCGATTATAGATGTGGCCGTTGATCGAAGAGGAGCCGCCGAGCGTCTTGCCGCGCGGCGCGTAGATGCTGCGCCCGCCAGTCCAGGGACCCGGCTCCTGCTGGTAGGCCCAGTTGATACCCCTCATGTGAAAGGTCTTGATGAAGCCGGCCGGCAGATGGATGTAGGGATGCCAGTCGCGGGGGCCGGCTTCGAGCACACAGACACTGGTACCCGCATCTTCGCTCAGCCGGTTGGCGAGGACGCAACCCGCCGAGCCCGCGCCCACGATCACATAATCGAACGTTTCCATCGCACCCTTCTCTAGCCGCGCCGTTACTTTCGACGCGTTTTTCTTCAAACGCTAGTCGCGCACTCTCTCGTTCAATTGATAGGTCAGGTGCAACTTCACCGTCGGCCATTCACCGGGGAGGATGCTGTAAGTGCGTACGGAATTCGACCGCGATGCAATCCAGCTTTTCAAACGCATGCGTCAGCAACAGCAATTTGCACTGGGTATTGAGCGCGCTGCGCTGCACGCGCTTGGCGTACCAGGTCGAGCCGATCTCGACGCGCCGGTTCGCCGCATCGACGTTCATATAGGTCGTCATGCCAGCGATTTTGCCGTCGGCATCGAATACCGTGAACGGCAGCATTAAGCCTGCCACCTGCAGTCCCAGCCGGCGATCGATCTCCTTGCGCATGTCTTCGGCTTTGGGAACGGACGTGTACCAGAGCTTCCACAATTCGCCGTCCTTGACGGCCTCCGTCAGCCCGTCGCAATGATCCTGCGACAGGGGCTTCAGCTGCGCGTATGGGCCGCTGAGTGTAACCGGTTCAGGCCAGGGCATTGGATACTCCGCTCCTTAAGTCGTCATTGCGAGAAGCGCAGCGACGAAGCAATCCATTCTTTCGTTGCGCGGTGAAATGGATTGCTTCGCTTCGCTCGCAATGACGAAAAAAACCATTCGTGTCGCACATCACTTGTTCAGAAAATTCAGCGGCAGGCCAGGCCGGGCCCAGTCCATTGCGATCAGTTCGCCCTTGCCGGACAGCGTGATGTAGGCGGTCTTCAGCTCCGGGCCGCCGAAGGCAATGTTGGTGGTGACGCGGTCGCCGGTCGGCACCTGCTCGACCAGGCTGCCGTCCGGCGCGATCACCGAAATGCAGCCCGAGATCAGGGTCGCGACGCAGATATTGCCGCACGCTTCCACTGCGAGCGAGTCGAACATCTGGTAACCGCCCAGACCCGCGATCGGCTTGCCGCGTTCGCCGCGATAGATCACGTCGCGCGGCTTGACCTCGCCGGGCGCGGCAAGATCGAACGCCCACAATCGCGCCGTCGGCGTCTCCGCGACGTAGACCATGTTTTCATCCGGCGACAGCCCGATCCCGTTGGCCGGCAGCATGCCGAACCCACCTTCGACGACTTCGCTGGCGCCGGGCTTCATGTAATAGAACGCGCCGACATCCATGTCGCGTGCGCGGCGCTTGCCCAGATCAGTGAACCAGAGCCCGCCCTGCCTGTCGAACACCAGATCGTTCGGCCCCTTCAGCGGATGCTCGCCGCAGCTGTCGAACAGGGTTTCGACCTTGCCGGTTGAGAGATCGACGCGCTGGATCGAGCCGCCGATATATTCATGCGGCGCCGGCGCGCCCGGCATCATGGTGCCGCGCGAGGCAGTCCAGCTAAAACCGCCATTGTTGCAGATGTAGCATTTGCCGTCGGGCCCGATCGCCGCCCCGTTGGGACCGCCGGGAATTTCCGCGACCACTTGCTTGCGCCCGTCCGGCCACACCCGCGTCAGCCGCCGGCCGCGGATTTCAACCAGCAGCACCGATCCGTCCGGCATCACCACCGGCCCTTCCGGGAATTCAAGATCGGTGGCGAGAACGCGCACGTTCGGCATCGGAATCCTCCGGGCTTTTCTTGAGCCAAGCTTTGCTTGAGCGCTTGCGGACTCCAGGCACATCCCGCACGCGCAACAATTTCGTTACGCGATGTTATGGCAAAGTCGATCTCGCTTGCCAAGCAATCAACGGCAAGAACCGCGCAAGGCAGCCCAGCGTGCGGCCTATTCCTTGACCGGCACCCAGATTTCGAGGCCGCCATTGCCGGTGAGCGGATCGAACTTCTCGCCATAGCGCTCGAAATTGGGCGCATCGGCCACCTTCATTCCCGACGCCGGCAGCCAGTGATTCCAGATCGTGTTGATGGTGCGGCGGATGGTCGAGATGTGCTCGCTATGGGTGAACACCGCGTATCGCTGTTCGGGGATGCGCACGCTGGAGAATTCGCGCGGCAGATCGGAGAAGTCGGAGACTTCGACGCCGGCGATGTAATCGAAATTTCCGGCATCGTCGCCGTTGCAGCAGACACCGTAAGTGACATGCCAGAAGCGGCCGGGAATATTCGGGGCGGATTGCTGGAAGCGCTGCCACTGGCCCGGAATACCGGCGGTATTCTCGTGATTGTAGCGCTCGCCGACGCCGGCGATGAGCAAAGGCTTGCTGGTCTCAAAGCGTGGCGCTTGCAGATTGTCTGTAAGGGTTGAGTCCATGGGGATCGGCTCCTGCAGCTTGATGTGGTCAAGACACTTGGCGCTGCGGACCGCTTCGGGCGTGACCCCGAAATGATCGCGGAACGCACGGGTGAATGCTTCGTGAGAGCCGTAATCCGCATCCAGCGCCAGGCTCAGGATATCGGGCGCGCCGCCCGCGAGCGCCCGCGCCGCTTCGCTGAGGCGCCGGGCACGCACATAGCGCATCACCGACAGCCCCGTCGCGGCGGCAAACGCCCGCACCATGTGAAAGCGCGAGACGCCACCGATCGCCGCGACCTCATCGAGGGTCAACGCCCGGGCAAGGTGGCTTTCGATATACCAGAGCGCCTTCTGGGCAGGATTCATCAATAGCGGCCTTCATTCGAAGCACGCGCAGTGTGATCGCTTCGCGCGCGCGCCATTTGACAGTCCTTGCGC
>NZ_JBEKCZ010000356.1:0-2568 GCF_050014615.1 Bradyrhizobium sp. | reverse complement strand
GATTTTGAGACTTTGTATCATTTCTTCCCGCAGCATGTCACCGAGAAGAGGCCCATCCCATGTCCACACTGTTCGCCTTCCTCCACCACCTCTGCGCGTTCACGCTGGTGTCGGCGGTCGCGATCGAGTTCATGCTGGTTCGGCAGGAATTGACGCTCGCTTCCGCGCGCCGGCTGCAGGTGACAGACATTGTTCTCGGCATCGCGGCGGGGGCGCTGCTGGTGGTCGGGTTGCTGCGGGTGTTCTTCTTCGAGAAGGGGCCGGACTATTATCTTCACAGCCACGCCTTTCATGCCAAGCTCGGGCTCTTTATCGTTGTCGGACTGCTCTCGATAATTCCGACGATGGAATTTCTGTCCTGGCGCGGGGCGCTGAAGGCGGGGCAGGTGCCCGTGATCAGCGCGAAAAAATTGCGACGGGTTACGATCGTTATTCACAGCGAGCTTCTGGCCATCGTCATCATCCTGTTATGTGCCGCGATCATGGCGCGGGGCGGATGGGTTTAGCAGGCTGTCGTCCCGGCGAACGCCGGGACCCATAACCACCGGCGTCCGTTGTTTTTGCAAGGTGTCAACCATCCTGCCCAAACGCGAGTGCTCGGCGTATGGGTCCCGGCGTTCGCCGGGACGACGATGAAGCCCAATTCATCGCGTATTCATCTTGCCGCGGTGAAACTCTCTCCATTGTTTGTGATCAGCAAAGAGGAGAGGTTATGGAACGCCGGGACTTTCTAAAACTCACCTTTGGATTTGTTGCAGGCGCCACCGCGCTTGCCGCAGGCGCGCAGGCCGCGCCGCTGCCGCCGATTGCGGCGGAGCAGGGCCTGGTGCCTTCGCACCGCGACGGCGCCGAGCCCGCCGTGGTCTCGCAAGACGAGGTCGATCGTCTCAAGCCGGAAGAAGTGCGCTGGGGTCACCACGGACATCATCACCACGGGCATCGCCGGCACTGGGGCTGGCACCGCCGCCACTGGGGTTGGCGTCACCATCACTGGGGCCATCACCACTGGCACCGTCATCGCTGATGAAATCGTCGGTGATTTGATGGTCGGGGCGGGGACCGCATAGGCGGCTCCCGTCTCGATTTCGTCTTGAGATTACCTGGTTAAACTAATTACTTGGCCAAAAAGCCGAGCATCAGCTCGTTGAATTTTTGCGGCGCCTCGAGAAATACCAGGTGCCCGGTGTTCGGAATCACCTCGGCATGGGCATCCGGCATTTTGGCCGCCAGTGCCCTGGCGAGGTCGGCGTTCTGGCCCATCTTCGGCCGCAACGCCTCCGGCGCGTTCGGCCGGCCCGGCGCGTTGTGATCGTCGGCGCCCATGATGAACAGCGTCGGCTGCGTGATCAGCGGAATTTCGTGCACCACCGGCTCGCGGTAGATCATCTGCCCCGAACTGACGAAGGCGCGCAGCCAGCGCGGATAGTCGGCCGCGCCCTTGATGTTGAAACGGGAGTCGATCAGCGGCGTCACCTGGTCCGGCGGCAGCTTGAGCGAATAATTGACCTCGAGTTGCTTGCGGTAGCCGTCGGCGGTGAGCTTGTCTTCGGTTTCCAGGATTTTCTCGGTCGGGGTCGGCGGCACATAGAGCCGGTAATCCTCAAGGCCGATCGGCGCCGCCAGCAGCAGATGCGCGACGCGGTCGGGATAGGCGCGCGCGATGCGCACGCCGAGCATGCCGCCCATTGAATGCGCGACAATATCGGCCCTGGCGACCCCTAGATGATCGAGCAGCGCGATGGTGTTGCGCGCCAGCGTGTCGAAATGCAGCTCACCCAATGGCTTGGAGGATTTGCCGAAGCCGATCTGGTCCGGCACCACTACGCGGTAGCCGGCATCGTTCAGCGTCCTGATGATCGGCGCCCAGTAGCTCGCCGGGAAATTGCGCCCGTGCAGCAGCACCACAATGCGGCCGTTCGGCTGCGCCGGCGCGACATCCATATAGGCCATGCGAACCGCTTCGCCGTCATTGACCAGCGGCAACAGGCTGACGGGGTAGGGATAGGCAAAGCCCTCCAGGCCGATGCCGTAGGGTTCGCGCGGTGCTGGCTCCGCGGCATGGGCCGTCATGATCGGCAGCACGAGGAGGGCAGTAGCAGGCAACAGGTGAAGAAGAGTTGGTCGCATCGAATGAAACCCGGTGTTTGTGTTCGTCAGGCCCGGCCACGGCAGTAGCAGAAAGCAGGGCAGGGAGGTTTGGTCAGGTCCGGTCTGACGCGAACGTGATCCGCGCTCAAAGCGCGCTATTCGCCGTCCCCGAACAGCGCCGCGAAGCGTTTCTCGCCGCTGCGGCTGAAATTGACGACGCGGCTGCCGGGGGCGGTATCGCGCGCGGCCCATTTCAGCTCGGTGAAGCGCGTCATCAGCGCCGCGCCGAGCGTGCCGGCGAGATGATGGCGCCGCTCGCTCCAGTCGAGGCAGGCCTTGCAGACCGGGCGGCGCGGATGCGCCAGCGTCTCGGCCGATATCTGCAGGGTGCTGGCCATGAAACGCCGGCCCTCGGCGGTCAGTTCGATGTCGTGCTTGTGCTGGCGGATCAATTTTTGCCGCTTCATGCTGTCGAGCATC
>NZ_JBEKCZ010000355.1:0-2631 GCF_050014615.1 Bradyrhizobium sp. | reverse complement strand
GCAGCCTAAGCCCTAATTCTTCACGATCACCGTAGCGCCGACGGGCACGCGCTCATAGAGATCGGTGACGTCTTCATTGGTCATGCGGAAGCAGCCGGACGACACCGCCTGGCCGATCGTCTCCGGCTCGTTCGAACCATGGATGCGATACAGCGTCGAACCCAGATACAGCGCGCGCGCGCCGAGCGGATTTTGGATGCCGCCTTCCATGTAGCGCGGCAGATCGGGCCGCCGCGCCCGCATCTGCGAGGGCGGGGTCCAGCCCGGCCATTGCTTTTTCGCGGTGACGCGGTGGACGCCGGACCAGCGATAGCCGTCGCGGCCGACGCCGATGCCGTAACGCAGCGCCTCGCCATTGCCGAGCACGAGGTAAAGCCGCCGCTCGGCGGTATTGATGAAAATGGTGCCGGGGGCATAGCGGCCGTCAAAGCTCACGGTGGTGCGGGGAATCGGGCCCGAGCCGCTGTTGCCGAAATTGGAACCGCCTCTGAAGAAATCGCGAAAATCGGCGTCCTGCGCGCTCAAAGGGCCGGCGCCGGCCAGCCACATCGCGCTCACCGCCAGCAGCGCCAGAACCCGGATCATCTCGTGCCCCGCAAAAAGAGATTTGGCCAACCGATTTGAGCATGAGACAGGCCATAATTGGCACGGTTTCGCAAGCAACGAGGCTGTGAGGGCGGCTATTTTCAAACACGGCGGTTACCGAAACAATACCGTGGCCGGAAGGATGACCGGAAACGCCGCGCCGGCTGGTTAAGGCAAATGGCAGCCAATTGGCAGCCAAAGGGCAGCAATGCCGGCACGCCCTTTGACGAAAGCCGCTGGGAATGATTGATCTGCGCTGAGTTTTTCGGAAACGCGCGAACGGGAGCGGAAGAATGAACGGTGCGGAAAGTCTGGTGCGGACCCTGGTCGCGGGCGGGGTTGACGTCTGCTTCGCCAATCCCGGCACCTCCGAGATGCATTTCGTCGCCGCCCTGGACCGGGTCGAGGGCATGCGCTGCGTGCTCGGCCTGTTCGAGGGCGTGGTGACGGGGGCGGCCGACGGCTATTTCCGCATGAAGGGCACCCCGGCCTCGACGCTGCTGCATCTGGGACCCGGTCTCGCCAACGGTCTGGCCAATCTGCACAACGCCAAGAAGGCGAATTCCGGCATCGTCAACATCGTCGGCCAGCATGCCGTCTACCACATCGCATTTAACGCGCCGCTGACCTCCGACATCGAGGGCCTGGCGCGGCCGATGTCGGCCTGGGTGCGGACCTCGCCGGATGCCAAATCCGTCGCCAAGGACGGCGCCGCCGCGATCGCCGCGGCCAAAAGCTCCCCGCCGCAGATCGCGACGCTGATTTTGCCCGCTGACACCGCCTGGAACGAGGCCGATGGCATCGCGCAGGTTCCGGTGGAGTCGCAGCGCGCCAGCTACTCGTCGCAGGCCGTCGACAACGCCGCCAAGGTGCTCAAGGGCGGCGCGTCAACGCTGCTGCTGATGACCGGCGGCGCGCTGACCGAGCAGGGGCTGGCGCTGGCCGCGCAGATTGCCGGCAAGACCGGCTGCAAGGTGATGGGCCAGACCTATAATCCGCGGATGGCGCGCGGGCGCGGGCGGTTTGCGATCGACCGGATTCCCTATGTGATCGAGCAGGCGCTGCCGATCCTTAAAGGTTTCAAACATATCGTGCTGGTCGAAGCCAACGATCCGGTGGCGTTCTTCGCCTACCCGAACAAGCCGAGCATGCTCAAGCCCGACGGCTGCGAGGTGCATCGCATGACCTCGGGGGCTGAGAATTCGGTCGCGGCGCTTGAGGCGCTGGCCTCCGCGCTCGGCGCCAGGCCCGGTGACGCGAAGCCGCAGCCGCTGGTCGATTTGACAAAACCGACGGGCGCCTTGACCCACGCCTCGATCGCGCAGGCGATCGCGATGGCGATCCCGGAAAACGCCATCATGGTCGACGAATCCATCACCACCGGGCGCGGCTTCTTTCCGCCGACCGCCGCCGCCAACCCGCATGACTGGCTGCAGAACATGGGCGGCTCGATCGGGTTTTCGACGCCGGTCGCGACCGGGGCCGCGGTGGCCTGTCCCGACCGCAAGGTGATCTGCATGGTCGGCGACGGCAGCGCGATGTACACGCTGCAGTCGCTGTGGACCCAGGCCCGCGAAGGCCTCAACGTTCTGACCATCGTGTTCGCCAACCGCATCTATCAGATCCTGCGCGGCGAATTCGATGGCGTCGGCGCCGGCGAGCCGGGCCAGCGCGCGCTCGACATGCTCAGGATCGACCGCCCGACGCTCGACTGGGTCGCGCTCGCCAAGGGCATGGGCGTTTCCGGCCGCGCGGTTACCACCGCGGACGAGTTCGTCAAGGCGCTGGCGGAAGCCGTCGCTGAACCGGGACCGCGGCTGATCGAAGTGCAGATGTGAGGGCGCGCGGTCGAGAGCACGAAGGCTTTTGAGATTGTCATTCCGGGATGGTGCGTAGCACCAGACCCGGAATCTCGAGATTCTCGGATGTGCAATTGCACATCGTAGTTCGATGCTTCGCATCGCCCCGGAATGACGGACGTAGTCCTCGCCATGACGAGACACGCGTGGAGGCCAGATGCAAGCCGAGATGCAGGCCGAGTTGGAC
>NZ_JBEKCZ010000354.1:0-2641 GCF_050014615.1 Bradyrhizobium sp. | reverse complement strand
GCCGTGGCGATGAACGCCACGCATCCCACCAGCGATAGAGCTGACCGAGAAGCCGCAACGTTACACGACGAACCGGCGGGATGTCCTCGCCGATCAGCAGCGCCCCGAACGGCACCATCCAGAAACCCAGAACCGGCAGGAAACCGAACACACCGCCGACGATGAGCGCGAGGCCGAGCGGCCATCGCATCCACCTCGCCTCAGGCCGCATCAGCCATGCGTAGGAACGCCTGACGCGAAGCGGCAAGGCATCGAGCAGGCGTTGCAGGTGAGGATCGTCTTGCAAGATCTCCTCGGATGCCGACGACGTACCTACAAATAGTCCTTGGTTATGCGCTCGCTTCTGAGCACTGATTAGACCCGACCGCTGCCTATGCGACGTCCCCGTGAGATCAGCTTCAGCCACGGCCCCGAATGAAAGGCAGTCATCAGCAAATACATCGCAACCATTCCGCCAAACGGCGACGCATGTTGCATGGCCGCGCAGAGCATATCCTGCTGACTGCCATCGAAAGCGGTCAGCAGCGCCATCACCGCGAATGTCGGCGCGGCCGCGAAGCATAGCCACTCCGCCGCGACGCGGCTCGCCGATCCGAAACTTTTTCCGAACGTCTGCTTCGAACCGGCCAGGTGTGACATCATGAGAATATCAGACATGACCGTCCCTCAACGCCCGCTGGTGCCGAGATCGTCCGAATGCCCGGCGTTTACACGAGGCCATTGGACGATGGGGCGTCCATCGGTACGGTAATTGTGCTTGCCTTTCGGTTGTTTCGGCCAACCGGCGGGCGAGTCTTCCCACCTCTCTTGCCGCCCGTAGACGGTCAAGTCGAGCAACCGGTAGCTGTTGTCCATCGCTTCGACGCCACGCCGCGTCGTCCAGTAAGTCTCGAAGACACGCGAGCCCTGCCGTAGATAGCAAACGATGTGCATCATGCCCACACGGCGTCCAACCAGGAGAGTGTCGAGCGACGCGCCCTGGATCGCATACCAAGGCATCTCCCAGCCCATGAAGTCGCGGTACCGGGAACTCTCTTCATACGGACCTTGGCAGAACGTGGCGTAGGTGACGTCGCGTGAATGAATGAAGGACAGCTCGCGGACCTGCGATGTATAGAAAGTGCACCCCTCGCATTGCTCCGGAGCGGGTTTGCCGGCGTGCCACATGAAATAGTAGGCGATGAGCATCCGGCGTTCCTCGAACGCGTCCAATAGCGTCACCGCGCCGCGTTCGCTGATGATTGCTGTCGTGCCATCCACCTCGACCATCGGGAGCCGCCGGCGCGCAGCCGCAATCGCGTCACCCGCCCGCATGTGCGCCTTCTCCTGAACCCGCAGTGTATCCACCTCGGCCTGGAAGGTGCCGCGATCGGCTATTTTCGGCGCTCCAAGTTCATCTTTCATAATGTTGTTCATCGTTCTCTCCGTCACATTGACTGATGGTGATCGAGCTCCTGCTATTCCCAACTGTCGAGCTTGATCTCGTTTGGCCAGGGCGAGCCTTTGCCAGTTTCGAGAAGCGACTTGAGGCTCAACAGAAAGACCGCCCATTTGGTGCTGCAGTGGTGCATGAACTCCACCGGCTCCTTCCAGCCCTGATGTTTGAAGAGAACAACGGCCCAGTCACCGTTCTGTGCCAGATCGAAGCTGATCTTGGTGCCGAGCCATTCTTCCGGGCCGTCAACCACCTGCCACAGAACGCGCTTGCCGGGCTGCAGTTCGAGAACCTTCATGTCGAAGCCGCCTTCGCCAAAGCGGAATTGCAGCTCGCCGCCGACCTTGCTTTCTCCCTGAGTGTCGCGCGTCCACCAGCGGGAAAGCCCCGCAACGGTGGTCAATGCGTTATAGACATCGTCCAGCGACGACGATTTGATTCCAACCTTATGCAGAATGTCAGGCATGTCCGTTTCTCCGTTCCATGTTGTTGATCGTGAGACAGACCTAATGCCGGATGATGAGATGGTGGGAGTTACAAGTTTGGCGGGATTCCGATGGACTCGCTGATTGCTGCCGCAGCGCATGCACTCGCGGCGGGCGACCCCCTGGGGGCATTGAAGCGAGTCTCCTTGCGCAACGACGCGCCGGCTCTGGCGCTTCGGGGCGTCGCGATGGCTCAGCTCGGCGATCTCGTTCGGGCGAAAGCCCTGCTGCGAAGGGCGGCGCGCGCCTTTGGCCCGAAGGAGGCGGTAGCCCGCGCGAGATGCATCGTCGCCGAGGCCGAAATCGCACTCGTGTCGCGCGACTTGAACTGGCCCGCCAAGGCGCTCGATACGGCGCGGGTGGTGCTTGAGCGGCGCGGTGACCGGACGAACGCCGCGCACGCGCGGCATCTCGAAGTACGGCGTCTTCTTTTAATCGGACGCCTCGACGAAGCCGAACGCGCGCTGGCGAAGTTCGATGCCGGATTCCTGCCGCCGGCATTGCGGGCCGCTCACGAGTTGGTGGTCGCGGGAATCGCGATGCGGCGCTTGCGGATGAAAACAGCGCGCGCCGCGCTTGCCGAGGCAGAGCGCGCGGCTCGTCTTGCGAATATTCCGGCGTTGATGGCTGAGGTTGAAAGCACCGCTCTCATCCTGAATACACCGGCTGCGCGGCTGATTGCGCACGGTGAGGAGCGGCTCCTCCTGCTTGATGAGGTTGA
>NZ_JBEKCZ010000353.1:0-4925 GCF_050014615.1 Bradyrhizobium sp. | reverse complement strand
ACCACCATGATGCAGGGCGAGAAGATCGCGACCGATTTGCGCGAGGCGCAGGACGCCGTCAGCGGCCATCATTCGCCGGTGGCGGCCTTGTCGGCGGCGGTACGCCGGCTGGAACGGCGGGCCGGCAATTCGCCTTCACTGGTCGAGCCCGCCGTGAAGGCGATCGATGCCGCCATCAACGCGCTGGAGGAAGCCGACCAGCATCTCACCGCGGCGTTGGTTGCGGCGGACTTCGACCCGTCGGAGCTCGAACGCATCGAGGAGCGGCTGTTCGCGCTACGCGCCGCGGCGCGCAAATATTCGACGCCGGTCGACGGCCTCGCGGCGCTGGCCGCGAAATACGCCGCCGACGTGGCGCTGATCGACGCCGGCGCCGACCAGTTGAAAAAGCTGGAGGCGGCCGCGGCCGAGGCCGACCAGCGCTACAGCGTGGCCGCGACCAAACTCTCGGCGGCGCGGACCAAATCCTCGGAAAAACTCAACAAATCAGTCAATGCCGAACTGGCGCCGCTGAAGCTCGAGCGCGCCAGGTTCATGACGCAGGTTGAATCCGATCCGAAATCGCCGGGTCCGCAGGGTTTCGATCGCGTCGAGTTCTGGGTCCAGACCAACCCCGGCACCAAGGCGGGACCGTTGATGAAAGTGGCCTCCGGCGGCGAGTTGTCGCGGTTCCTGCTGGCGCTCAAGGTGGTGCTGTCCGATCGCGGTTCGGCGCCCACGCTGGTGTTCGACGAAATCGATACGGGAGTGGGAGGTGCTGTGGCCGACGCCATCGGCGCCCGGCTGGCGCGGCTGGCGGGCAAGGTGCAGGTGATGGCGGTGACCCACGCGCCGCAGGTCGCCGCCCGCGCCGACCAGCATCTTCTGATTTCAAAGGACGCGCTCGACAAGGGCAAGCGCGTCGCCACCCGTGTCAACGCGCTCGCCGCCGATCACCGCCGCGAGGAAATCGCCCGCATGCTGGCCGGTGCCGAGATCACCGCCGAGGCGAGGGCGGCCGCCGAGCGGCTGCTGAAGGCCGCGACGGCGTGATCTGCCCCCCGCCGCGCGAGCGGGGCGAGACTGGAAGCCGTGTCGCCGCCTTTTCTCCAAATCGACTTCGTCGTATTCAAGAGCCATGGCCAAGACCGCAAAGAACAAACCTCCCCCCGCCGTCGACACCCTCACCAAAGCGCAGGCCAAGGTCGAGCTGACGCGGCTGACGCTCGACATCGAGCGCCACGACAGGGCCTATTATCTGGACGACGCGCCGAAGATTTCCGATGCCGACTACGACGCGCTGCGCCGGCGCTTCAACGCCATCGAAGCCCGGTTTCCGGAATTCGTCACCAGCTCGTCGCCGTCGCAAAAAATCGGCGCGGCGCCCAGCGGCCGATTCAAGAAGGTCCGGCACGCGGTGCCGATGCTGTCGCTCGACAACGCCTTTGCCGAGGAAGACGTCATCGATTTCGTCGGCCGCATCCGGCGCTTCCTGAAATTGGATGACGACGACAAGATCGACTTCAGTGCCGAGCCCAAGATCGACGGGCTTTCGATGTCGCTGCGTTACGAGGGCGGCGAACTCGTCACCGCCGCGACCCGTGGCGACGGCGCCGAGGGCGAGGACGTCACCGCCAATATCCGCACGCTCGAGGACGTGCCGAAAAAACTCAGGGGTCGCAACGTGCCTGAAATTTGCGAGGTGCGCGGCGAGGTCTACATGACCAAGCAGGCTTTTCTCGCGCTCAACGAGCGGCAGAAGGCCGCGGGCGAAACCATCTTCGCCAATCCGCGCAATTCGGCGGCCGGTTCCTTGCGCCAGAAGGATCCGTCGATTACCGCCTCGCGTCCGCTCGGCTTCTTTGCCTATGCCTGGGGCGAGATGGCCAAGATGCCGGCCGATACGCAATCGGGCATGATCGCCTGGTTCGAGCGCTGCGGCTTTACCACCAACCCGCTGACCAGGCTTTGCCACTCGGTCGAGCAGTTGATCGCGTTCCACCGCAAGATCGAGGAGGCGCGCGCCAAGCTCGATTACGACATCGACGGCGTCGTCTACAAAGTGGACCGGCTCGACTGGCAGGAGCGGCTCGGCTTCGTGTCGCGCACGCCGCGCTGGGCGATCGCGCATAAATTCCCGGCCGAGCGCGCTGTCACGGTGCTGCGGGATATCGAAATCCAGGTCGGGCGCACCGGCTCGAAATCCAGGTCGGGCGCACCGGCTCGTTCACGCCGGTCGGCAAGCTGGAGCCGGTCGGTGTCGGCGGCGTCATCGTGCAGAACGTCACGCTGCACAATGAAGACTATATTCGGGGAATCGGTGGCGACGGTGAGCAATTGCGCGAGGGCCGCGATATCCGGATCGGCGACACCGTCGTGGTGCAGCGCGCCGGCGACGTCATTCCCCAGATCGTCGATGTCGTGATCGACAAGCGGCCCAAGACGGCCCTGGAATATCAATTTCCGAAAAAATGCCCATGCCCGCTGCATACCGATGTCGTGCGTGAGGAAACCGCTGCCGGCGAGGAGGGCTCGCGCGCCCGCTGCACCGGCGAATTTGCCTGTCCGTACCAGAAGATCGAGCATCTCAAGTTGTTCGCCTCGCGCCGCGCCTTCGACATCGACGGGCTCGGCGAAAAGCAGATCGAGTTCTTTTTCGAGCAGGGCTGGGTCAAGGAGCCCGCCGATATCTTCACGCTGCCGGCGCGCAACACGAGGCTCAAGCTGGAGGCGATCGAAGGCTACGGCGAAACCTCGGTGCGCAATCTGTTCGCCGCCATCGAGGGGCGGCGGAGGATCGCGCTGGAACGCTTTATCTTCGCGCTCGGCATGCGCCACGTCGGCGAAACCACGGCGCTGGCGCTGGCGCGCGGCTACGGCTCGTGGGCGGCCTTTCATGACGCCTGCCTGCGGGTCGCCAAGGACGACGAAGAGGCCATCGCCGAGATGGACGCGCTCGACCAGATCGGCGAAACGGTCATTGCCAGCATCGGGGCCTATTTCGGCGAAAGCCATAATCGCGGTATCGTCGAGCGGCTCACCAAAGAGGTCACGATCCTCGACGCCGAAAAACCGAAGAGCAATTCGGCCGTTGCCGGCAAGACCGTGGTGTTCACCGGTGCGCTGGAAAAGATGACCCGCGACGAAGCCAAGGCCACCGCCGAGCGGCTCGGCGCCAAGGCCGCGGGCTCGGTATCGAAGAAAACCGATTACGTGGTCGCGGGTCCCGGCGCCGGCTCGAAACTCGCCGAGGCCAAAAAGCATGGCGTTGCCGTGCTGACCGAGGATGAGTGGCTGAAGCTGATCGGGGAGTGAGGATATTTTCTTCGTCATCCCCACGGCTGTCATCACCCGCGCATGCGGGTGATCCAGTATTCCAGAGGCGGTTGTATTTGAACCGAGACGCCGCGGCGTACTGGATACCCCGCTTTCGCGGGGTATGACGACGGGGTTTTTCACGGCACACGCCGGTCGCCCCTACAACAACCCGGTCTCTTCCTCTTCCGCCTGCTCGATCAACTGCTCGCTGACCACCAACGTGCGGCGCGGCACCAGGAAGACCATCGTCGAGGCGCAGGCGATCGAAAGCACGACAACGGCGACATTGAGCGGCACCGGTGTCGCAAAATGGCCGCCGAGATAGGCGCCGGATTGCGAGAGCAGGGAGCCCAGCCCCATCTGCAGAAATCCCATCGCGCCCGACGCGGTGCCGGCGGCTTCCGGACGGATGCTGATGGCGCCGGCCGCCGAGTTCGACATCACGAAGGCGTTGGCGAACATCACCAGCATCTGGGTGCCGAACAGCCATGACGGCGCCTGGTTCAGCCCGGCGACGCCCCAGGCGAGGTTCAAAAGGCTGCCGGCGACTTGCAGCACCAATCCGAACCAGATCAGTTTTTCCAGCGAGTGCCGCGGCGCGAACCGGACGCAGAACAAATTGCCGATCAGATAGGCGAAGGCCGTGGTCGCAAACCACGCGCCATATTCGGCGCTGGAACGGCCCATCTGCGTGACGACGATATAGGGTCCGGCGCCGGCGAAGATGAAGATGATCTGCGAGGCCAGCACCTGGCACAGCACGTAGCCGATGAAGGGGCGGCTCTTGACCAGATCGCCGACATCGCTGCGAAATCCGCCGGCCTCGAGGCGATCGCGGCGCGTCTCCGGCAGCAAGCCGGCGATGGCTGCGGCGATGACGATCGACAGGGCGGTGATGACATACAGGATCGAGCGCTAGCCGAATGCGAGCTCGAGCAGGCCGCCAGTCAGCGGGCTCAGCATCTGCGCGATCATCAGCGCCGCGATCACGAGGCTGATCATCGAGCTGATGCGCTCGCGGCTATAGAGATCGCGGATGATGGCGCGGCTCACCACCATGCCGGTGGCGCCGCCCAGCGCCTGCAGAAAACGCGCCGCGATCAATTGCGGCAAACTCTGCGCAAAAATGCAGGCGATGCTCGCCAGCACCATCAGGCCGAGCCCGGCCAGCAGCACCGGACGGCGTCCGAACCGGTCCGACAGCGGTCCCATGATGATTTGCGAGCAGGCGATGCCGACCATGTAGAGCGACACGGTCATCTGCGCGACCCCGATATCGCGGCCGAATGTAGTGGCCAGCATCGGCAGCGCAGGTACCAGCATATAGAGCGAAATCGGCGCAACGCCGGTCATGACGACCAGCAACAGCAGCACGATCTTCGGTGGCGCGCTGCGGATGTCGTCTGTCGCCGGACCCGGCGGCTTGCCCACTACTCCGTGCATGAAAGTCTGATCCAATCCTGTGAGTCAGACTGTAGCGTTATCCCGCCGTCGCAACATGGCCGTTTCGGAATGCGGCTATTCGTTTTTCGGGTGGCGGCTTGGTTGATGCATTATTCGCTGTCTCGCCGACGATGGTGCGCCCCCTCTCCCCTTGTGGGAGAGGGTTGGGGTGAGGGGTTACGGTC
>NZ_JBEKCZ010000352.1:0-2749 GCF_050014615.1 Bradyrhizobium sp. | reverse complement strand
TATCAGTTCCGGTCGTCCGGCAGCACCGGCAGCGGCGACACCTCGACGCCTTCCTCGATTAGCGAGCGGGCTTCCTCCGGCGACGCCTCGCCGTAGATCGGGCGGTGTTCGATATCGCCGTAGTGCATCTTGCGGGCTTCGTTTGGAAAGCGCTCGCCGACATTGTCGGCGTTCTTCACGATATGATCGCGCAACTCCTTGAGCTTGGCGCGCAGCTCGCGCTCCTGCGCCATCATCAGCGGGGTCGACGCGGGCGCAGCAACTTCGGTGGCGGCGGGTGCCGGAACCGCAACGTCCCGGCCCTTCTTGCTCACGATCTGCGGAGCCATGATGGCGCGTTCGACCTTGGCCGAGCCGCAGACCGGGCAGTTCACCAGCTTGCGTTTTTCCTGGATTTCGTAGGCGGAAGAGCTTTGAAACCAGCTTTCGAACGCGTGGTCGCGTTCGCAGCGCAGATTGTACCGGATCATGCCGATCCCCGCACCAGGTGCAGATGTTCGGGGCCGGATCTGGTATCCACGACGCTGAAGCGCCGGCCGTGCTGCAGCGACGGCACGGTTTTGCGCGCGGTTTCGACTTTGGCGGGATCGATTTTGGCCAGGAAAACGCCGGGCTCGACGCCGCCTTCGGCCAATATCTCGCCCCAGGGCGCAATGATCAGCGAATGACCGAAGGTCTCGCGCTTGTTCTCGTGCAGGCCACATTGCGCCGCCGCGAACACGAAACAGCCATTCTCGATGGCGCGGGCGCGCAACAGCGTGTGCCAATGCGCTTCGCCGGTCTTTCGGGTGAAGGCGGAAGGCACGGTGAGGAACGCGGCGCCGCTTTCGGCGAGCGCGCGATACAGCGCCGGAAAGCGCACGTCGTAGCAGATCGTCAGCCCGATCCGGCCCCACGGCAGGTCGGAAATCACGGCGGTTTCGCCCGGCTGATAATTGGCGGATTCGCGATAGCTCTCGCCGCCGGGCAGGTCGATGTCGAACATGTGGATCTTGTCGTAGCTCGCGATCACCAGGCCATCGGGCCCGATCAGGAACGAGCGGTTGACCGCCCGCTCCGGCGATGCGCGCAGCGCCAATGAGCCGATATGGAGATGGATCTTCAGCTCGGCCGCCAGCGCGCGATAGGCCTTGAGCGAAAGATCGTCTTCCTCGGCCGCGAGATGCTCGAACAGCGCCTTGCGATTAAGCTGCATCATGTTGCTCACCTCGGGGGTGAGCACATAATCGGCGCCTTGCGCGGCCGCTTCACGGATCAGCCTGGTTCCCTGCTCGAGGCTGGGTTCCGGCAACAGCCCGGTGCGCATCTGCACCATCGCGGCGGTGAAGGTGAGGTCAGCGCTCATGAGTTGGCCTTTTCGCCCGCCAGCATCGCATCGAGCTTGCCCGCGCGGTCCAGCGCATACAGCTCGTCGCAGCCGCCGACATGGGTTTCGCCGATGAAAATCTGCGGGAAGGTCGACCCGGCGCCGGCGCGATCCCACATTTTTTGCCGCAACGTCGGATCGGTGGCGACGTCGAATTCGGTGAACGCGGCCTGCTTGCGCGTCAGCAGCGACTTGGCGGCGCTGCAATAGCCGCAGCCCGGACGGGTGTAGATTTCGATGGCAGCGGTCATGGGCGCTCTGTGGGTCGGGAGTACCGGATTATATGGGAGATTTATGGGTATCCACAACCCGGGCGAACACCAGCACGTCGACGGAAGCGGCCTTGGCGCGCAGCAGCGCCCGCGCGCAGGCGTCGACCGTGGCGCCGGAGGTCAGGACATCGTCGATCAGGACCACACGGCGGCCGTGAATCAGGGATTGCCGGTCGGCGGCGACCTTGAACGCGCCCTGCACATTGCTGGCGCGCTCCTTCCGCGACAGGCCGATCTGCTGCTGGGTCGGCCGCACCCGCCGCAGCGCTTCGGAACTCAGTTTCACGCCGGTCTGCCGCTCGATCACCCGCGCCAGCGCGCCGGACTGGTTGTAGCGCCGGCTCCAGCCGATTTATGTCTTTGTGAATAGGCGGGAATGGGCGGGAAATAATGGGAAGTAGTGCCTATAAATAAAGGATTTCTTGCGCGTCTACTTTGCGCATTGGCGGGATTGACTGGGAAGGGCCAGGGCACTAAGTGTAGGTAATAAAGTAGGTAACAAACCGAGGTACTTCATGCCCCGCCTGGACCCCAAAAAAGTCGTCGCAGCCATCAAAGAGAGTGAAGGGAACAAGACGCTGAAGCGGATCAGCGACGGGCAGAGCCTTTACTTAATGGTGCGCAACGGTCGCGGCTATTGGTCTTATAGTTGGCGCGATGGCGCGAGCTTCCGAACCAAGCTACTCGGCAGCGCGGCCATGTCGCCAGCGAAGGCCCGGATTGCGCGTGAAGAGGAAGCCACCAAGCGCCGAAGCGGCATCGTCTTTGAGAGGCGCGGCGCCGCGAATCGGAGACTAAATCCTGCACCAGCGGACGCCGCTGGTAAGCTCTTCGGTGACGTGGTGGTAGAATATCTTGCCAAGCAAGCTGTCAATTGGACGGGAGGGCTGGAGGGCAAAGAGGCGCGTTCGTATTGCCGGAGCTTGACCGGCAACGCCTTCGCAATGATCCCTGTCGCCGATATCGCTACGGGCGACGTTGAGGCCGCACTTGAGAAGTTCACTCCCGGTCGCTCGGAAAAGATGCGCATGCGGATCAACAAAATTTTGGACTATTCGACTGTCAAGGGATACCGGACGGGTGATAACCCGGCGAGGCTAAAAGGCCACTT
>NZ_JBEKCZ010000351.1:0-2764 GCF_050014615.1 Bradyrhizobium sp. | reverse complement strand
AGCGATACCGC
The DNA here is from genome assembly GCF_050014615.1 of Bradyrhizobium sp. GTDB lineage: Bacteria > Pseudomonadota > Alphaproteobacteria > Rhizobiales > Xanthobacteraceae > Bradyrhizobium. Next base: position 2,753 of record NZ_JBEKCZ010000351.1, on the reverse strand, counting down.
CTGCTGGAATCTCAGCGACCTCAAGAAGTAGATCATCCGACGGTGACGCTGCGAGCGGCCACGAAGTCACGTGGCCGCTCGTCCCAACTAAACGCGGCTCGCCGCGCACCCATCACATTCCTCCGTTCACCCCGGACAACCGATGCAAGACGTCCTTCTCCGTTTGAGATATCGCTACTGGCCGGACCATCTTCTGGGCGAAATCCTGTCCAAGCGCTGGACCGAGACCGCGATCCCGGTCATCGTTCTCCTGATCATCACCATCTTGCTGAGCCGCTCGATCCCGGGCTTTCTGTCCGTCGGCGGCCTCGCCGATACCGGACGACAGGCCGGCGAGATCGGCTTCGTCGTGCTCGGGATGGCCCTTGTCGTCATCGTCGGCGGCATCGACCTGTCGGTGGGATCGATGTTCGCCCTGTGCGACTTCTGTGCCCTGTTCTGTCTCAACGTGCTGGACTGGCCGGTACCGGCGGTGATTGTCGCGACGGTAGCATGCGGCGCGGTGCTCGGCGCCGTCAACGGCCTGCTGATCGGGTATCTGCGGCTGCGGGCCTTCATCACGACGCTGATCACGCTGATTATCTACCGCTCCGCTTATGACCTGCTGCTGTTCGACTACTCCAACAAGATCGCGGCCGCCTTCCCCGATTTTCCGTCCTGGAATTTCGTGGGTGGCGGCGTCGTCGCCGGCGTTCCCAGCGTCGTGCTGGTCTATGTCGTGGTCGCCATATTCGGACATGTGTTCCTGACCCGGTTGCGGCCGGGATGGCATGTCACCGCGATCGGCGGCTCGCGCCGCTCGGCCTATAATTCCGGCATTCCGGTGCGGCGCACGATCGCGCTCTGCTACACCGCCAGCGGGGTGCTGACCGCGATCGGCGCGCTGTTTTTCGCAGCCCGGCTCGGCACCGTCGGCGGCGATGTCGGCGTCGGACTTGAAGTGACGGTGTTGACCGCGACCGTGCTCGGCGGCATCAGCCTCGGCGGCGGCAAGGGCTCGGTGACAAAGGCGCTGGTCGGCACGCTGATCGTGTTGTTCGTGATCAACGGCCTCACCACGCTGTCGGTGAGCGGCGGCGTCAACCGCATGGTGCTGGCCGGCGTGCTGCTGGTCGCCGCCACCATCGACATTCGCTGGCTGAAAAACCGCACCCGCATCATCAGCAAGGTCTATGTCAGTCCGACCTTTCATGGACTGGCGGCGGCGATCTCGACCGCGCCGGGCAGCGGCCCGTTCGCGCAGAACGACAAGCTGCGCGATGTCTCATTGATCGGCCTTGGCCGCATCGAAGCCCCGGAAGACGTTATCCTCGACCGCAACGACAATCTCTATGCCGGCTCACGCCACGGCGACATCATCCGTTTCAAGGCGCCCGACTACCAGGAGATGGAGGTGTTCGCCCATATCGGCGGCCAGCCGCTCGGCATGGCCTTCGACCGCCAGGATAATCTCTATGTGTGCATCGGCGGGATGGGCCTCTATCGCATCACGCCGGACCGCAAGGTCGAGAAGGTCACGGACGAAACCAACCGCAGCCTTTATTCGGTCAACGACGACAGCCGGCTGCGGCTGGCCGACGATCTCGACATCGCCGACGACGGACGGATTTTCTTTTCGGAAGCCACGGTGCGATACGAAATGCACGAATGGCCGGTCGATGGGCTGGAAGCCCGCGGTAACGGCCGGATCATTTGCTACGATCCGAACAAAGGAACGACGCACACCGTGCTGCGGGGGTTGAAATTTCCCAACGGCATCTGCATCGCAAGCGACGGAAAGTCGATCCTGTTCGCCGAAACCTTCGGCTGCTCGATCAAGCGCTACTGGTTCGACGGCCCGGATACCGGGAAGATCGAGACCGTGATGGACAATCTGCCGGGCTATCCCGACAACATCAATCTGGCTTCGGACGGAAACTACTGGCTGGCGATGGTGGGCATGCGCAGTCCCGCGCTCGATCTGGCGTGGCGCATGCCCGGCTTCCGCAAGCGGATGGGCAAGCGGGTTCCGATCGACGAATGGCTGTTCCCGAACATCAACACCGGATGCGTGATCAAATTCAACGAACGCGGCGAAGTGCTCGATTCGCTCTGGGACCTGCGCGGCGTCAACCATCCGATGATCACATCGATGCGCGAGCATCGTGGTTATCTCTATCTCGGCGGCATCGCCAACAATCGCATCGGACGCTACAAGCTCGCGGGCGCCGATCCGGACTTTATTCAGTACGATCGGCGCTGGGGGAAAAGCAAGTGATCGCCGCGTTCAGGGCTTTCGCCGACCGGTTGCTGGGACGGGGCGAGGCGACCATTACGGTTCCGTCGTTCGACGGCGCGTTGAAACCCAATCAGATCCTGGAAAAAGCCGAGACCATCGGGCAGTTCGAGGCGCCTGAGGATCTCGCCACCGATGGCCACGCGCTCTACATCGCCGACGGCACAGCCATTCTGCGCCTCGACGCCGCCTCCGCCGCCACCACGGAAGTCAGGCGGTTTGACCGCCCCATCACCGCGCTGTGTTGCCTGCCCGGCGGCGGCATCGCGGTCGCGCTGGACGGACGCGAAGTGCTGATATTCGCAACGCCGGCGGCACCGGATGCCGCCATGACCTTCACCGACCCCACGATGAATGCGATCAACGCGCTTGCGCCGGGCGCCGCTGGAACGCTGGTCGCAACGGACGGCTCGACCGCGCGCCCCTGCGGGCAATGGGTGTATGATTTGATGGAACGCGGCCGCACCGGCCGGGTGCT
>NZ_JBEKCZ010000350.1:0-2793 GCF_050014615.1 Bradyrhizobium sp. | reverse complement strand
CTGGTTTCGCCCGCGACACCGGCGCCCGGCCGGGCCGTATAGCCGGACATGTCGACGATCCGCCGCAGCATTTCGACGAAAGTGCCGGACATCGGCAGATCAGACCAGCGCATATCGGCGCTGACATGAAACAGGCTCACCAGGCCCTTGCCGCGGCGCTCGCCGGTGACCAGCGGCGTGCCGTCCTCGAGCGAAGCCCAGCTTTTGGTCGCCAGCACCGCATCGGGTTCGGCCAGTACTTGCCGGTTGATGGTGATGTCCTTGGGCACGGCCAGACCGACGAACGGTCCGTCGGCCGCGAACGATGCCAGATGCTGCGGCTTTTCCCAGGTGAGGCTGCCGCCGAGGCTGCGTCCACCGCGGCGCAGCTTCACCGGCACGAGGTCGTCATCGGCCTGCGCCAGACGCGGCCCGGCAAAGCGCACCAGCACGCCGCCCTGGTCGATCCACGCCGCGATGCGTTCGCGGATTTCCGGCGACAAGGTGCCGACATCGGCCAGCACGATCATCGGCAGCTTCTGGTCGAGGAATTGCGTGATCGCCTGCTGCGGCGCGCCGCGATCGCCGAGCCGCACATCGGCGAACGGCGCCAGCGCGCGGGTGAGATAGAATGCCGATGCCAGCAAAGGCTGCGCGGTATCGGTGCTCGATCCGCTGACCACGCCGATCGCGCGCCGGCGCCATCTTTTGTCGAGCAGCTGCACCGCGCCTGCGGAGCGTTCACCGGATATTTCAAGCCGCGCGATGTCGTTGCGCAACTCGACCGGAAGGTCGAACGAGGCTTCGGTCTCGCGGTCCTGCGGTCCAAACGTGTAGCGGGCTTCGCCGATCGGCGATCCCTTCTGGTCGAGCGCGCGCACGATCCCGGCGGCAATGCCGCCATCGGTGCGCAATACCTTCACGGTCATCTTCGCCGCGGCATTTTCGGCGGCGGCCAGCGCCTGCGCGGACGGGTTGCCGCCTTCAAAGATCGTCAAGGTCCGGTCGCCCACGGTTTTGCCGAGGCCCTGGAGAAACTCAACTCCCCGGCCGGTATCGACGCCGTCCGACAGCCAGGCGATCTCGCAGTCGCCGGTTATTTTGAGGAAGCGCTCGATCGCGGGCAGGGTTTCGACCCGCTCGATCGAATAGGGTTTTGGCGCGAGCTGGCGCAATGCCACGCGCGCGGTGCCGCCCGGCATGATCGTGATGTCACGCGCGGGCTCGGACAGTGGAACCAGGGCGACGCCGCGGCGGTCACTGTCGGCATTCGCAATCAATTCGTCCGCGGCCTTGACCCGGGCATCCCAGCTATTGGCCGCACTCCAGCCATCGTCGATCAGGATCACCAGCGGCGCGCTGGAGCCGGCAAGCCCGGTTTGCGGATTCCAGATCGGCCCCGCGGCCGCCAGAATAACGAGGGCGGCGGCCATCAGGCGCAACGCCGTCAGCCACCACGGCGTCCGCGACGGGGTCTCTTCTTTTGGCGCGATGTCGAACAACAGCCGTGTCGGCGGAAACTCGATGCGCCGCGGCCGCGGCGGCATCACCCGCAACAGCCACCACAGCACCGGCAGACTGAGCAGACCCAGCAGCAGCAATGGTTCGGCGAAAGAGAGCGGCAGTCCGGCGATCATGCGCTTCGCCCCGCTTTGACGGTGCTCGAGCGCGCGGTGCCCTTGTTCACCATCATGCCCGAATGCAGGAACAGCAGCAGTTCGGCCGCCGAGCGGCTGGTGGTGTGGGTCGAGAACAGCCAGCCGAGCTTGTTGGTTTCGTTGCGAATCTCGTCACGATGCCGCGCCACGCGCGCGACGTAATCGTCGGCCCATTTTTCGGCGCGTCCGGCGGTGATGATTTCGCCGCCTTCCGGTTCGACAAATTCGACCCGGCCCGAATAAGGAAAACTCTCCTCGGCCGGATCGACGATCTGGATCAGCGTGCCGTGCGCCCCGGACGCCGACAATCCGGCCAGCATGCTTCTGATGTCGCCGATCGGCGACCAGAAATCCGACAGCACCACGATTTCGGCGAGCGCTGAAGGCACAAAGGACGGCGGCAGGCTCGGCCGCGCGGCGTCGTCATGCAGCATCGCCTGCGCCATCTTGTCGATCACGCTGCGGCTGGAGGTCGGGTTGATCAGGCCGGGAATGCCGACGCGTTCGCCGCCCGCGACCAGCAATTCGGCCAGCGCAAACGTCACGATCAAAGTGCGTTCCAGCTTGCTGTCGCGCGCCTGTTTCGACGCGAACGCCATCGAGGGCGAACGGTCCGGCCACAGCCACACGGTGTGCGCGGCCTCCCATTCCTGTTCGCGGACATAAAGATGATCGTCGCGCGCCGAGCGCCGCCAGTCGACGCTTTGCGACGGTTCGCCGGACACGAAACGGCGATATTGCCAGAAACTTTCGCCCGAACCGGCGCGCCGCCGTCCGTGCAGGCCGTGAATTACATTGGCCGCGATGCGGCGGGCTTCAAGCACGAGGCGCGGCAGCGACGCGGCGAGCGTTCGGCTTTCGCCGTCGGCACGTCGGATTGCTGTGATCTCCTGGCCTGCGTGCTTGGTCTCCGCGGCCATCAACCAATCCGCGTCTTCAATTGCCTGATAACGTCGGGAATGGTGCGGCCTTCGGCCCGGGCCGAGAATGTCAGCGCCATGCGGTGCTTGAGAACCGGCTCGGCCAGATCGAGTACGTCGTCGATCGAGGGCGCCAGACGGCCGTCGAGCAGCGCGCGGGCGCGAACCGCGAGCATCAGCGACTGGCTGGCGCGCGGACCCGGCCCCCAGGCGATCAGTTTGCCGGCCTCGCCGCC
>NZ_JBEKCZ010000349.1:0-6144 GCF_050014615.1 Bradyrhizobium sp. | reverse complement strand
GTTTCGAGACCATCACCGGCCGCGCCGGTCCGCTCGACGACACCCCGCGCCGGCTCTACCGGATTACGCTGGCGAATTATTTCGCGGCCGCGGTGATGATGCCGTACCAGGCGTTCCACAGCGCGGCGGAAGCGCTGAGCTACGACGTCCATGTGCTGGCGCAGCGTTTCAATGCCGGCTTCGAGCAGGTCTGCCATCGCCTGACCACGCTGCAGCGGCCCAATGCGCGCGGCGTGCCGTTCTTCCTGCTGCGGGTCGACAATGCCGGCAATGTCTCCAAGCGATTTTCCTCGGGCACCTTTCCGTTTTCCAAATTCGGCGGCACCTGCCCGCTGTGGAACGTGCATTCGACCTTCGATACGCCGGACCGCCTGCTCAAGCAGGTGATCGAACTGCCCGACGGCACCCGCTATTTCTCGATCGCGCAGATGCTGCGCCGGCCGGTGGCGCCGCATCCGCAACCGCAGCCGCGCTTTGCGATCGGGCTGGGCTGCGAAATCCGCCACGCGACAAAACTGGTCTACGCCACCGGCATGGATCTGGAGAAGACCGAGGGCACGCCGATTGGCGTCAACTGCCGGCTCTGCGAGCGCGAAAACTGCAGCCAGCGCGCCGAACCGCCGATCACGCGCACGCTCATTCTCGACGAGAACACCAGACGGGTGTCGTCATTCGCGTTCAGCAATGCGCGGGAGGTGTGAGGGACCGTCATTGCGAGCGATAGCGAAGCAATCCATGATGCAACAAGGAAGCAAGCGTGGATTGCCTCGTCGTTTCCGCCTTCGCTCGTTGAGCTACGGCGGACAAGTCGCTCCTCGCAATGACGAAAAACTCGTCATACCCCGCGCATGCGGGGTATCCAGTACGCTGCAGCTTCTCGATTCCATCATCGGCGCCTCTGGAATACTGGATCATCCGCTTTCGCGGATGATGACGGCCAGGAGTAAATCAGTACTCACAATGCCACCGCTTCAAAACGACCCCGTTGGCTAATCCGCCACAGCGTCTATGGTGTTTCGAGCCTTCGTCGCATCTGACCCCGGGAGTGGACCCCACCCATGTTCGTTTCATTTTTTCCCAGACCCAAGCTGTTCTTTTGGTCGGCCATCGCCTGGGCGGCGCTGGCGATGGCGTTCTGGTATGGCTTCGCCAGCAATCTCGTGGATTCGTCCCACGCAATTGTCGGCGTGGCGCTGTTCTGGTCAGTGCCGTCGCTGTGGTTCGACCTTTATTTTGCGATTTGTGTCGCGCTGTTCGCGGGCGCCTGGATGTGGTTCGCGCCGCATCCCTGGGCGCCATGGTCGATCATCGGCTCCGCGCTGATCCTGTTCACCTCCTACTTTCAGGTCCAGGTCAGCGTCGCCATCAACAGCTGGTACGGGCCGTTCTACGATCTGGTCCAGGCCGCGCTGTCGAAGTCGAAGGTGGTCACGGTCGAGGAATTCTACAGCGAATTGTCGACCTTCGCCGGCATCGCTTTGGTCGCGGTCGTGGTCGGCGTGATGACGCGGTTCTTCGTCAGCCACTACATCTTCCGCTGGCGCACCGCGATGAACGACTTCTACGTCGCCAACTGGCCGCGGCTGCGCACCATCGAGGGCGCCTCGCAGCGGGTGCAGGAAGACACCATGCGGTTTGCCACCACCGTGGAAGGCCTCGGCGTCAATCTGATCAGCGCGGTGTTGACGCTGCTGGCCTTCCTGCCGGTTCTCCTAAGACTTTCCAGCAATGTCACCGAGCTGCCGCTGATCGGCTCCATCCCCTATCCGCTGGTGTTCGCCGCGGTGATCTGGTCGTTGTTCGGAACCGGCGCACTGGCGCTGATCGGCATCCGGCTGCCCGGCATCGAATTCTTCAACCAGCGCGTCGAGGCGGCCTATCGCAAGGAGCTCGTGCTGGGCGAGGATGATTCCACCCACGCCGACCCGCCGACGCTTGACGCGCTGTTCGTCAACATTCGCCGGAATTATTTCCGGCTTTATCTGAACTTCCTGTATTTCAACGTCGGCCGCATCGTCTATCTGCAGACCGACGTCGTCTTCCCCTACATCCTGCTGGCGCCGACCATCGTCGCCGGCAAGATCACGCTCGGCGCGATGAACCAGATCCTCAATGCGTTCACGCAGGTGCGAACCTCGTTTCAGTACCTGGTCAATTCGTGGAGTACGATTGTCGAACTGATCTCGATCTATCAACGGCTGCGCGGCTTCGAGGCCATGATCGTCGGCGCGCCGCTGCCCGCGATCGAAGCGGAGGCGGAGCCGGCGTCGTTGTTGTGATGGGGCCGTACACAATTGCTGCCTATCATTGTCGTCCCGGCGTTCGCCGGGACGACATATCGGAGTGACTTCCGGTGATGACGTTGTCCCGCCGTGATGCTACGAACAGCCGTCTTCCGCGAATAGAAACCCGATTGGTCTCCGCATGCGAACGTTTTCAACGGCACCATTATTTCTCGGCGCAATCTTATTGGCGATCTCATGCGTACCACTGCCCGCGCTAGCTCAGCTGACTGCACCGGCAGATCAACCAACTGCCGCACGAGCCAGACCACCCGCCGCCCCCTCCTCCCGCGCGGCCTCCTGCCACAACGGCCAATCGTTCGACCGCTTCCTGGCCGATCTGAAACAGCAGGCGGTTGCCGCCGGGGTGTCGCAGCGCGCCATTGCCGAAGCCTCGCCTTATCTGGTCTACGACCGTCTACGACCAGGGCATCGTCAACCGCGACCGCGGCCAGCGCGTGTTCGGGCAGGTGTTCACTGAATTCGCCGGCCGCATGGCGGCGCCGTACCGGATGCAGCAGGGCCAGGCCCACATCAAGACCTATGCCGACGCCTTTGCGCGCGCCGAGAAGGAATACGGCGTGCCGCCGGCCGTGATCGCGGCGTTCTGGGGGCTCGAAAGCGATTTCGGCGCCAACATGGGCAACCTGCCGACGCTGCGCTCGCTGGTGTCGCTGGCCTATGATTGCCGCCGCTCCGAGCGCTTTAGCAACGAGACCATCGCCGCGCTGAAGATCATCGACCGCGGCGATCTGGCGCCGGACGAGATGGTCGGCTCCTGGGCCGGCGAGCTCGGGCAAACCCAGTTCCTGCCGACGCATTATTTCACCTATGCGGTCGATTACGACGGCGACGGCCGTCGCAACCTGCTGCGCAGCCCGGAGGACGTGATCGGCTCGACCGCGAACTACATCGCCAACGGGTTGAAATGGCGGCGCGGCGAACCCTGGCTGCAGGAAGTGCGCGTGCCGCCGAGCCTGCCGTGGGACCAGGCTGACCTGACCATCCAGCTGCCGCGCTCGAAATGGGCGCAGCTCGGCGTGACCTATCCTGACGGCAAGGCGCTGCCGGCCGACGAATTGCCGGCCTCGGTGCTGCTGCCGATGGGCCGCAGCGGGCCGGCGTTTCTGGCCTACGCCAATTTCGCCGCCTATACCGAGTGGAATAACTCGCTGATCTATTCGACCACCGCCGGCTATCTCGCGACCCGCATCGCCGGCGCGGCGCCACTGCATCGCCCGGCGGCACCGGTAGTGCAACTGCCCTTCAACGAGCTGCGCGAGCTGCAGCAATTACTGGTGGCAGCGCCGTCAAGGCGATGCAGATCAAATACGGCCTGCCCGCCGATTCCTGGCCCACCGCCGAATTGCTGGCGCGGATGCGCGGCCCGCGGGCGCCAGCGCCTGCGCCGGGCGCGGCGGCGCAGAGGTAGGCTCTCCGCCGTCATGCCCCGCTTCAAGCGGGGCATCCAGTAATCCGAGGCGCCGATGCATTCACACGATAAGCGACACGGCGTACTGGATCGCCCGGTCAAGCCGGGCGACGACAGGAAGGGTTCGATGCTATTCGAACCCCCCTCTAGAATCGAAAAGAGCCTCAGATGTCCTTCTATGACGCCACCGTTCCGGCCTTCCTGCAAATTCTCGGCAGCCTCTCGGGTCTTCTCACCAAGGCCGAGGCACACTGCAAGGCGAAGAACATCCAGCCCGAGGTGCTGCTCGGGGCGCGGCTCTATCCGGACATGCTGCCGCTGTCGAAGCAGGTCCAACTCGCCTGCGACTTCGCCGCCAAGGGCTGCGCGCGGCTGACGCACAGCGACGTGCCATCGACGCCCGACACCGAAAAGACCTTCGAGGAGTTGCGGCAGCGGCTGGCCAAAACAAGCGACTACCTGAAGACGTTCAAGCCCGCGCAATTCGAGGGTGCCGACGCCCGCGACGTCACCTTCCCCGCCGGTCCGGAAAAAACCATGACCCTCAAGGGACAGCAATTCCTCAGCCACGTCGCCTTCCCGAATTTCTATTTCCACGCCACCACCACCCACGGCATTCTGCGGCACAACGGCGTGGAAATCGGCAAGCGCGATTTTCTGGGCGTGAGCTGATACGCACCGTCATTCCGGGATGGTGCGTGAGCACCAGACCTCAGATGTGCAATTGCACATCGCGGAATCTCGAGATTCCGGGTTCGCGCGTCGCGCGCCCCGGAATGACGGGAGATGGGCCCCCAGTCGTTGACGGAATTGTTCAACCACCAAAGCCTCCTCCGGGAGAACACTCCTGCTGCATCATTCCCGACGGTGACAAATCAATCCTCGCCCCACTCGCTCGCAAAATCCTGATCGCGCGCGGCCTTGCTGCGAGCGGTTGCAGTGCACATTTCAGTGTCACTCGCCAATTCAATCGGACTTACCAGTTTCCCCGCCAATTTCCCGCCACTTACCGGAACAGCAAAAATGAGCACACCGACCAAACTCTTCGAGCCGTACAAACTTGGCCCGATCACGCTGCCCAATCGCGTTGTGATGGCGCCCCTGACCCGCAACCGCGCGGGTGCCGGTCTGGTGCCCGGTCCACTGGCGGTCGAGTATTACGGGCAGCGCGCCTCCGCTGGATTGTTGATCACCGAAGCGAGCCAGGTCTCGCAGCAGGGCCAGGGTTATCAGGACACGCCCGGCATTTATTCGAAGGAGCAGGTCGCCGGCTGGCGCAAGGTGACGGACCGCGTGCACGAGCGCGGCGGACGCATCTTCCTCCAGGCCTGGCATGTCGGCCGCATTTCGCATACCTCGCTGCAGCCCAATGAAGGCGCGCCGGTCGCCCCCTCGGCGATCCGCGCCAAGGGCAAGACCTTTGTCGGCGGCACCTTCACCGACATCTCCGAACCGCGCGCGCTCGAGCTTTCGGAAATCCCCGGGATCATCGAGAGCTTCAAGCGTGGCGCCGCCAACGCGCTGGCCGCGGGCTTCGACGGCGTCGAAATTCATGGCGCCAACGGCTATCTGCTGGATCAGTTTGCCAAAGACGGCACCAACAAGCGCACCGACGCCTATGGCGGATCGATCGAGAACCGCGCCAGGCTGATGCTCGAAGTCTCCAAGGTCGTCAGCGCGGAAATCGGCAATGAGCGAACCGGCATCCGGATTTCACCGGTGACACCCGCCAACGACGTCTCCGACAGCAATCCGCAGCCGCTGTTCGATTATATCGTCGATCATCTCAATGCGCTGAAGCTGAGCTACATCCACGTCATCGAGGGCGCGACTGGTGGCCCGCGCGACATCGCGCCGTTCGACTACGGCTCTTTGCGCAAGCGCTTCAAGGGCGCCTATATCGCCAACAATGGCTATGATTTCGATCTCGCCACCAGGGTGCTCGCGGCCAATGAAGCCGACCTGATCGCGTTCGGAAAACCGTTCATTTCAAATCCGGATCTGGTCGAGCGCCTCAAGCGCGGCGCACCGTTGAACGCCCCCGACAAGGCCACGTTCTACGGCGGCGGCGCCAAGGGCTACACGGATTACCCGGCGCTCGGCGAAGCGCTGGATGCGGCGCAGTGATCTAGACACATAGCAAGCCGTCATACCCGCGAAAGCGGGTATCCAGTAATCGCCGGCGTCAGCGATAGAATCGAGAAGGCTCGGCGTACTGGATCGTCCGCCTGCGCGGACGATGACAGCGGTGGAAATGCAAGGGCCGGGATCACTCCCGGCCCTTTTTGCTAACCCCCGCGCCCGCCGCTTCTTTGCGGACCGGCTGCGTTGTTCTAATGTGCGGAGCATGAACCAAAACACCGCCGAGGACATCGTTCGCCGCGCCACCGCGGCCTTTAATTCCGGCCAGCCCGATGCGGCGCGCGCGCT
>NZ_JBEKCZ010000348.1:0-2924 GCF_050014615.1 Bradyrhizobium sp. | reverse complement strand
TTCTATGTCGCCGGGCTCGGGCTGACCCGCGATCCCTATCTGATGGTGTCCGACGACAATATGTGGGTCAACGCCGGCAGGAGCCAGTTTCACCTGCCGAGCGGCGAGGCGCAGCTGTTGCGCGGCCATACCGGCATCGTCATTTCGGGTCGCGCGGCGCTGCTCGACCGGCTCGCGCGTGTCGCCAAAAAGCTGCACGGCACCAAATTCGCGTTCAGCGAGCACAATGATTATGTCGAGGCGATCTGTCCGTGGGGCAACCGTGTGCACTGCCATGAGCCGGACGCGGCGCGTTTCGGGCGCATCACGCTCGGCATCCCCTATGTCGAATTCGCAGTGCCGGCCGGGACCGCGAAAGGCATTGTTGCCTTCTATCCCGAGATCATGGGAATGCCCGCCGAACTCGACCACGGCGACGCGACGCTCGCGCGCGTCAAATTCGGCAAGGACCAGTATCTTCTGTTCCGCGAGACCGATCGGCCGCAGCCGGATTATGACGGCCACCATGTCCAGATGTACATCACGGACTTCTCGGGTCCGTACCGCCGGCTGGCCGAGCGTGACCTGATCTTCAGCGAGGACAACCAGTACCAATACCGCTTCCGCGACATCATCGATCCCTTAAGCGGCAAACACCTGTTCACGATCGAGCATGAGGTGCGCAGCACCACCCACCCGATGTTCCTGCGGCCGCTGGTCAACCGCAATCCGGCGCAGACCAACCTCAATTATTCGCACGGCCACGACCAATGGGAGTGGGCGATGGAACCGAACCGGTACGACGGACGATAGGGACGGCGCGCCACGCGGGTTCTGCCTGCGGCCGCTCTGAGACATTCCGACTGACCCTAAAAAGGTCTGCTGATTGCAGCAGATCGGAAGTCAGTGACCAATGGCCTGAATGACGCGATTGACCCACACACGACTTAGCATAGCAAAACGTCAGAACGTTTTGCCAGGGCGCCGCCCACACGTGACCCAACCCAGACATCGGCCGAATTTATGACAATTTAGGCCCGGAAACCCTTTTGCCCCTTTCAGGACGCCGCTCACCAGTTACGATATCCTCGAATTACCGAGGGTAGGCATGAGACGGCGGGACTTTATCAGTTTCATCGGAGGTGCAGCGGCGGCCTGGCCATTTACCGTGGGCGCGCAGCAGGCCCGCAAGTTGCCGACCGTTGGTTACTTGGCCGCAAATACGGAACCAGCCGACCGCCCTCGTCGCGCTACATTTGTACAGCGGCTTGCCGAACTTGGTTGGGCGGAAGGTCGCACCGTGAGGATTGAGTATCGCTGGGCTGACGGCGCCGCTGAGCGCGCTGCCGAGATCGCGCCCGACTTGGTCCGCCTACCAGTCGACGTCATCGTAACGAGTGGCGACGCTTTTGTCCTCGCGGTCAAGAAAGTAACGACGACGATCCCAATTATCTTCATGTCAGCCGGAGATCCTGTTGGCAACGGCTTGGTTGAAAGCCTGGCACGACCTGGTGGGAACGTGACCGGCCTCTCCCTTGAATTGACCGAAACAGTAGGCAAGCGACTCGAAGTGTTGCGTGAAATCGTTCCAGACATGCGTCGGTTGGCAATTCTGTTCCGCGTCGTGGAAAAGCGGGCCAACCTGGAGCTTGACGCGGCGCGCGCAACAGCACGCACGTTCAGCCTCGATACTATAGATGCGGGAATCCGAAGTGGTGACGATATCGCGCCTGTAATCGAATCCCTCAAGGGTCGCGCAGACGCAATCTATGTCTGCCTCGACCCGACGGTGTTCACCAATGCGACGTTGATTAATACCCTGGCATTGGCGGCACGACTGCCAGTCAGCCATGGTGTTCGAGAGAGCGTTCTGACGGGAGGTCTGATGTCCTACGGACCCGACTTCCCAGATCTCGCCCGGCGCGGCGCCGAATTGGTTGACAAGGCTTTGCGGGGCACAAAGCCCGCCGATATTCCGGTGGAGCAGCCTACAAAGTTTGATCTCGTCATCAACCTGAAGACGGCCAGAAGTCTTGACCTGACAATCCCGCCGACTTTACTCGCGCGCGCCGACGAGGTGATAGAGTAGGCGCCGTTGATACCGCCTTTGGGTACGAACCGGACCACCAGCGATTTCCGCAGCTGGGTCGCTCTCGGGGATAAAAGCGGACGGTCCGCCGCGGTCCTGGCCGGTGTGACCGTCGGACCTGCCGCCTGAGCCGTCGCGCAAATTGCCACCAGGCCGGCACAAACATTTCCCGGGCCGTTGCAGAAATGCGAAGCGCAAGTCGCTTTAACCAGGATTCCCCTTTCGGTCCCTGAACGGACCTTGAGGCCGATCTGTCGCGTTGACCGGCCAGCCGAACAGTCGCACCATGGGGCATCTTCCTGTCCGGGTGTCCATTGACTGGTCTCACGCATCGTCAATCCGAAATCCTCAATATCGCCCGCGCCTTTGGCCGGGTGATGGTGGAGGATCTGGCCCGGCGCTTCGAGGTCTCGGCGCAGACCATCCGCAAGGATTTGAACGATCTGTGCGATCACCGCTCGCTGACGCGGATTCATGGCGGCGCCATCATCGCCTCGGGGGTCGAGAACCTGGCCTATGAAGCGCGCCGCTTCGTCGCCGCCGAGGAGAAGAAGGCGATCGGCGCGGCCGCCGCGGCCCTGATTCCGAACGGCTGCTCGCTGTTCATCAATATCGGCACCACCACGGAAGAAGTCGCGAGCGCCCTGACCTCGCATGAGGACATGCTGGTGATCACCAACAACCTCAATGTCGCGATGTTGCTGTACCGGCACCCCCGCATCGAGGTGATCGTGGCCGGCGGCACCGTGCGCCGGGCCGACGGCGCGGTGATCGGCTCGACCGCGATCGGCCTGATCGGCCAGTTCAAGGTCGACTATGCCATCATCGGCGCCTCCGCGATCGACGAGGAGGGCGC
>NZ_JBEKCZ010000347.1:0-2935 GCF_050014615.1 Bradyrhizobium sp. | reverse complement strand
TCGACGCCCATCTGCTTGATGATCGATCGCGCGACCTCGGCGACCGTTACCTTCAGCATCACCTGATCGCGGCCGCGGACAATAATGGAGTTGACGACCTTGTCGGTGCCGCCTGCGAGCCGCGCGGCGAGATCGCCGGCCTGTTGCGCCTCAATCGGGCTCGCGGCCGAGCCGGACAGCATCACGCTTTCGCCGACGCCTTCGATCTGGATATCGGCGTTCGGCAGCGCCTGCTTCAGCGCGGCGCGCAGGCCGTTGAGGTCCCGTTTGACGGCGATGTCATAGGCCGCGATCTGCTGGCCGGACGAATCGAAGAAGACGATGTTGGTCTGCCCGACCGCGGCGCCGATAATATAGGCGCGCTGGGCGGAGCGGACGACGGCGTTTGCTATCTTGGGATCGGCGACCAGCACATCCTTGATGTCACGCGGTAAATCGATCACGATCGACTTGCCGATGCCGAGCGCAAGAAACCGCGCGTTCATCTGCCCGTCGACGGCGGCCGGCGCCGCGGTGGCACGATTGTCGCCCGCCACAGCCGGGACCATGGCCGGGTTGAACGTCATCGCCGCCGCGGCCGAAAACGACAGGGCGCGGACCACGAAAGTCCGCAGCAGCTGATTTTCCCTGTATTTCATATCGCGCGTCCTTTGGTCACGTCTGTGTCTCGACCGGGCCAAAGACGCCGTCGCGATCCACATTGATGCTGTCAGTCGGGGGAAGCGTGTTGTCGGACCGGTCGGCGGGCAATGCGGCGATGCCGCCGACACCGACAACGATGGTCAGGACGACAATGCGTGCGGTATTCATACGCTTCACTTTCCACATTACGCCGCGACGCTTCCGCCGCCGTGACGCGAGTTGACCAGCTATTCGTCAAAGCATGGTTAATGAGGCGTATCTAAATCGCCTTAACGGCGGGTTTACTTTGAGGTCAGCGCGCGGTTGGGGGTCAGCGAGCGACGAAGTGCGTCAGGTCGACCGCCCTGATCCATTCCGTTTCCGGGTAGATCATCAACGCCCCGATCGCGAGCGCGATGCCGTAGGGAATGCCGGTTTCCTTGGCGTGCAGCCGGAGCAGCCAGGCCTGGCCGGAAAGCGCGTAAGGCAGCGGCCATTGCCGGAACTCGAGCAGTAACAGCGTCAGGACGCCGCCGAACAGCGATGCATAGACCAGATAGGTCATCAGATGGCCAAAGCCGAACCAAAGTGCCGCGCCGGCCGCCACCTTGGCATCTCCGCCGCCGACCCAACCCATGGCAAAGCAAGCAAAAGCCGCCGCGAGCACGGCGGCGCCGGCACCCAGATGCAAGAGGATATCGTAAAGTCCCATGCCGCTCAGGAGGGCGAGTATCAGGAAGCCCGCCGCCAGCGCCAGCGACACCCGGTTGGAAATCGTCATGGTGAACAGGTCGCTCGCCGCCGCAAACGCCATCAGGGCCGGAAATAGCAGGAGGCGTGCAATGTCGAGAATCATGGCTGTCCGTTGCCCGCGGCTGTGGAGGGTCGGGTTGCGAGCCTAGGGGCCAGAGATGAACAATCGGGAAACGGGCAGCCGTATCACCACAGGCTCGCGATCCGGGCCAACAAGGCGAGAAGCGCCAGCGCCAGCGCCAGGCAAACCAGTTCCGTCGGCGCATCAGGCGAAACCGCTGCCGGATCCTTGTTCGCGGCCGAAACGGAAGCAGGCTTACGCATATTCATACTCAACGAGAACAGATCGAAGGCGGGCGAGCCGTGCAGGCGAGGGTCGTCACCCTCATCCGGTATCTGCCGCCGGACCATCACCTTTTATCGAAACCTCTAACGCCGGATTAACCAGGGATCGTCTGGCCGGCGTTCTCGGCGCCGTGGCCGTGGCGTCGTCGCAGCGCCGGACAGATTGCGGTGCAGCTCATTCGGTTGCGTAAGCCTGCCTCGAACGACGGCGTCGAAGGGTCTGCTTTACGGCTCCTTAAGTCGCGAAAGGGTATCCCTGAGCACCTGTTCAGATGAGGCGGCCATGTCCTTAACCCTCGAAGTCCTCACGATGTTCGGCTCGACGATCGCCAAGGTGGTCCCGATCACGATCGTGCTGGCGCTGGTGTTCTCGGTGCTGACCCACTTCTGGGCCTGCAATGCCGCCACACCCTGGTGGCGCAAGCGCGAACTGATCACCGATATCTGCTACTGGTTCTTCGTTCCATTGTTCGCGCGCGTGCTGCGGATCGGCTTGCTGGTGCTCGGTGCCAGCGTGGTCTTCGGGATTCATGATGCCGACGAGCTGATTGCCTTTTACGACAATGGCCATGGTCCGCTGTCCGCGCTGCCGCTGTGGTTACAGGGGCTGCTGTTCCTGGTGTTGTCCGATTTCATGCTGTACTGGCTGCACCGGTTGTTTCACGGCGGCGGTTTCTGGAAATATCACGCGATCCATCATTCCTCGGAAGAACTGGACTGGATTTCGGCGGCGCGTTTCCACCCGGCCAACCTGTTTCTCGGCACCATCATGGTCGACGTCATCTTGCTGATGGCCGGCATCTCGCCGAACATCATGATCTGGGTCGGCCCGTTCACGACATTCCATTCGGCATTCGTGCACGCCAATCTCAACTGGACGCTTGGTCCGTTCAAATACGTGCTGGCGACGCCGGTCTTCCACCGCTGGCATCACACCTCGCTCGAAGAGGGCGGCAACACCAACTTTGCCGGGACGTTTCCGATCTGGGATATTCTTTTTGGAACTTTCCGGATGCCGGAAAACAGACTCCCGGAACAATATGGCGTGGACGATCAGGGAATCCCGTCCGAGATTGCCGGACAGCTGGCCTATCCGTTCCGGCAATAGCACCCGGAGCGACATTCCATATCCGTCGCCTTGTCGGCTCCCGATTTGCAGTTCGTTCATCTATTAAGCTCAGATTGGCCCGGTCAGGTCTCGAGTCCGGATAGCTAT
>NZ_JBEKCZ010000346.1:0-2947 GCF_050014615.1 Bradyrhizobium sp. | reverse complement strand
TACGGCACATGAGCACGATCGAAGCGCGCTAGGCTTCGAAAATCAGGGGCCGGTCGATCCCGGCATGGAGACTTGCGTGGCAGGCCGCGTTCAACCTCGTCAGCTGGCATTTGCGCTGCCGCACGCAGAGAGCCTTACGCGCGACAATTTTCTCGAAGGCCCGGCCAATGCTGCAGGCCTGGCGCTGGTCGATAGCTGGCCCGACTGGCCGAACCGGATCATGCTGCTGGTGGGACCGGAGGGTTCCGGCAAGAGCCATCTCGCCGCCATCTGGGCCGAACAAGCCGGTGCCCGCTCGATCTCGGCGCATGCGCTGACCGCCGCGGCGGTACCAGGTGCGCTGGCGACGGGCGCGCTGGTGGTCGACGATCTGAAATCGCCAGACCTCGACGAACGGGCGCTGTTCCATCTGATGAACCTGGCGCGCGAAGACGCCGCGTCCGTTCTGATCACCGCCCGCTCGCCGCCCACGGCCCTTGAGATCGAGCTGCGCGATCTGCGCTCGCGTCTGCGCGCGGTACCGACGGTGTTGCTGTTGCCGCCTGACGATCAGCTGTTTCGCGCGCTGATCGTCAAATTCTGCGCCGACCGTCAATTGACCGTCGATGAGACCGTCGTGAGCTATCTCACGTCCAGGATTGAGCGCTCTTATGCGGCCGTACGGCAGGCTGTGGAACTGCTGGACACCGAAGCCCTGCGGCTGGGCCGGCCGGTTACCCGGGCACTGGCGGCTGACCTGCTGCGAGACGCCTGATTTCCACATCTTCGCATCTTGACGGCGCCCACGCCGGGAACGTCAATGTCATCGAAACGTCATCGCGATAACACATGGTTCGTGCCGTCTTCGTTCCGATGGCCGCACCACCTGCTTTGAGATGGATTAAACTTCGATGGAATCCGCACAAGCTATTGTAATTAAAGAAAAAGAAGCGGATCCCGAAGCCGGCGCAACGATGGCCAATAGCCCCGAGCGCTTCATCAATCGGGAGCTTTCCTGGCTGCATTTCAATCGCCGGGTGCTGGAGGAGTCGGTCAATCCCGGCCACCCCGCGCTCGAACGGGTGAGATTTCTGTCGATTTCCGCCAATAACCTTGACGAATTCTTCATGGTGCGCGTCGCCGGCATCAAGGCCCAGGTGCGGGAGGGCATTGCCGAGCGCAGTCCGGACGGTCTGACCCCGGCCGAACAGCTCGTCCTCATCAACGAGACGGTTTCAACACTCGCCAGCGACCAGCAGGCGATCTGGCGCGATCTGCGCGGCATCCTGGCCGAGGTGGGCCTCGTTCTGGTTGATGGCCGCGATGTCACCAAGGCCGAGCGAACCTGGGTCGAGGATCACTTCCTTCACAATATCTTCCCGCTGCTGACACCGCTCGCGATCGATCCGGCGCACCCCTTCCCGTTCATCCCCAGCCTCGGATTTACCGTCGCGCTGCATCTGGCGCGGGTCTCCGACGGCAAGCCGATGAACGCGCTCATCCGCATGCCAGGCAAGATCGATCGCTTCATCCGCATGCCCACGGGCAAGGATGGCGCGGTGCGCCTGATTACGCTCGAGCAAGCCACCGGCCTGTTCATCGGGCGGTTATTCCCCGGCTATACCGTCAAGGGTCAGGGCGCGTTCCGAATTATCAGGGACTCCGAACTTGAAATAGAGGAAGAGGCGGAAGATCTGGTCCGGCTGTTCGAAACCGCGCTGAAGCGGCGGCGGCGAGGATCGGTGATCCGGCTCGAGATCGAAGCCAAGATGCCCGAAGAACTGCGCGCCTTCGTGCAGCGCGCGCTTTCCACCGCCGACGACGAGGTTCTGCTGGTCGACGGCGTGCTGGCGATGAACGAATTGTCGCAACTGACGAGGCTCGACCGGCCCGACCTCGAATTCGTTCCCTATGTTCCCCGCCATCCCGAACGCGTGCGCGATCACGGCGGCGATATCTTTGCCGCGATCCGGCAAAAAGACCTGATCGTTCATCATCCCTATGAGTCGTTCGACGTCGTCGTGCAGTTCCTGCAACAGGCCGCCCGCGATCCCGACGTCGTCGCCATCAAGCAAACCCTTTATCGCACCTCGAACAACTCGCCGATCGTGCGGGCGCTGGCGGAAGCCGCCGAGGCCGGAAAGTCGGTGACCGCGCTGATCGAACTCAAGGCGCGGTTCGATGAGGAAGCCAACATCCGCTGGGCACGCGATCTCGAACGCGCCGGCGTGCAGGTCGTGTAC
The DNA here is from genome assembly GCF_050014615.1 of Bradyrhizobium sp. Lineage (GTDB taxonomy): Bacteria > Pseudomonadota > Alphaproteobacteria > Rhizobiales > Xanthobacteraceae > Bradyrhizobium. Next base: position 725 of record NZ_JBEKCZ010000346.1, on the reverse strand, counting down.
GGATTTATCGAACTCAAGACCCACGCCAAGCTGTCGCTGATCGTGCGCCGCGAGGCCGGCAGCCTCACGACCTATGTCCATACCGGCACCGGAAACTATCATCCGGTGACCGCGCGCATTTACACCGATCTGTCATATTTCACGTCCGATCCGATCATCGGCCGTGATGCCGCGCGGGTGTTCAACTACATCACCGGCTACGCGGAACCGAGCGACATCGAAAAGATGGCGGTATCGCCGCTCACCTTGCGCAAGCGAATGATCGAACACATTCACGGCGAGACCCATTTTGCCCGTCACGGCAAGCCGGCGGCGATCTGGTTGAAGATGAACTCGCTGGTCGATCCCGACATCATCGACGCCCTGTATGAGGCCTCGCAGGCCGGGGTCCCGATCGAACTCGTGGTGCGCGGAATTTGCTGCCTGCGGCCGGGTATTCCCGGGCTCTCGGAGAACATCCGCGTCAAGTCGATCATCGGCCGTTTCCTCGAACACGGCCGAATCTACTGCTTCGGGATGGGACAGGGCCTGCCGAGCGCAAAAGCGGCTGTGTATATCTCGTCCGCCGACATGATGCCGCGCAACCTCGACCGGCGCGTTGAGGTGCTTTGTCCGCTGCAGAATCCCACGGTGCATCAGCAGGTTCTCGAGCAGATCATGGTCGCGAATCTGAAAGACACCGAACAGAGCTGGCAGTTGTTGCCGGATGGATCGTCAACGCGTAT
>NZ_JBEKCZ010000345.1:0-3077 GCF_050014615.1 Bradyrhizobium sp. | reverse complement strand
AAGAAATTTCTCGCCAACTTGGATTAAGCCCCCGCACGGTCGAGGACCATCTTGCCAACATGATGAAGAAATCTGACGTTAAATCGACGACAAAATTGTTGCTGAAGTTATTGAAGTCACAATAGGCGAGTTAATCGGTTTCATCATCAGGTTATCTCCGCCGCTGCCCGCCCATGCGATGGCATCGAGAGGCCGAGCGAATCCCAACCGGAGAACGTCGCCAATGCGCACTCGAGCGGATCATAGAGCCCGAGGAAACGACCGAGCCACTCCCGGTAATCAGCGCGGGTGCTAATGCCTCCCGGCAGTCGAAGCAACGCCTCAATCTGCTTATGTAGGGGCGCAGTTTTTTTCCGGAGCAGGGCCGACAATGGCGGTATCGCGTCCGCTGGGGTCGGTTCGTTGCTGATTAGCTGCGACGCCGTCGGTTCAACGAAGGTTCCGGTGTTCTCGAGAATGACCATCTGTTCATCAGTTAACTGTGTCCGGCACGAGTTTGCAGCCGCCGCCTCGCGGTTCTGACGCTTCAACCCGCCTACCCTCTAGCAATGACAGATGAGAACATGCCGGTCGGTTAATTTGGCACTGCGTGAAACTACCGGTTAGACTCACGCTCCGTTCGTGCTGGATTTCCGCCAGTGTAAATTTCGCAGGTAGAATCTATTTGACTCTGAGCTTAGAAATCTCGGGGAACCCCGATGGCGCTCTATCCGTGGCAAACGATAGCTCGGTTGTTCTTCCATCAGGTGATCGATCAGAATAGCGTTCCATCGAAGGCCTTCGCTAAGAACACGCAACACGTTGACCGCGTCGATATGGTATCGCGAACGACTCTCATCGCCGGAACCGACGCACCGAGTTTTGGAGACCTTCGTAAAGAAACATGTTTGATAGCAAATGTGCTTCTAGACTGCGTCGTCTGACCATGTTGGACGACGTTTCATATCCCATAAGCATCGCGCCCCTGGCAGTGCCGTGACCCCACTCAGCGGTTTGAAAACGGCTTTCTCGCTCTCGCAATAGGCGCCATACCCGTCGAGCTTTTCGAAATTTCGATAGATGGTCAGCATTATTCCCGACGCGGCGTTCGATTGCGCGCTCTAGTTTCTTAATTGTTCGATCACTATTATGGAGCCGCGCAAGTGAGCGCGGGAACGGCAGGCTACGAGCTTGCCACAGTGCTTCCAGTACTTCCGATTTGCACTCTACAGCGCGCAGGAGTTGCCGGCGGCATCAAAGAGCCTTTTGCTCGGCACCGTAGGCGACATAGATCAACGCATCCCTGGCGATTGGGCTACGCGCGGATGGCGTCGAAACAGATCAGCACGAACCTCGTCAGCTACCACAAGAGCAGCGCCTTCTTGGTAAGCCCGCGTCGACACCAGGGTCGCGCCAGGGAAATGCCCATCTCGCTCAGCGGGGCTTGGTCCGATGGTGGCGGAGATCCGCGGGCCGTCGCAAACAATGAAGGAATATTAACGAATTGTGCCTACAGCGGAGGAGCATCTGACTCCCTTCCATTAGGGCTCTTCATGTCCGTTTCGTCCATTGATCGGGATAGCGACGCCGAAATGTTCGATCTGGCGCCGGTTTCGCTCTGGATCGAGGACTATAGTGGGGTTCGGGCGCTATTCGACGAATGGCGCGCGGAAAACGTCACCGACATCAAGGCGTACTTGACGGCAAATCCGGATCGGGTCCGGCGCTGCTCCGAGTGCATCCGTGTCCTGAAGGTCAATCCCAAGACCTTGGAGCTGTACGGCGCCCGCGACCTCGATCATTTGATGGCCAATCTCGGCCAGGTGCTGCGCGACGATACGTTCAAGAGCCATGTCGAGGAACTCGCCCAGCTCTGGTACGGGCAGACCAGCTTCTCCAGCAATACGGTCAATTACACGCTGACCGGCAAGCGTCTCGATATCCAGCTCTCGGGCAGGGTCCTTCCCGGCCACGAACAGAGCTGGGACCGCGTCATGGTGTCGATCGAGGACGTCACCGAGCGGGAGAGCGTCCGGCGCGACCTGCTCGATAGCCAGAATTACGCCTTTGGCCTGTTCGCCCACTCGCCGGTATCGCTGTGGGTGGAGGATTTCAGCGCCGTGAAGCGGCTGGTCGACGACCTACGCGCCCGCGGCATCGAGGACTTCCGCGTCTTCACCGATGTCCACGAAGAGTTCGTCTCGCGTTGCATGAGCGAAATCCACGTCATCGATGTCAACAGCCGCACGCTGCAACTGTTCGGTGCGGCCGACAAGAAAACGCTATTGCACAATCTCCCCAGGATTTTCCGGGACGAAATGGGACCGCCCTTTCGCGAGCAGCTGATCGATCTGTGGGACGGCAAGCTGTTCCAGCAGCGCGAAGTGGTGAACTATGCGCTCGACGGCACCAAGCTGCATCTGCTGCTGCAATTCTCGGTGCTGCCGAGCCACGAACACGACTGGTCGCAGGTACAGGTCGCGTTGACCGACATCACCGCCCGCAAGAAAGCCGAGACCTATCTCGAATTTCTCGGCACCCATGACGTGCTGACACGCACCATGAACCGCTCGTTTTATGCCGACGAACTCAATCGGCTGGAACGCAAGGGACCGCTGCCGGTCACGGTCATCGTTGCCGATCTTAACGGACTCAAGGCGGCGAACGATGAACTCGGCCACGCGGCCGGCGACACACTGTTGCGCCGGGCGGGCGAAGTGTTCGAATCGCTGATCGAAAAGCCGGCTTCGGTCTCGCGTATCGGCGGCGATGAATTTGCCGTGCTGCTGCCCGGCACCGACGCCGTGGTCGGCGAGGCGGTTCTCGCTTCGCTGAAGGAACTCATCGAGATCAACAACCAGTTTTATCCTGACGTTCCGCTCAGCATCTCGACTGGAATGGCCACCAGCCGGCCAGGGGACCGGCTGGAACAGGTGGTCAAGCGCGCCGACATGAAGATGCTGCACGCCAAGCGCATGTACCATCTTCGCTCCAGCGGCAATCGCCGCAAGACTGGCGCTGCGTAAAACAAGGCGCGAGCAATGGCTCAGTCGAGCCGATCCATTTTCTGATTCAATTGTCAAACAACCATTTGCTCG
>NZ_JBEKCZ010000344.1:0-3131 GCF_050014615.1 Bradyrhizobium sp. | reverse complement strand
AGGGCTGGAGCAGCCTCTTGATGCGCCACGCGGGGTAAGGACCGGGTACGCCCATGACCGCAGCGTCTGCAACAAAGACATGCGGCGACTGCACGCTGTGCTGCAAGGTGATGGCGATCGAAGAACTCGTAAAACCGCAAAATTCCTGGTGCCCGCATTGCGAACCGGGACGCGGTTGTCTGATCTATTCCAACCGGCCCGCCGAATGTCAGACCTTCAGCTGTCTTTGGCTGCTGAATGACCACCTGAACCAGCACTGGAAACCGAGTAAATCAAAGCTTGTTTTGACGACCTCGGAAGACGGCATCGAAGTCAGGTGCGACCCCGGCTTCCCCGACGCTTGGCGCAAGGAGCCGTTTCGGAGCGAAATCCACCAATGGGCCGCATCTGGCGAAACCCATGACGTCACGGTGGTCGTCATCGTCGGGCAAAGGATGACGCTTGTCACGCCCGATCGGGAGTTCGATCTTGGCGTCGTAGGTCCAGATCAACGCATTGTGCGTGAAATCGAGGGAATGCGGGTCCTGAGCGTCAGCGTGATGAAGGCATCCGCGCCGGAAGGCGAACAATGACCTCCGCTCGTAGAGAGCATGGGTCGCCGTTACTATTTGACTTTAATACGTGCCTGACCCCGTTATTTCGGCGAGCGGCGGTTGATAACGCCCTTTTCCTCGAGCAAGCTGCGCTTGACGCGGGTCTCGACGAAACGATCCAGGATTTGAATGATGACGCCGCGCTGCTTTTTGGCGATCGACGGAACAGAGCCATTTGCCACGGACGAAGCAGGCCCGCCGACCGGGGGCGAGATCTTCTCAAACGTAAAGGCAGGCATGGTGGTTCCCCTCATCGTTGAGTTGAAACACTCCTGGCATTCTCCCGGGCCGCGTCAGACGAATGGTTTGTGACACCAACCGTTTTATCCCCGTCTAATGCAGGCACCGTAATTCAAGCATAAGTTATCCCAAATCAAAAGCAATTTGCGTCGCATTGCGGACTTCTTCACCTGCTCCTAGAGTAGCCGGGATGTTCGAAGCCCATTTCCAGACGTTCGAAGAACCCGAAGGCGGCGTGGCGCTGACGGCACGGCTGTCCGCGTTCCGCGAGGAACTGGCGCGGCGCAAGCTGACCGGCTTCGTGGTTCCCCGCGCCGATCAGCAGCAAAACGAATATGTCGCCCCCTCCGAAGAGCGGCTGGCCTGGCTCACCGGCTTTACCGGATCCGCCGGGCTCGCCATCGTGCTCAGCCGGGAAGCCGCGGTGTTCGTCGATGGCCGCTATACGCTGCAGGCGGCCAAGCAGGTCGATACCAGGGCCTGGAACGTCGAATCGCTGGTCGATCCGCCGCCCGAGAGCTGGCTCGCCAAACACCTGGTCGCCGGCGACCGTCTCGGGTTCGATCCCTGGCTGCATACCTCGGCGGCCACCGAGCGGCTGGCCGCGGCCTGCGCCAAGGCGGGCGCGGAACTGATCGCCGTCGACAGCAATCCGCTGGATTCGGTGTGGACCGAGCGCCCTGCCCCGCCGCTCGGCGCGGTGGCCGTTCACGGCCCGCAATTTTCGGGCGAAGCGGAGCGCGCAAAACTCGGCCGGATTCACCAGGAAATCGCACGCCTGGGCGTCGAGGCGCTGGTGCTGTCGGATTCGCACGCGGTGGCATGGACCTTCAACATCCGCGGCGCCGACGTCTCGCATACGCCGCTGCCGCTGTCCTACGCGCTGGTGCCGAAGGACGGCCGTCCCATCGTCTTCATCGATCACCGTAAACTCTCCAACAGCGCCCGCGACCATCTCGAACAGACCGCCGATGTCGCCGAACCGGACGCGCTGACGCCCAAACTCATCGAACTCGCGCGAAGCGGGGCCTTGATCGCGCTCGACAGCGCCACCGCCGCCGACGCGCTGAGCCGCCTGATCTTGGCGGCCGGCGGCAAGCCGGTGCGCGGCAATGATCCCGTCAGCCTGCTCAAGGCCGTCAAGAACCCGACCGAGATCGAGGGCGCCAGAACCGCGCATCGGCGCGACGCGGTGGCGCTGGCGCGCTTCCTGGCCTGGATCGACCGCGAGGCGCCCTCCGGCGCGCTGACCGAGATCGATACCGTCGAGGCGCTGGAAACCTTCCGCCGCGACACCGGCGCCTTGAAGGACGTCTCGTTCCCGACCATCGCCGGCACCGGACCGAATGGCGCCATCGTGCACTACCGCGTTACCCGCAAAACCAACCGGCGGATCGCGCCGGGCGATCTCTTGCTGATCGATTCCGGCGCGCAATATGAAGACGGCACCACCGATGTCACGCGCACCATCGCGATCGGCGCCCCGACGCCGGAGATGCGCGACCGCTTCACCCGCGTGCTGCGCGGCCATATCGCGATCGCCTGCGCGCGCTTCCCCGACGGCACCACCGGCGCCCAGCTCGATACGCTGGCGCGGCAATTCCTGTGGCAGGCCGGCATCGATTTCGAACACGGCACCGGCCATGGCGTCGGCAGCTATTTGTCGGTGCATGAAGGCCCGGCGCGGATTTCCAAGCTCGGCACCACGCCGCTGCGGCGTGGCATGATCCTGTCCAACGAGCCCGGTTATTACAAGACTAACGGCTTCGGCATCCGGATCGAAAATCTGGAACTGGTCGTGGCCGCCGACATCACGGGCTCAGAGAAGCCGGTGAACGCGTTCGAGACGCTGACGCTGGCGCCGATCGACCGCGGCCTGATCGACCTCAACATGCTGAGCGCGGATGAGCTCGGCTGGCTCAACGACTACCACGCCGATGTGCGCCACGCCGTCCGCCCCCATGTCGACGAGGCCACCAAAGTGTGGCTCGACGACGCGACCGCGCCATTGTCGCTGTAGTGGAGCATTCGGTCGCTCTAGCAGAGCAGAGGTGGTCATCCCCCGCGAAAGCGGGGGATCCAGTACGCCGCGGCTTCTCGGCTAGACCGCAACCGCCTCTGGGATACTGGATCACCCGCATGAGCGGGTGATGACGGCCGTGTGTGTGACCCGGAATGACGGCATCAATCGCGCGCCTCCCGAAAAACGAATAGCCGCATTCCGAAACGGGCGTATTCCCGCGGAAGGATATCGTTAGAGTCCGATTCAAGAGATCGGATCAGACTTTCATGCACGGA
>NZ_JBEKCZ010000343.1:0-3724 GCF_050014615.1 Bradyrhizobium sp. | reverse complement strand
GCGTCCGCATCCGATGCCCGCAACGATCATGGCTTCCTCACTCGCCATTGCGTGACCGGCATTGCCGGCCGCCAGCCAGACATGGCGCCCACTCTATCGGCTCTGGCGACCTGCAGTCGAACAAGATCTCCGCCCATTTGCTGGAAATAACCGGCAAGCCGAACTTCAGTCTCGAGCGAGACGGCGTTGGCGACGAGACGCCCGCCCGGTTTCAGCGCCGACCACGCCGCGTCGAACACGCCGTGATCCATCATACCGCCGCCGATAAAGACAGCGTCGGGTCTCGCGAGCCCGGCCAGCGCTTCCGGCGCGGCGCCCTGCACGATCTCGAGCTCCGGCGCGCCCAATGCGGCGGCGTTGCGGGCGGCGCGACCGGCGCGGTCGCCGCGCGCCTCGATGCCAATAGCGCGCAGTGAAGCATGCTGCAGCAGCCATTCGATCGCGACCGAACCCGCGCCGAGTCCGATATCCCAGAGCAGTTGCCCCTGCAGAGGCGCCAGCGACGACAACGTCACCGCGCGAATCTCCCGCTTGGTCAGTTGGCCGTCATGCTCGAAGAAATCATCGTCGAGGCCGGGCTCGATCGCGATGGTATTGAGCGGCTGGATGTCCTCGATATCGAAATTCGAAACCGTGGCGTGACGTATCCGCTCGCGCGCGCCACCCATCGCCTCGAGCACGGCCATGCGCGACTGTCCCATCCGATGCGTGGCAAGAAGCTCGGCAAGCCTGCGTGGCGTCGCGCTGTCCCACGAGAGCGCCAGAATCCGCGCCCCGGGTTGCAGATGCCGGATAATGCCGTTGAGCGCGCGGCCGTGCAGCGTCACCGGCACGACGTCCTGCAGCGGCCAGCCCATCCGCGCGGCGGCGAGACTGAACGCCGAGGGCTGTGGCAGGCAAATAAACTCATCAGCCGGGACAAAACCCGCGATCTGCTTGCCGACACCGAAATGAAAGGGATCGCCGCTCGCCAGCACCACGACGGCCCGTCCGCGATGGTGCTCGATCTCGGGGAACGCGTCACTGATCGGGCTTGGCCACGCCAGACGCCGGCCTCGAATAAGTTCGCTGGCCAATTCGAGATGGCGCGCGCCGCCTACCACCAGTTCAGCCGAACGGATCAGCTGGCAGGCCACCGAGGAAAGCCCTTCCACGCCGGCCTCACCGATGCCAATGATGGACAGCCAGCGCTGCCCTGTGCAAATTGCGGGCTCAACCATCATGGAACAAGCTCCGATGCGCGTTCTCATCCTCGGAGGTACGACGGAGGCTTCGGAGCTGGCGCGCCTGCTCGCGGCCGACCCCCGCTTTGAGACCACGCTCTCGCTGGCCGGACGCACGTCGAAGCCCCGGCCACAACCGGTTCGCACGCGAACCGGCGGCTTCGGCGGTCCCGACGGATTGGCCGCATGGCTGCAACAAGAAGCGATCGAGGCCGTCGTTGACGCGACGCACCCCTACGCCGATCAGATCTCGTCCAATGCCGTGACCGCCTGTAAGCAACTTGCGATCCCGCTCGCCACGATCATGCGTCCGGCCTGGCAACCCCTGCCCGGCGACACCTGGCTGACGGTCGCAAGCGCGGAAGCCGCCGCCGAAGCGCTGGGATCGCAGCCGCGCCGGGTGTTTCTCAGCCTCGGCCGTCTCGAACTCGGCGCCTTCGCAAGGAGCCCTCAGCATCGCTATGTCGCGCGCATGATCGAAGCGCCGGAGGGCGTCGTGCTGCCGCGCGACATCAAGTTGATTTTCGACCGCGGCCCGTTCGACGAACCCGCCGAAGCGACGCTTCTCAAAGATGAGAAGATCGACGTAGTGGTTTCCAAGAACTCCGGCGGAGCGGCGACCTACCCGAAGATCGCGGCCACGCGCAAGCTCGGCATTCCCGTCGTGATGATCGCACGTCCGCACAAATGGCACGGCCATACCGTTGAGAAAGCCGAGGGCGCTATGATGTGGCTGGAACAGCGGCTTGCTCATCGCGCCATCCCCGTTTCCGCGCGGGGCGTATAGACCCACGGCCGCTGTCCCGTTCGCGGGATCAGCCGCGTTGCCGCAGCGCCGATGATGACCAGCGTGCGCATGTCCGCCAGCGCCGGATCGGCCTCGGCCAAGGATGTAACGATGACCCTCGTTTCGGGTGTCGCGGCTTTGCGGACGAACAGCACCACCGTCTGCGGCGGCTTGATCGTTCGCAACAGCTCAAAGGCCTGCCCGAGCTGATGCGGACGGGCTTTGGAAGCTGGGTTGTAGAGCGCGATCACGAAGTCTCCGGTGGCGGCAGCCCGCAGGCGCCGCTCGATGGTCTCCCATGACTTCAGATTGTCCGACAGGGAGACCGCGCAAAAATCCCCGCCAAGGGGCGCGCCGACTTCGGCCGCGGCAGCCAGCATCGCGGTAATGCCGGGCTCGACGCGAATGTCGAGGTCGCGCCAATGCGAAGCGCCGCCCTCGACGGCTTCAAATACCGCGGCCGCCATCGCGAACACGCCGGGGTCTCCACCCGAGACCACCGCCACCCGCCTGCCTTCGGCAGCAAGCGTGAGCGCATGGCGGGCGCGCTCGATCTCGACCCGGTTATCGGAAGCATGCCGGCGCTGACCGGGAACGGTTTCCGGAATTCGATCGAGATAGGGTCCATATCCCACGAGATCCGTTGCGGCCCCCAGCGCGCGCGTGGCTGACGGCGTCAACAGCTCGATCGATCCGGGCCCGAGACCGACAATGACCAGCGAACCGCTCACAGCCGCCTCCCCTGCCCTGGAATCAGCACCATCGAAAAATAGGGGCTGCCGGCTTCAGGTCCCTCGGACAAGGGCATGATCCGCTCGCCCTTCATGCTGCCGCGCTCGACATAGATCGCGCGCGAAAGCAGCCCGGCCGCCGTCACGGCGCGGCGGACTTTGGCCAGGTTGTTGCCGACCTTCATGATGACAGCGGCGTCGGTATCGGCGAGGCGGCGCGTCAATTGCGCTTCGCCCATGGTTCCCGGCAACACCGAGAGAATATCGTCACCCCAGGTGATCGGCGCGTTGGCGCGAGTCCAGCAGCCCGACATGCCCGTGACACCCGGCACCACCTCGATCGGAAACACCTTATCGAGACGACGCCAGATATGCATGAATGAGCCATAAAAAAACGGATCGCCTTCGGCCAGCAGGCCGACCGACTTGCCTTGCCGCAGCAACAGCGACAGCGCCTCGGCGCTTTCCTCGTAGAACCGGCTGATCTGTTGCCGATAGGAAGGATCTTCCGGCGGGATTTCGTTGGTCACGGGATATTCAAGCCGCAGCTCTTCGCGATGCGGTCCCATCAGCGGATCGACGATGCCGCGCGCATTGCCTTGAAGACCGCGCTTGGCAAAAAACGCAATCACATCGACCTGCCGCACCAGCGCCGCGGCCCGCAGCGTCAGATAGCTGACATCGCCGGGGCCGACGCCGATGCCATAAAGCGTTCCACCACGTGCCGTTCCGGCGATCGCGTCAAGGTCCATCATTCGCGCTCACTCGCCAGGGCGTTGACCGCGGCAACGGCCATGGCGCTGCCGCCCCTGCGCCCGCGGACAACAAGAAAGGGAATACGGGTCTGTGCCGCGAGGGCTTGCTTGGATTCGGCTGCCCCGACAAAACCCACGGGAACGCCGATGATCGCCGCGGGCGGCGGCGCGCCCTGGTCGAGCATGTCGAGCAATCGAAACAGCGCGGTCGGCGCATTGCCGATGGCG
>NZ_JBEKCZ010000342.1:0-3154 GCF_050014615.1 Bradyrhizobium sp. | reverse complement strand
GGCTTGGTTGGTGGTGATGCTGTAGAGGTTATGCCGACGTCGGCATAATCTCTACTATGCCGACCTCTGGATTATGCCGACCATTGGCTCAGAACGGGCTCTGGCGGTGGCGATCGCTGCGTTGGAGTCGGCATAATCCGATTGGCCTCACAGCGTACAGTCTCCCTCTTGCCAATTGAAGGGAGGCTTTGATGTTGATTGATCTGTCACGAGTTAGGGTTTCGGGTCCGCTTTCGGCATTCGCGACCGGGTTTGCCGACCACATGACAAAACAGGGCTATAGCCAACAGCAGGCCCGCTTTCAGTTATTGCTGCTAAACCGCCTGAGCAATTGGCTTGTGAGCAAGGGGCTTGATGTAGGAGAACTGCGCGCAAAGGAAGTAGAGCAGTTTCAGCTCAGCCGTCATGAAGCGGGTGACAAAGTTCTTCTTCGCTCTATCAGAGCGATGCAGCCGATCCTCGGTTACCTGCGCGGTCTTGGGATCGCACCGGCGGCTTTATCGCCCCCGGTCAGCGGAGCGCTTGAAGCGGCCCTGGCGCGATACCGAGGTTACTTGATACTTGAACGTGGCATCAGGGATGCGTCAGCGTCCCGGTATATTGAACTGATGCGTCCCTTCCTTCAAACCAAGGTCTTGCCGGACGGCCTTACTCTAGACCTTCGAAGCCTGACGGCGGCTGACGTCATTTCTTTTGTGGTGACAAACTGCCCTCGCTTGAGCCCTGGGACGGCCGGGCTGACGGTGTCGGCCCTTCGATCGCTACTCGGTTTTCTTTACGTCGACGGCGCTATTGATCGGTCACTGGTGTCTGCGGTACCGACCGTTCCCGGTCGGCGATTAACCGGATTGCCGAAGGGATTGGCCTCTGACCAAGTGCAGCGCCTTCTGGCGTCCTGCGACACCAGCACCCGAAGTGGCTGCCGTGACTTCGCAGTCCTGACCATGCTTGTTCGCCTGGGCTTGCGGGCAGGCGAAGTCGCCAAACTGCAACTTGAGCACATCGATTGGCGAGGCGGCGAGATCGTGATTGCCCACAGCAAAGGCAATCGCTCCGAACGACTGCCATTACCTGCAGATGTCGGCGAGGCAATCGCGGCTTACTTGCATCATGGCCGTCCCGCAAGCGCGCAAGGCCGAATGGTGTTTGCACGGATCACAGCTCCGCATCACGCTCTCACCACCGGCGCGGTAACGCAAATTGTTCGCCACGCTGGCGAACGGTGCGGCTTTGAACGGATTCATGCTCACCGGCTGCGTCACACCGCAGCGACTCTGATGCTACGCGGCGGTGCATCGCTGCCCGAGATCGGACAACTCCTGCGCCACCGCAGAGCCATTACGACATCGATCTATGCCAAGGTCGACCGCGATGCTCTGCGGTCGATCGCTCGCCCCTGGCCGGGGGTCGTCGTATGAACGTTCTCCGTAAGGCTCTCGCAGACTACTTTGTGGTTCGCCGCGCCCTCGGCTTTAAGCTCTATCGAGCCGAGAAGCTCCTCGGTCAGTTTCTCACCTTCGTCGAGGATCGCGGCGAAGACCATCTGACAACCGAGGCGGCGCTCGCTTGGTCGACACTCCCTAAGCGCGGTCGAACCTGGGCGTTTGCCCGGCTTTCCGTTGTCCGCCGCTTCGCTAAACACCTGCGCGGGATCGACCCCGCGACCGAGGTGCCCCCGACACACTTGCTGGTGCAGCAAAAAGGCCGGGCCACGCCCTACCTATATTCGGAGTCGGATATCGCAGCCCTCATCGCCGCAGCCGGGACGCTGCGGACACCGCACCGAGTGGCGACATTTCGGACATTGATCGCTTTGCTTGCAGTGACCGGAATGCGGGTTGGGGAAGCGATCGGCCTCGACCGCGACGATTTTGACTCCGTCATTGGACTACTCACCATTCGGAACGCAAAGTTCGGCAAGTCTCGCCAATTGCCGCTGCATCCGAGCACCGTGGCTGCACTGGTTGATTATCTGCGTCGAGACGACCGTCCGAAAAACTCGTCGAATACGCCGGCACTGCTGGTCACTACGGTTGGCACCAGGTTCCGCTACATGGGCGTCCAGCCCGTCTTTCGTCAAATTGTGGATGTCGCCGGCCTCAAGCCGCGCTCTGCCTCATGCCGTCCGAGGCTGCATGACCTGCGGCATGGATTTGCCGTCAATACCATCCTTGACGGATATCGAGATGGCAGGGAGCCGGGGAACCGGATCGCGTTGCTGTCGACTTACCTCGGCCACGTCGATCCTGTCAGCACGTACTGGTATCTCTCAGCTGCGCCGGAGTTGCTGACGCTGGTTGGTGATCGTTTGGAGCGGCATCTCGGAGGTGCCGCATGACCGCACTTGCCCCAACCCTGCAAGCGTTCTTCACGGAACGCCTCATCCGCCAGCGCCAAGCTAGTCCCCATACACTTGCGGCCTACCGGGACACGCTGCGGCTGCTGCTGGTCTTCGCATCCGCGAGGAAAGACGTCGAACCTTCGAAGCTGGACATCGACGATCTTGATGCGCCACTCATCGGCGCCTTCCTCGACCATCTTGAGAAGCAGCGGGAGAATAGTGCGCGTACTCGCAACGCTCGACTCGCCGCCGTCCGTTCGCTGTTCCGGTACGCAGCGCTTCGACATCCCGAGCATGCCGCAATAATCGAACGCGTGCTTGCCATTCCACGTAAGCGTTTCGACCGGAGGCTCGTCACTTTCCTGATCGAACCGGAACTTGATGCGCTGTTCCGCGCAGCCGACCGCTCGACCTGGACCGGGCGGCGCGACCATACCTTGCTTACGCTCGCGGCCCAAACGGGCCTGCGTGCGTCAGAATTGATCGGCCTTCGCATCAGCGATGTTCATCTCGGCACTGGCGCCCATGTCAGTTGCACGGGGAAAGGACGGAAGTTGCGGATCACACCGATCACCTCGGGTATGGTCGCCCTCCTGCGTGTTTGGCTCGCGGAGCGCGCGGGTCAGCCGATGGAGCCACTTTTTGTCACCCAGTCGGGGACGTCACTCAGCCGTGACGCCGTCGAACATCGGCTCGCCAAATACGTTCAGATCGCCACCCGCGCCTGTCCGTCGTTGGGACAGAAAACCATCAGCATGCATGTGTTGCGTCATAGCGCTGCGATGCGACTGCTGCGGGCGGGAATTGAGACTT
>NZ_JBEKCZ010000341.1:0-3912 GCF_050014615.1 Bradyrhizobium sp. | reverse complement strand
AGATCGGGCGAGACCTGATCGGTGCTCATCAACTCGATCACGAATTTCGCCCCCATGGTGCCGACGATCGCGGTGAACAGCGCCCCGCCGAACAGCCCGAACAGGATGACGCCCTTCTGCCAGTCCGGATTGAGCCGCTTGATCAGCACATCGACGCCGACATGGATGCCGGTGCGCACGCCGTAGGCGGCGCCGAACTTCGCCATCCAGATGAACATGTAGATGCACAACTCCTGCGCCCAGGAGATGTGGATGCCGATCAGATAGGGATACAGAAACTTCACGCCGGTGCCGAACCGGTGCACGACGGAAACGAATATCAGGATCGTCGCGGCCGCCATCAGCGAACTGATCAGAATTTCCTCGAGCCGATCAAGGATACGAAGCAGCACCAATGTCCCCCTTAGAACCTGGCCGGAAAATGCGGCCAGCAGAACGCGTCATTTGTGTCTGATCTCGTCATGCCCGGGCTTGTCCCGGGCATCCACGTCTTATTGGCGCTGCAATAAGAAGGGCGTGGATGGCCGGGACATCTGCGCGAAGACGCGCTTCGCGCTTTTGCCCGGCCATGACGGGTGAGAGAATGTTTGTTCACCGCCAACAGCTCGAAAGAAAGCTCGCCGGCATTTTTCGTTAGTGGCTGACCCCACCGGTTTCCTTGACGAACTCATCGATCAGGGGCTGGCCGACCCGGTTGGCGACATCCTTGTAGACCAGCGCGTCGTCGTTTTCCTTGGCCGACTGATTGTTGCCGAACTCGGTGGCTTCCTTCATCGCCTTTTCGAGCTGGCCGCGAATATCGGCGGGAAGGCCGTCCCAGAACTTCTTGTTCACGACCACGACATAGCCGATATAGCCATGGTTGGTCATGGTCATGTACTTCTGCACCTCATGCATCTTCTGGGTGTAGATGTTGGAGGTGGTGTTCTCCTGGCCGTCGACCACGCCGGTCTGCAGCGCCTGATAGACCTCGCCGAACGCCATCACCTGCGGGATCGCGCCAAGCGCGCGGAACTCCGCCTCGAGAACCTTCGACGACTGGACGCGGAATTTCAAACCCTGGTAATCCTCCGGCGTGATCAGTTTCTTGTTGGCGGACATTTGCTTGAAGCCGTTGTCCCAATAAGCCAGACCGGTCATGCCCTTTGGCTCGAGCTTTTTCAAAAGCTTGGCGCCCAGCGGACCATCGGTCACTTTGCGCAAGGTGGCGAGATCCGGCAGGATATAGGGAAGATCGAACACCTCGAACTCGCGCACGCCGATCGGGCCGAATTTGGAGTTCGAGGGCGCCAGCATCTGGACCGCGCCGAGCTGCAGCGCCTCCAGTTCTTCCTTGTCCTTGTAGAGCGTCGAATTCGGGTAGATTTCGACCTTGACCTTGCCCTCGGTGTATTTCTCGGCGAGTTCCCTGAACTTTTCGGCGGCCGCACCTTTCGGCGTGTTCGCAGCCACGACATGGCTGAACTTGATGACGATCGGCGACTGCGCCGATGCCGGTCCGGCTACAGTCAAGGCCGCGACCGACGCAGCAGCCAAAATCAACCTACGCATATCTTCTCCCCGCATGCTTTTGGCGGAATGCGCACGAACGGCGCTGCTCCGCAAGCCTTGGTATACCAGCCGCATCAATACAGAGAAGCCCGCCGAAACGCCATTGCCCGTTAGCAGGGGTTTTGTGGAAGTATTGCTGCAACGCAAAAACGCGGCGCGGGAACGCCGCGTTTTTGGTAACGGATGCCGATCCCTGCATCTTTTTGCAGCAATCAGCTCGCCGCCGCCGCCGGGATGTCGCGCTGGCGCTTCATCACGATTTTGTTGAGCGCGCCGAGATAGGCCTTGGCCGAGGCCACCAGCGTATCCGGATCGGAGGCCTTCGATGTCATCGACCGGCCTTCATGGGCCAGCCGCACCGATACCTCGGCCTGGGCGTCGGTGCCCTCGGTGACGGCGTGGACCTGATAGAGCTCGAGCTTGGCCTCATGCGGCACCAGCAATTTGATGCAGTTGAACACCGCATCGACCGGGCCGTTGCCTTCGGCCTCCTCGATCGAGATCTTGCCGTCGATATTGAGCTTCATGGTGGCGCGCTGCGGACCGTGGGTGCCCGCGATCACCGTCAGCGAGGCCAGCTTGATGCGGTCATGGGAGGCGGCGATCTCCTGGTCGACCAGCGCCTCGATGTCCTCGTCATAGATGTCCTTCTTGCGGTCGGCCAGCGCCTTCATCCGCACGAACGCGTCTTCGAGCTGGTTGGCGCCGAGCTTGTAGCCCATCTCCTCCAGCTTGTGCACGAAGGCATGACGGCCCGAATGCTTGCCCAGCACCAGCGACGACTGCTTGAGGCCGATCATTTCCGGCCGCATGATCTCATAGGTCGAGGCATCCTTGAGGACGCCGTCCTGATGGATACCGCTTTCATGGGCGAAGGCGTTGCGGCCGACGATCGCCTTGTTGTACTGCACCGGAAACGACGTCGCCGCCGAGACCAGCTTGGAGGCCCGCGTCAGCATCGTGGTGTCGATCTTGTTCCAGTACGGAAAGCGGTCGTTGCGCACATTGATCGCCATCACGACTTCCTCGAGCGCGGCATTGCCTGCCCGCTCGCCGATGCCGTTCACAGTACATTCGATCTGGCGCGCGCCGCCGGCCAGACCCGCCAGCGAATTCGCCACCGCCATACCGAGATCGTTATGGCAATGCACGGAGAATACCGCCTTGTCGGAATTCGGCACCCGTTCGATCAGGGTGCGCATGAAGTGGGTGTATTCTTCCGGCACCGTATAACCAACGGTGTCGGGAATATTCACGGTGGTGGCGCCGGCCTTGATCACGGCCTCGACCACCCGGCACAGGAACTCCATTTCGCTGCGGGTGCCGTCCTCGGCCGACCATTCGACGTCGTCGATCTGGTTGCGGGCGCGGGCGACGTTGGCGATCGAGGTCTCGATCACCTGCTCCGGCGTCATGTTGAGCTTGACGCGCATGTGCAACGGCGAGGTCGCGATCACGGTGTGGACGCGGCCGCGTTTGGCGAACTTCACGGCTTCCGCGCAGCGGTCGATGTCCTTGGGATGGGCCCGCGCCAATCCGGCGATCACGGCATTCTTGGAGCGCCGGGCGATCTCGCTGACCGCCTGAAAATCGCCTTCGGAGGTGATGGGAAAGCCGGCCACGATGACATCGACGCCCATGTCGTCGAGCATCTCGGCGACCTCGAGCTTCTCCTCGAAACTCATGGTGGCGCCGGGGCATTGCTCGCCGTCACGCAGGGTGGTGTCGAATATAACGACGCGGTCCTTGTCGGACTTGTTGGCGGTGGTCATTGCGAAAATTCCTTTGGCAGTGCGCTATCTCTGAGCGCTGAAGGGGTCTGGTGATCTCGCGCAACCCCTGAGTGCCCAGGCGCAAACCGCCCAGACGGCCCTCAGGGGCCGATAAGAAGCAGAAGCCCGCTAATCAGCAGGGTGGGCAGGGACGCAGCCGGAATCGCCTGGGAACGAACGGCCGTGGCCGCTCCCCCCTGAACTCCATACATTTGGCTGCGAATCAGCATTGCCAGACCCTTTAAAGCCCTATCCTGGGGCAAAACCGTTGACGGTTGGTTGCCGGAAATGGGCTTTCCCGACCGTTCTAAACGAGAAATGCGGCAAACCGCAATGCCAAAAGATAGTCAGGCGGGTTGACCCTTCCACCCTCCGCTGGAGGACTCACTTACCCTCCCCTGTGGAGTGGGAGGGTCGGATCACATGAGCGCAGCGAAATGTGATCCGGGGTGGGGTGACGGTCTCTCAACTTGGACACCATTCGAATGGAGAGACTGTCACCCCACCCCGGCTCTCATCGTGCTTCGCACGAATGCGAGCCGACCCTCCCCCTCCAGGGGAGGGTAAAAATTTGCGAGCTCACATTCCA
>NZ_JBEKCZ010000340.1:0-3335 GCF_050014615.1 Bradyrhizobium sp. | reverse complement strand
GGGCTCCAGTGTGATCCAGATCGAAGAGCCGACGATCCACTTTATCGCCTGCTATTACCCGGACGCCAAAGATACGCTCAACTTCCTGACCGATGCCCTCAATCATGTCGGGACTGGAAAATGCGGAAGTCTGGATTCACACCTGCTGGGGCAACCCCATGATGCAGCGCTGTTCGACAAGACATCGTACGCGGACGCGCTCGATATCTATCTGAACCGGATCAATTGCGATGTCCTCACACGGGGGATGAAGGACCGTGGAATGGCCGAGCTCGAACTGCTCGGAAATTGGAAGGGCAAGACGAAAAGGAAATTTGCGCTCGGTGTCGTATCGCACCGCACGCTCAATGCCGATACTCCCACCGAGGTCGCCAACGAAGTCCGCAAGGCGTTGAAGTATGTCGACATCGAAAATCTGCTGCTCGCGTCCGATTGCGGCTATGGACGGCAAGGTGCCAAACCGTATGGTCGCTTTCTACAGAACCGCTGCGACTGGGCAGAGCGCCAACATCATCCGCCGCGAGTATGGCCTGCCGGAGACCACGTTCCTTGCGCGGATGCCCGCCCGAGCCAGGATCTCGTTGCGCAGGGCTTCGAAGATTAATGCGCTAGCGTCCGCCACATTCCAGCAAGCGATCAGGTCACGAATATTCTGGCAAAAAGCGCAATCACGTGGTGATGCGGGTCCAGGCACTTTTGCGCCGCGAGGAACGCAACACGGCGTCAATGAATCGCATGCCGGCCACACCTTCGGCAATGCCGGGTACTAGTAGGGAAGCCGCATCAGGACGACGACGCTCGATGCCGGCACTGATCTGCTCGGCCAGATCGCTATAGAGCTGTGCGAACGCCTCAATATATCCCTCCGGGTGCCCGGCCGGGAGGCGCGATGCATGCGCGCCCGCTGCGGTCGACCCGGGGCCGGAACGGCTAAGGCGCTGGTGTGGCTCGCCATAACGCGAGAACTTCAGATAATTCATGTTCGCCTGCGACCATTCCAGACTCGCCTTCTCACCAAAGACGCGGAGTCGAAGATCGTTTTCGCAACCGACGGCCACTTGGCTTGCCCACAGTATCCCCTTGGCGCCATTCCCGAAACGCATGAGAACGTGAACGTTATCATCGACGCGCCGGCCGGGAACAAAAGTATGCACGTCTGCGGCGACCGCTTCGCATCTCAAACCGGTAGCGAAGCAGACGAGGTTGTAAGCATGGCTGCCGATATCACCGAGCGCCCCAGCCAGCCCTGAGCGCTTTGGATCGGTGCGCCATTGCGCTTGTTTGTTGCCAGTCTTCTCGAGCGGCCGTGTGAGCCAATCCTGCGGATATTCCACCTGGACAAGGCGTACTTTGCCGAGCTCGCCTCCCAGCGCCATTTCGCGCGCCTGCCGTACCATTGGATATCCAGTGTATGTGTGGGTGAGCCCAAAGATGAGACGGCTTTTGCGGACGATCTTTTCGAGAGCGATGGCCTCGCCAAGGGTGGTGGTGAGCGGTTTATCCAGGATGACGTGGATACCGGCTTCGGTGAAGGCCTTGGCCGGACCGAAATGGACGTTGTTCGGGGTCACGATCGAGACGACATCAATGCCGTCCTCGCGCTGCGATTCCTTATCCGCCATCTCCTGATAAGTCGTATAGGTTCGGTTCCGCGCAATGCCGAGCTCACGGCCGCTCGCCCGCGCGCGGGCCGCCTCCGAAGAAAAAGCCCCCGCGAGCAATTCATAGCGGTCGTCGAGGCGCGAAGCCATGCGATGCACGGCGCCGATAAAGGCACCGCGGCCGCCGCCAACCATCCCTAGCCGTAACTTCCGTTTCGCGTTCGAGCCCGCTCCCATCCGCAATTCACCCATGCCATTGTTCTCAATCCAGGCCGAGCATGTCGCGGTTTGCCCTGTCGTCGGCCTGTGAAGCGGCGAAATCGTCGAATGCGCGGCCGGCTGCCCGGATGATATGCCGCGCGATGAAAGGCGCGCCTTCCGCAGCGCCCTGATCGCTGCTTTTGATGCAGCACTCCCACTCCAACACAGCCCACCCGTCGTAGCCGTATTGTGCCAATTTGGAAAAGATTCCGGTGAAGTCGACCTGTCCGTCACCCAGAGAGCGGAATCGGCCAGCGCGATTGATCCAAGATTGGAAGCCTCCGTAGACGCCCTGGCGTCCGGTCGGATTAAATTCAGCGTCCTTGACGTGAAAGGCTTTGATACGGCTATGATAGATATCGATGTAGCTTAGATAATCGAGCTGCTGCAGGACGAAATGGCTCGGATCAAATAAAAGATTACATCGCGGGTGCCCCCCGACACGATCCAAAAACATCTCGAAGCTCGCGCCATCGTGCAGGTCCTCCCCAGGGTGAATCTCGTAGGCCAAGTCCACTCCGGCTTCATCGAATGCATCGAGAATTGGCCGCCATCGCTTGGCTAACTCATCGAACGCCGTCTCCACCAGCCCGAGCGGGCGCTGCGGCCATGGATAAAGATACGGCCACGCCAGAGCGCCCGAGAATGTCGCGTGGGCCTTAAGGCCGAGGTTCGCCGACGCTGTGGCCGCCAGTTTTAATTGGTTTGCTGCCCACTCCTGGCGCGATTTTGGTTTGCGGCGAAGGGCCGGCGGGGCAAACCCGTCGAAGGCAAGATCATAGGCCGGATGAACCGCGACCAGCTGCCCCTGGAGATGCGTGGAAAGTTCGGTTGGCACAACGCCGTGCTTGTCCAGCGTGCCCTTGAGGTCGTCGCAATAGGCCCTGCTCTCCGCGGCCCTTTCGAGATCAAACAGGCGCGAATCCCAGGTGGGAATTTGTACGCCCTTGTAGCCAAGCTTGGCGGCCCAGTCGGCCATCGAGTCGAGAGTGTGGAACGGCGCCCGATCATCGACGAATTGTGCCAGGAAGATCGCCGGACCATTGATCGTCTGCATGATTTATGCTCCCTCCCAAGTGATTTACGGTTTGCGATGCACCTCGGTTCGAGCGCAGTGTCCCGCCGACTCAGTTTTGCCGCGAGATACCGACCAGACGCAATTGGCGGGCCAATATTAGCCCTTTGACAACATTCCCATGAGTTTCGGTTGTACCGCGCTCAACGCTTCAGTGCTGCGCAAGCCCTTAATCGCCAGAACTAACAGACTCTCCTCTTCTGCGGTCAACGCGATCCCTCGACTTCATCACTGGGGTCGGGCGATGCTTTTCCGTCGGTCAACCGCTTCGGCGGTACGCCGACGATTAAGCTTATCTCTCCTACCATGCCGCGCGGAAAATTCTGGAAAACGCCGCCTTAAACGCAGCCGCCGGCTCGTCGGTTCCTTTGTCACGTCGTTTGAATGGCCGGCTGCTC
>NZ_JBEKCZ010000339.1:0-3340 GCF_050014615.1 Bradyrhizobium sp. | reverse complement strand
ATCTCGGGATCGTCAGTGGTGTCGTGTACCGATTTGTAGAAATCGTAGCCTGCCGTTTCACTGGCCAGCGCAATGACGAGGGCATCGTTCTTGGCCAGGAACGGATCGGCGGCCCAGATGGCGGCAGCTTCCGGGCTTTCCAGATCCGGCCATTTGTAGGCGTCGGGCAGCATCACCGGGATGTCGCGAAATCCGGCCCGCGCCCGGGCATCGGCGAGATGAATGCGCGAATAGTCCGACAAGCGCCGAAACAGCGAGCCGACATCGGTGTTGCCATAGCCCTGCATGGCGTCGGCGAGCTGGCCGAATCGCAGCGTCGCCTCTTCCTCGAGCTTGATGGCGTAGGCGAGAAATTCCTCGACGGAGTCCATGATAAAGTTTTCCCTCTGCATCGCCGTGGCGACGTGCTGCGCGACCGGAGCCTAGCATTACAGTTGCCTTTGTGCCTTGAAGTGCGAACGCTGCGCGATCGCCTGATGGGCTCTGCGCCAGAGTGACCATGCGATAATATGAGCGGGTTGGATCCGCTTTCGAGCGAGTCGGATGGCGATGCGTCGGACTTCCTGCATTGACCAACGGATCAATGACGGCGTGACGATGCGTTTGTTTTTGCGGTGGTTCGGCGTTGTGTTTTTTTTGGCGGCGACGGATTGGCGCGATGGCGGATCGCCGCCATCATGGCGAAGGCGAGCATCGCCATAGAAACGTGGCGATGCCACCCATGCCAGGATCTGCTCTCGTTGTGATCGAGCCCGAACTCGTTCTTTGCGGTCTCGAAACTGTCCTCGATCGCCCACCGATGGCCTTCGACCGCCACTAGCGTTTCGATCGATGTCGCCGCTGGACACCAAGTGGTGAAGAAGGCGAGATCGCCATCAGCGATATGACGGCGGATCAACAGACCGCGTGTCCAAAGGCCTTGCTTTGCGCCGTTGAATTCTTCGGCATCGAGATCGGCCAATTCGAGATAGCACCAATCGTGCAGCCGCGGTCCTTTGGTTCCGGCTCCCGCCGATAAGCGTTTCCAGTCAGACGGGCGCCGCGTCAAGGCGATGTCCGCGGCCGTGCCGGCGACCGATCGCCGCCTGCCAGAGGATTGAAACACATGAGCGCTGTTGACCCCGAGCACATAGCCCTTGCCTGCCTGGCGTAGTTGTTTTTCGACATCGCCGATACCGTAGACAGTATCGGCGGCAACCCACTTGAATGGCACGGACGCGGCTATAGCGCGTGCAATCATTGCCGTGGCAAGCTTTGGTTTGGTCGCAAAGCCGGTATCGGCAGGCACGTATGCGGCTTCCAGCCGGTCTGGATCGTCGGTCCATTCCTTCGGAAGATACAGCGCGCGATCGATGAACGCATGACCGTGGCGCGAAACGTAGGCTGCGAAGACTCCGATCTGGCAGTTCGTGATCTTGCCCGCGGAGCCCGTGTATTGCCGCCCCACTCCGCACGAGGCCTTGCCCTGCTTGAGAAAGCCGGTCTCGTCGATCACGAGCACCGCGTCGTCATCCGCCAAATGCTCGAGGACATAATCGCGGACGATATCGCGAAGAGCATCAGCATCCCAATCCCGGCGACCCAGGATCGCCTGCTGCCGCCATGGACCAGGATCGCCAGCGGCCTCAGCACGCATCCAACCGGTCTTGCGTTGCTCATCGCCGAGCAAACCTTCCAGAAACAGGCCTGCATTCCTCGCGACACGCTCTTGCCCGAACAACGGACGTATCCGCTTCTTGATCTCACGAAGCGACGCCGCCCATAACGCAAGCGTCTCTTCAATCGACGCTGCCCGCGTCCACGATGTTCGAATCATGGTTGCCCATGGATTCAGATATCTTTAGACAAGGCAACTGTAATGCTAGGCCGGCCTGGCGAGCGGCAGGCGTCCTCACGGCGGCGGGATCGCGAGCAGGGCTACTCGGTGGAATGACACATGTCTGAATCAGTTGAAAGAGGAGAGATGAGACATCATGGATCGTAGAACGCTTCTTTTGGGCGGTACAGCAGCGCTTGCCGCCAGCACTTTGCCCGCATTCGCCGAAAACGCGGGTGAGATACGGATCGGCTTCACCTATCCATTGTCAGGTGCGGCCGCCCAGATCGGCGTCGACGCGCAAAGGGCGTTCGAGACCGCAGCCGAGATTATCAACAACAATTTCGATTTCGACTTGCCGATGGCAAAGGGCGAGGGTCTGCCGGGGTTGGGCGGCGCCAAGGTGCGAATGATCTTTGCCGATCATCAATCCGATCCGCAGAAGGGCCGTGCCGAGGCCGAGCGCCTGATCACCCAGGAAAACGTCTGCGCAATCATCGGCACCTATCAAAGCGCGGTCGCGGTCACCGTCAGCCAGACCTGCGAGCGTTACCAGATTCCCTTTGTCTCTGCCGAAAATTCCTCGCCGAGTTTGCACAGGCGTGGATTGAAATATTTCTTCCGTCCAGCGCCGCATGACGAAATGTATTCGGCGGCGATGTTCGACTTCTTCGATGCGATGAAGAAGAAGGGTACCAAGATCGAGACGTTGTCGCTGTTCCACGAGGACACGATCTTCGGCACCGACTCCGGCAATGCGCAGGCCAAGCTTGCGGCCGAGCGCGGCTACAAGATCGTGGCCGATATCAAGTACCGCTCCAACACGCCCTCGCTCTCAGCCGAGGTGCAGCAGCTCAAGGCGGTCAATGCCGACGTGCTGATGCCGTCAAGCTACACCACGGATGCCATTCTCCTGATCAAGACCATGGCCGAGCTTGGCTACAAGGCGAACGCGATCGTGGCGCAAGACGGAGGCTTCTCTGACAAGGCGCTCTATGACGCGGTCGGCGACAAGCTCGAGCACGTGATCTCGCGCAGCACCTTCTCGCTCGATCTCGCCACCAAGCGGCCGATGGTCGGCACCATCAACGCCATGTACAAGGAAAAGTCCGGCAAAGATTTCAACGACCTCACCTCGCGAGAATTTATGGGCCTTCTGGTACTGGCGGACGCGATCAACCGTGCCAAGTCGACAGACGGCCCGAAGATTCGCGACGCGTTAGCTGCGACCGATATTTCGGGGGGACAGACCATCATGCCCTGGAGGCGCATCAAGTTCGACGAGACGGGCCAGAACAACGACGCCGACCCGGTGCTGCTGCAATATGTCGGCGGCAAGTTCGTCACCATCTTCCCGCCGCAAGCCGCCGTCGCCGAAGCCACCTGGCCGATGAAGTGAAAATCTGCCCGCTGGTGCCGACATGCTAAAGCATGATTCAACGGGGTTGAATCATGCTCGTCGCCCATCTTCTTGTTTGAGCATGATCTTTTCGGAAAACCGGTTCCCACTTTTCCGGATCACGC
>NZ_JBEKCZ010000338.1:0-3368 GCF_050014615.1 Bradyrhizobium sp. | reverse complement strand
AGCAGGCGGACGCCGCCAAGACCCGCTTCCTCGCCACCATGAGCCACGAATTGCGCACACCACTTAACGCCATCATCGGCTTCTCCGAGATGATCGTTCAGGAAGACGCGCTGATGCTAGATGCGGCGCGCCGCAAGGAATATGCCCAATTGATCAACGATTCCGGCCAGCATCTGCTGTCGGTGGTCAACGGCATTCTCGACATGTCCAAGATGGAGTCCGGCAATTTCGAAATCTCGCCGGAACCGTTTGCGCCGCGTACGGCACTGATCAATTGCTGCAACCTGCTGGCCCTGAAGGCACGGGAAAATGCCATCGATCTCGTGACCCGGGCGCCGGAGAATTTACCCTTCATGACCGGCGATCCGCGCGCGTTCAAGCAGATCGCGCTCAATCTGGTCTCCAACGCCATCAAATTCACCGAGCGCGGCGGTTCGGTAACGGTTTCCGCCAGCGTGGAGGGATCGCGGCTGGTGCTGCGCGTCGCCGATACCGGTGTCGGCATCGCGGCCGATGACCTCCTGCGGATCGGCGATCCGTTCTTCCAGGCCGGCAAGACCTATCAACGCCGGCATGAAGGCACCGGCCTCGGGCTGTCGATCGTGAAGAGTCTGGTCGGGCTTCACGGTGGCGAGATGACCGTTCAAAGCAGGATCGATGAGGGAACCACGGTCACCATCGCATTGCCGCTGGCGTTCACGCCGCCGGCGCGGGAGCCCTCGAGCAATATCGCCACGCTGACGCCATCGTCGCGGTCCACACCACAAGATCAAGCCCACCAGGTGAAGAAAAGTGCCTAGACAGAATTCCAGGGACGAAGAGGCGCCGCGCCGCCGTCGTCGCGCGAGCGCGGTTGCGATCGAAGCCGACGCCGAGCGCGGCTTTCTGATGCGGGTTTTGCTGCACAGCCCGAAGGACACGGTTGCGGGCGCGCTGGCGTTTGCGGCTGTCAGCGCCATCGTCGCCAATGCGCTGCTGCTGCAGGCGGGCCGCCATCCGGCGCCATTGTTCGGCACCGTGGTGGCGATGCCGGCGGAGGTACTGCCTGCCAATCCGCTGCCGCGTCCGCGCCCGGTCGAGGCCATATCCGAACCAAAACCGGCCGAACCGAAAGCCGCCGATCCCAGATCTGCCGATCCCAGATCTGTTGATCCCAGATCTGTTGATCCAATGACCAATCTGGTCAAGGCAACCAGCGCGATGCCGGTTACGCCTTCTGCTATCCCGCGACCGCCCGCCTCGATTCCGGTTTCGACCAATAGCGAGGCTGTTTCAGGCGCGGGCTTGCGCCGGGTAGCGGCGGTGCAGCGCGCGCTGACGGAATATGGCTATGGCCAGTTGAAACCGACCGGCACCGTCGGTTCGGACACCCAGGCTGCGATCCAGAAATTCGAGCGGGCACGCAAGATCCCGGTGACGGGCCAGATGTCCGACCGTCTGGTGCACGAGCTCACCGCGATGATCGGTCACCCGATCGACTAGCGGCAATCGATCGGCTGGCCTATCGTCATCAGATGCGTTTGAAATCCAGCATATGGGTGGCGGCCTATTTGCGCCGTTGCCAGACCGAAGGGATATTCGGTGCCGTGCGCCGCCGCGGCGCCGAAGAGGCCGGCGCGGTCTTCGTCAAGGTGGCGCTGCTCGACGGCAATGCCATGCTGTACGTACCGGCGCCGCAGACGGTTTACGACGACAGCCGGCCGATCGAGCGCATTTTCACTGCGACGTCGCCGCAGCCGGTGCCGGAAGCATCGGTGGAAGAGCGTCTGGCGAAAGAGGTCCGGTTCGACCCCGATGTCTGGATCGTGGAGACCGAGGACCGGGCGGGGCGGCATTTTCTCGATCTGGCGCGCGGCTAGAGCATGATTCAACTGCGTTGAATCATGCTCGTCGTCTATTTTCTAGTTTGAGCATGATCTTTTCGGAAAACCGGTGCCCACTTTTCCGGATCATGCTCTAACGATCCGAACCCTGCGAACCCCTGAGCGGTACGACGCCGGCGCCAGGCAGGGCGGTCGCCGGGCGCGTTTGGGCCGCGGCCGGGCGGCCGCGATGGCGTTCGTCGTCGTAAAGGGCAGGGCGATACTTGGCACGGGTGACCGCCATCGTGGAGCCGCGCCACGCGGCCAGCATGACCAGGGCGGATCGCTCGCTCAATCTGTCGTACAGGCGTGACAGCCGGTAGACGGTGGTGACGGAAGACCCGAATTCAGGCTTGAGAAACAGCAATACCCGCTGGAACACCGGCGCCGGCATGTCCAGCGCCCTGGCCGCGCAAGCCAGCGGCTCGCCGCCGGGATCGTTGACCACCTGGGCGGCCACCTTCCACGGCAGAATCAGGGTTTCGCCGAGCTCGACCGTGAAATTCTCGACATCGGCGGCAAAGGCGGCCATCTCCAGCGTCTCGATGGCGCGTGCCGCGCGGGCGCCGGGAATGCGCGCGGCAGCCCGCAGCGGCGTGTCGGAGAGATTGTGCAAAATCAGCGCGCGCTCGCTGGCGCCGGCGTTGAAGAACATCTCGCTGATTTCGGCGGCGTCCTTGGGCTGCATCGACAGACTGGATGCCATCCGCAATTGCGCTTCGCTCAGCGGCTTGACCGGCGGCGCTGACAGCGCCGAGGGAAACGCCTCCACCAGCGGCGCGCGCGGATCGGGCCCGGCGGGCTTCAGTCCGAGTTGTCTCAGGACTTCGGCTGGCGTGCCCGGATAGATCGCAAGCCGTGCCCGAACGGCGGCGCGCGTCGCGTCATCAACCTGATCGATCAGTCGGGAGGTGAGTTCGACAAACTGCCGCTTTTCGTCCTCGCTGTGCACGCTGGCCTGAACGTAGAGATCGGTCAGCACGCGCAGTAACGTCGGTCTGATATCGACACCCTCCCGGCGCGAGAGCGTCATCAATCCATCAAAGCCCGGAAACAGCGGAGACGTGGTCATGTCAGGGGTACGCGACTGAGTAATTTTCGCGCCAGCTTACGATGCTTGCTTTAACAGCTCGTTAAGGAAAACAATCGGTGAAGTATTGTCGTCATATTCGCGCCCTCGTGCGCCGCCGCGGTTCCAGGTTCAGGTCCCGTGTCATATCGGACCGCGGCACGACGTTAAGATGCCGTTAACCACGTCCTGTTCTTAATGTTGGCCTGTCGCCGGCACATCGCGTCAGAGCGGCAACCAGAGAGAACTTGGCATGGGCACCATCATTGAATTTCCGGCGGATGCGGCATCGCGACGGCTGGGCCCAACCATGGATGGCGCTCCGCGCGAAGGCATGGGCACGATCCTGATCCTTCCCGTCGTCCGGATTGAACGCGAACCCGACGAAAGCGGTCCGGAAGCGGGCACCGCACCCGGCCGCCGCCGTCGCCGACGCT
>NZ_JBEKCZ010000337.1:0-3391 GCF_050014615.1 Bradyrhizobium sp. | reverse complement strand
ATTCGCAGCGGTCGGGCTTGAGGTCCAGCAGCGGTGTCTCGTCGAGGCAATCCAGCCCGCGCACCAGCACCGTCGAGCCCTCGATACCGACCAGCTTGACGATCGAGGTTCCGATCGGGTTTGGCCGCTGCGGCGAGCGCAGCGAAAAGGTGCCGCGGGTGGATTTGTTGTTCTTCGGGCTTTGCAGCACCAGATCGCGGCGCGACTGATGCAGCCAGTAGATCACTTCGAGATTCTCGTAGAAATCGACGCCTTTGAGCGCCGGCACCCACGGCTCGAAAATCTCGAGCCGGCACACCGGACCGTCATGGCGCCCCTGCCGCGGGGCCTCAAGGCGCGAGGTCCAGGGCGTGCGGATGCGGCCGATGAAAACCAGACCGGCGTCGTTTGCCTTGGGCATCTCGACGGCCTGCTCGCCTTCTCGAATCTCGCTCTCTCGAACCATGTCCCTCAATCCAGTGAAATATTCTGTGCCTTGATCACGGCCGACCACCTGGCCCGGTCGGCATCGATGAACTGCGTGACCGCGGCGGCGCTGCGCGGGCGAAACACCGTATAGCCGATCTTCTCCAGCGACGCCCGGAACGCCTCATCGTTCATCGCACGATTAAGGCTGTCCGTCAGCTTTTGGGCGACATCCTCACGAAGGTTTGCGGGAGCCGCAATGCCGTACCAGACGCTGACGAGGTAGTCGGGATAACCGCTCTCCGCGATGGTCGGCACGTCAGGCAGATCGGACAGCCTTTGCATTGAACTGACGCCGAGCGCCCGCACCATTCCGGCGCGCACCGGCGGCAGCGCCGTGCTCACGGAATCGAACATCACCTGGATGTTGCCGGCCAGCAGATCGGTCAACGCCGGTGCCGCACCCTTATAGGGCACGTGCGTCATCTCGATGCCGGCCATCCGTTTGAACATCTCACCGGCGAGATGAATGGTACCGCCGGTTCCGGCCGAACCGAAATTGAGTTTTCCCGGATTTTGCCGGGCGTAGGCGACGAATTCCGCGACAGTCTTCGCCGGTACCGACGGATGAACTTCCATCATCAGCGGGAAATCGGTCATCAACGCCAGCATCCGGAAATCCCGCGCCGGATCGTAGGACAATTTCTTGTACAGCAGGGGATTGAGCACGATCATCGAACCGGCCGCGACCAAGAGCGTGTAGCCATCGGGGTCGGCGCGCGCGACCATTTCGGCGCCGATGGCGCCTTGCGCCCCCGGCTTGTTTTCGACCACCGTCGCCTGCCTGAGATCCCTGCCGAGAAAATCGGCCACCACCCGGCCAAGGATGTCGGTGGGTCCACCCGGGGGATAGGGAATAACGAGCTTGATCGGCCGGGCCGGATACTCCGCCGCGCTGACGCCAGGGGACACAGAGAATGATGCAACGATCGCAAGACAAGCGATCAGGATCGACCTTAGAGGCCAATTCATGACGTTTCCCCACCGGATCGTTTTGCCGCACAGTAGCGGATTGCAGGTCAGCCGCAATTGCGAACCGCGCTTCAAGGCTGCCATGCAAGTGCCCGGTCAGCTCCTGACGCCAGTCAGCTCCTGACGCCAGTCACCCCCTGACGTTCATGTTGCGCAGCACGAGACAGGCGCCGCCGGCGCGGCGGATGCGGTTACAGAGCTCGTCGGCGGCGGGGCGCGTGTCGGCGCCGATCCGCACCTGATAGAACGTGCGGGTGCCGCGGCTGCGGAACAACGAGCCCAGCAGGCTTGGGTCCTGATCGCCGATCACACCGCTCAACCGCGTCATCGCGCGTGAATACATCGCCAGCGCCTTGTCGCGATCAAAGCCGGCGGCAAGCTGCACACCCCATAGCCGCTCAGCACCAAGCTTCACATGCTGCTCGAGCTCGGAGACAAAGGCATTGGGAGCACGCTTGAGTAACGCCATCAGGTCGCGGCAACCGGCGCTTGGCGCGCGGTCGGGCATCTTGCCGTTCGCGCCGGCCGCGGCCCATGTATCGACCGTGGCACCGGTGATGGCGACGACGTAATTGCGCGTCTCCTGCGGCATGGAGCCCGAGCCCGCGAGCCATTCCTGCACCCGGTGGGGTCCGGCATTGTAGGCTGCGGCGGCGAGGCCGAGATTGCCGAATTGCGTGCGCAATTCGCTGAGGAATTCAGCGGATTTCGGCAACGCCTGCACGGGATCGAAGGGATCGAGCAACCGCCGTTCGCTCGCAGTGCCCGGCATGAATTGCGCGATGCCCTGGGCACGTTCGCCGCGGCGCGTGAGCGGCCCCACCGCATCGGACTGAAACCGGCTTTCCTGCCAGATCACGCGTGCGAAAAACTCCAGCGGCAAATCATTGGCCTTCGCCGCCGCTTCGATCATCAGGCACATCGCCTCTCTTGTGTCGGTCTCCCGCGCAGCCTCCGCCGGCTTCTGTGGCTCGCTTTTGCTTTCATCGCTGGGAATGGCGAGTTCTTCCACGCTCGGCCGCGCGATCCCGCCGCCGGTTCTCACCGGCGCCGCCTCCTCCGCGGCCGGTTGTGCCGCCGGCCATATCAGCATCACGACAACCGAGCAAAGCGCGGCGCGCCAACCGATACCCATTCGCATTGCAGCCCTGTTTCCGGCGGACCGTGCTTGACACGGGGACCCGAGCGTCTAGCTATTTGGTAAACATGGCGCGTTGATGGGAGCGCAGGACATGACCGCAGCTTCGGACGATCCGCTCGGCTTTGCACCCGACGACGACGCGCCGATCCCCTATATGGCGCGGACCCGCGAATATTATGCGGCGATCGGCTACACCACGCCCTATCGCTGGGCGCATTATGTCGATGCGCCGTTTCAGCGCTTGCGAAAGCCGCTGAGCCAATCCCGCGTCACCATCGTCACCACGGCGGCACCGTTCGATCCCGCCAGGGGCGATCAGGGTCCGGGCGCCAAATACAATGGCGGCGCCAAATTCTATACGGTCTATGACGGCGATACCTCGGGGTCGCACGATCTGCGGATTTCGCACATCGCCTATGACCGCGTGCACACCACGGCCGACGACAGCGGCACCTGGTTTCCACTGCCGCCATTGCTCGGGCTGGCGCGCGAGCGGCGGATCGGCGAAGTCGCGCCGCGCTTCTTCGGCGCCCCGACCAACCGCAGCCAGCGCGTCACGATCGAAACCGACGCGCCCGACATTCTCGCCCGCTGTCAGGCCGATCAGGTCGATGCCGCGGTGCTGGTGCCGAACTGCCCGGTGTGCCACCAGACCATCAGCCTGGTGGCCCGGCATCTGGAGGCCAACGGTATTTCCACCGTGGTGATGGGGTGCGCCAAGGATATCGTCGAGCACGCCGCGGTGCCGCGCTTTCTGTTCAGCGATTTTCCGCTGGGCAATTCGGCGGGCAAGCCGCACGATCCCGCTTCGCA
>NZ_JBEKCZ010000336.1:0-3418 GCF_050014615.1 Bradyrhizobium sp. | reverse complement strand
AACTGGTGCCAGTCGGAGAAATCGACGAGGCTCGTTCCATGGAAAGCCAGTTCGGGCTTTACATTGACGAAGGCGCCATCCGACCCCTTGGCGATGTCGGTATCGTGAAACAGCGAGAACATCATTTGCCCGGCCGCCAGCGTCACCATGATGAAGTAGAAGCCGCGCGTCAGCGTCGCAAAGGCCCCGACCACGAACGCCGCCGCCCCGCCGAGCACGAGCCCCGCGCCGAGCGCCACAAGGACATTCGCGGCCTCCGATTCCGGCGACACGAAATAAACGGCATAGGCACCGCATCCAAAGAAGGCGCCATGGCCGAAACTGACGAGGCCGGTGATGCCGATGAGAAGATCGAGGCTCAGAACAAAGGTCGCAAGTATGATGATGCGCGTCATCAGCTTCACCGGATAGGTTCCGGCGACAAAGGGCAATGCAACAAGGCAGGCCAAAAGTATCAGGAAGAAGACGATGACGCTGGGGTTTGGCTTCGTCAGCATGTCACGCCCGACCGAACAGGCCTGCGGGCCGCATGACCAGTACGATCGCCATCAGCGCGTAGATCATGAATGAGGAAAACTGAGGCATGAAAACCTTGCCGAACGCATCGGCCATGCCGATCAGCAACGATCCGATGAAGGCCCCGCGAATCGATCCGATGCCGCCGATCACCACGATGACGAAGGAAACGATCAAGACGCGATCGCCGACCCCAGGATAGGCGCTCTCGATCGGCGCTGCGAGCATTCCGGCTGCTGCGGCCAATGCCGTGCCCGCGGCGAAAACCAGCCGGAAGATCATGCGCGAATCGAACCCGAGTGCCTCGACCATCTCGCGGTTGGATTCCGCCGCCCGTATCAGACGGCCCACCCTTGTCTTCTGGATCACCAGGACCATCGCCAAAGCCAGCGCGAGGCAAATCGCCATCAGGGCCACGCGATATACCGGGTAGCTCAATCCATCGGTCAGGCGCACGCTGTCGGCGAGATAGGACGGCGCCGGAATCGCATGCGGGTAGGAACCCCACACGACCTGCTGAAACTCGTTGAAAACGAGGATCAGAGCGAAGGTCAGCAGCACCTGCTGCAAATGATCGCGGTTATAGAGATGCCGAATGAACAGATATTCGATCAGAAAGCCGCACAGGAAAGCCAGAGGTACCCCGACCGCAAGCGCAAGGAATATATCGCCGAACAGGTTCGTGAGGCTCAGCGCCAGATAGGCGCCGAGCATGTAGAACGAGCCGTGAGAAAGATTGATCACGCCGAGAATGCCAAAGACCAGCGTCAATCCGCTCGCGGCCAGGAAGATGAGCAATCCCGACTGCAGGCCGTTGAGAAGTTGAACGAAGATAAGGCTCACGGGCCGCCACCATTGAGTTGCACAATGGAGCGGTGAATAGGTCGCTCGCTCCCGCCATTCATCCTTCGCTGTACAGGTTCAGACCAGCTTGCAACCCACCGTATCGTCGGCGATCGCCGCGGCGGCGAGACCGAGATAGTTGTTCTTGCCGCCCTTCAATTCGCGCAGGTAGAAATTCTGCACCGGATTGTGCGCGGATGACAGCTTGAACGGACCGCGCGGACTGTTGAACGATGCGGCTGCCATCGCGGCATTGAGCTGCGCCCGTTTTGCGATGTCGCCATCCACTGCCTTGAGACCGATATCGAGCAGTTGCGCCGCATCCCAACCCTGTACGGCGAAGACATCGGGCGGGATCTTGTAGGCCTGCTGGAACGCTTCGACGAACGCCTTGTTTTCCGGATTGTCGAGATCGCCGACATAATGCAGCACGGTCTTGATTCCGTCGCCCGCGGCACCGGCCTCCGCCTCGACACCGTCAGTGAGAAATCCGGGACCCCAGAGCGGTATTCCAAGCTTCGCCGCGGCATAGTCCTTGATGAATTTCAGCGCGCCGCCGCCAGAGAAGAAGACGTAGACGCAATCCGGTTTGAGCGACGCGATTTCCGCGAGCGCCGACTGGAATTCGACATCGGGGAAGGGAATCGTGATATCCTTCAGAACCTCGCCTTGACCGGCGGTGAAAGCTTTCTTGAAACCACCGACCATTTCCTCGCCGGCTGCATATTTCCAGGAAACGGTCACAGCCTTCCGGTGCCCGGCCTTGATCATGCTGTCGCCCGTCGCTCGGCCAATCTGGCTGTTGGCGAAGGAGGTTCGGAACACGTTTTCGGCACACATCGCGCGGGTGATGATGTCGGCGCCGGCGTTCGGAACGATGGTTGGGATGCCGTCCTCGCGCGCGATCTTGACCATCGCCATGGCGACGCCGGAATGAACGGTGCCGATCAGGATATCCGCCTTTTCGCCCTTGATGAGCTTTGTGGTCAACTCAGTCGCCTTCGGCGGCGCCGATTCATCGTCGACCTTGATATAGGAAACGTTACGGCCCGCGAGTTTACCGCCATGCGAGTTGGTGTATAGCTCGAGGCTGCGCATGATCGCCTCGCCCAGCGGGGCATAGGTGCCGCTGAACGGGAGCAGCACGCCGATCTTGAGAGAGCCCGCCTGCGCGTAAGACGGCCGCGCATACGATCCAAAGGCCGATGCAGCGCCGGCCGACACACCCATCGACAACAAGTGACGACGACTAATCATGGTCTCTCTCCCTGTCGGCGGGTCCAGGCTTAGTTGCACCGGGGTCCAATTAATCTATTATAGTACTATAATACGCTTTTTACACCGTCGTTGATCCAGATCAAAGCGGCTCCCGAGGTTACGCTTTCCTTTCGCTTGTTCACTCGGCACCTCGAGATGCCACCGTCTCCCGGGAACGAAAACTTGAGAAGAGCGTCATGAGAGATGTTTGCGTGCTTGGTATTGGCCAAAGCATCTTTGGGACATTTCCACACCGAAGTGTCGAGACTCTCGGCCGCGGGGCCGCTCGGGCAGCGCTGCATGATGCTGGAATTGAGGCGCCTCAGCTGCAGGCCATTTATGCCAACCAGCAATGCTCCCAAATGATCACAGGGCAAGCGACCGCTCCGGATATCGGCATTGCCGGAATCGAGGCGGCGAACAGCGATGACGCCCACGCGGGCGGAGCTGCGGCCGTATGGCGATTGTGGAAGGACGTTGCGACCGGTATCGTCGATGTGGGGATAGCGCTTGGCGCAGATTCGGCGACCGAAAGGCCCGTCGCGCGAACGCCAATTCCCCAATTCGAATACGAAGCCGCTGGCGTTCTCGGCACGTCCGTTTTTGCCCTTGCCACGCGGCGGCTCATGGAGACGCAGGGCGCGACAATCCAGGACTTTGCGCAAGTTTCCGTGAAGGCGCATGATGCGGGTGCACTGAATCCAGCAGCGCAAAGCTGTCAGAGAATCACGATCGAACAGGTTGTCAATTCCAGGATAATCGCCGATCCGATTACCATGCTTCAGTGTTGTCCCGGCACGGA
>NZ_JBEKCZ010000335.1:0-3437 GCF_050014615.1 Bradyrhizobium sp. | reverse complement strand
CCGAACGGCTGGAAAATCTCGATCATGCTGGAAGAGCTCGGCCTTCCCTATACGGTCATTCCCGTCAACATCCGGGCCGGCGACCAGTTCAAGCCTGAGTTTCTGGCGATCAGTCCGAACAACCGCATTCCGGCGATCGTCGATCACGCGCCGGCCGATGGCGGCGCGCCGTTTTCGGTGTTCGAGACCGGCGCGATCCTGATCTACCTGGCCGACAAGACCGGGCGTTTCATCCCGGCCGAGATGCGAGCGCGTTCCAACGTGCTGCAATGGCTGATGTGGCAGATGAGCGGGCTTGGGCCGATGCTCGGCCAGCACGGCCATTTCGCGCTCTATGCGCCGGAGAAAATTCCCTACGCGATCGAGCGCTACCGCGACGAGGCGGCGCGGCTTTATCGTGTGCTCGACACGCAACTGGGGAAAACCGGCGCTTACATCGCCGGCGACTATTCGATCGCCGACATCGCCTGTTTTCCATGGACCATGACCCACAAGGCGCAGGGTTTTACGCTTGAGGATTACCCGCACATCAAGCGCTGGTACGCGCAGGTGCGCGCGCGGCCGCAGGTGCAGGCGGGACTGGCAATCGGCAAATTCGTCAAGGAGCCTTTTGACGAGGAAGCGCGCCGGAATATGTTCGGGCAAAAGGCGAAGGAGATGGTGGGGAAGAAGTAAAGTCGTCATTGCGAGAAGCGTAGCGACGAAGCAATCCATTCTTTCTTTGGGTGGCTCGATGGATTGCTTCGCGGAGCCTGTCATCGGGCGGCGCTCTGCGCCGACCCGTTGGCTCGCAATGACGGAGAGAACAACCTGAATGAAACTACAAAACCGCGCAAGCGACGCGACATGAAGGGAAACGCCATGATCGAATTCTTCTTCGACTGCTCCAGTCCGTGGACCTATCTCGCCTTCCACAACATCCAGCCGCTGGCAAAAGAGTTCGGGGCCGAGATTTCGTGGCGGCCGATCCTGGTCGGCGGCATCTTCAATACCGTCAATCCCAGCGTCTATGCCTCGCGCGAGACGCCGGTGCCGTTGAAGGCGCGCTACATGAAGAAGGACCTCGCGGACTGGGCGCGCTCGGCGGGCCTCGCGATCAAGATGCCGCCGACGGTGTTTCCCGTGAACAGCGTGAAAGCGATGCGCGGCTGCATCTTCCTGGGCAAGGACATGGTGCCGTTCGCGCGCGCGGTATTCGCCGCCTATTGGGGCGACGACAGGGACATTTCAAAGGACGAGGTGCTGGCGGACATCTGCCAGCGCGTCGGCGTCGACCCGCAACAGTTCTTCGCCGGCATCAGCGACCAGGCCATCAAGGACCAGCTCAAGGCCAACACCGATGAGGTGATGGCGCGCGGCGGTTTTGGGTCGCCGACGATCTATCTCGACAAAACAGACATGTATTTCGGCAACGACCGGATGCCGCTGATCCGCGAAGCGCTGCAACGGCGCAAAGCGAGCGCGGCCTGATGCCAAAGGCAGTGGTCTGCCGCGAATTTGGTCCGCCCGAGAGCTTGCGTCTTGAGACGTTCGCGCCGGTTCCGCTGGCGGCGGGGCAGGTGCGCGTCGCCGTGCACGCCGCCGGGATCAATTTCCCTGATATCTTGATGGCGGCCGGCGAATATCAGCTCAAGCCAGAGCTTCCGTTCACGCCCGGCGTCGAAGCGGCCGGCGAGGTGACCGAGGTGAACGGCGCGGCTGGCATTGCGGTCGGTGACAGGATCATAATCAAGCTTCGGCACGGCGCCTATGCCGACGAGGCCGTGGTGACGCCGGCGCAACTGACGCCGTTGCCAGGGGCATTCGACTATGCGGAGGGCGCGACGTTCCTGGCCGCGCACGGGACGGCGTACCACGCGCTGATCGATCGGGGCCAGCTTCGGCCGGGCGAAGTGCTGCTGGTGCACGGCGCCGGCGGCGGTGTCGGGTTGGCCGCGGTCGAGATCGGCAAGCTGCTCGGTGCCACCGTGATCGCCGCGGCTTCGTCGGAAGAAAAGCTTGCCGTCGCGCAGGCCAAGGGCGCCGATCATCTGGTGCTCTATGGGCGCGAACCGTTTCGCGACACTGTCAAGCGCCTCACCGACGGGCGCGGCGCCGATGTGGTATTCGATCCCGTCGGCGGCGAGGTCTTCGAGAACAGCCTGCGCTGCATCGCCTGGGGCGCCCGCATCCTGGTGATCGGCTTTACCGGCGGCATCGGGCTTGCGCGCACGAATTTGCTGCTGATCAAGGGCGCCAGCGTGCTCGGTGTCCGCGCCGGCGAGGCGGTGCGGAAAAATCCGGCGCTGGGCGAAGCGCGCCTGAAGGCGCTGACGGAATGGGCGGAAGCCGGGCGCATCCGGCCGAATATCTCGCACCGGTTGCCGCTGGAGAATTACGCACCGGCGATGCGGCTGTTGATGGATCGCAAGGCGATCGGACGGGTGGTGCTGATGATGCGGTGAGGCCGTAGGGTGGGCAAAGGCGCGCTTGCGCCGTGCCCACCATCTATGTCGGACCCACGGTGGTGGGCACGCTTCGCTTTGCCCACCCTACGATGACCTAATCTCTCATCCGTCGTCCCGGCGAACGCCGGGACCCATACCGCGTGATCTGTCGATAAGGTGGAGTGGTCGACGTCCTTCGCAAAACTGAGATTGGTGATTATGGGTCCCGGCGTTCGCCGGGACGACGATAGCTAATTGCCATCTTCCCTCACTCATACCCGCGCTCTTCCCACCACGGGAAATAATCCGGCATATCGGTCGAGACCTTGTTTTTGAACTGCGCCGGGCGTTTTTCCAGAAACGACACCACGCCTTCTTTCACATCCTCGGAGCGGCCGCGGGCATAGATGCCGCGGCTGTCGACCTTGTGGGCTTCCATCGGATCGTCGGCGCCGAGCATGCGCCACATCATCTGCCGGATCAGCGCCACCGACACCGGCGCGGTCTTGGCGGCGATTTCGCGCGCCAGCGCACGGGCGGCCGGCAACAGCTCGTCCGCCGGCACCACCTTGCTGACGAGGCGGCCGGCCAGCGCCTCCTGCGCCGGAAACACCCGGCCGGTGTAACACCATTCCAGCGCCTGCGAGATGCCGACGATCCGCGGCAGGAACCAGCTCGATGCGGCTTCAGGCACGATGCCGCGCTGGGAAAACACGAAACCGAACCGCGCATCGACCGAGGCGATGCGGATATCCATCGCCAGCAGCATAGTGACGCCGATGCCGACCGCCGGCCCGTTCACCGCCGCGATCACGGGCTTTAAGCATTTGAAGATGCGCAGCGTCACCTGGCCGCCGCCGTCGCGCGCATTGGGATCGCTGTAATCGACCCGGCCGTCGGCCAGGCGCTTCACCGGCCCACGCCGTGCATCGCGGTCGAAGGTGTCGGCGCCGGAGGACAGATCCGCGCCGGCACAGAAGCCGCGCCCGGCGCCGGTGACGATGATGGCCC
>NZ_JBEKCZ010000334.1:0-3457 GCF_050014615.1 Bradyrhizobium sp. | reverse complement strand
AGGGACGCTGGCCTACTTGGCGCCGGAACAAACTGGCAGGATGAACCGCTCGGTGGACTCCCGCAGCGATCTCTACGCGCTGGGTGTCACCTTCTACGAAATGTTGACGGGGCAGCTCCCCTTCTCCGCCGCCGATCCGATGGAGTGGGTGCATTGCCACGTCGCGCGGCAACCGGTGCCGCCTAACGAGCAGGTCGCAGGCATCCCGGGACTGCTGTCGGCCATTGTGATGAAGCTCCTCGCCAAGACCGCCGAGGAGCGCTACCAGACTGCCGCGGGTGTCGAGGCCGATCTCCGGCGCTGCTTGGCGGAGTGGGAGTCGCATGGCCGTATCGACCCGTTCCTGCCCGGCGCTTACGACGTATCGGACCGTCTGCTAATCCCGGAGAAGCTTTACGGGCGGGAGCGCGAGATCGACGCGCTGCTCGCTTCCTTCGACCGGGTCGTGGCGAACGGCACCTTGGAACTCGTGCTGGTGTCCGGACATTCCGGCATCGGCAAGTCCTCCGTGGTGAACGAGCTGCACAAGGCGCTGGTGCCGCCGCGTGGCCTGTTCGCGTCCGGCAAGTTCGACCAGTACAAGCGCGACATCCCGTACGCGACCCTGGGCCAGGCATTCCAGAGCCTTGTCCGCTCGCTCCTTACCCAAAGCGAGGCCGAGCTTGGCGGGTGGCGGGATTCCCTCAGCGAGGCGCTTGGCCCGAACGGTCAGCTCATCGTCAACCTCGTTCCCGAGCTGGA
Organism: Bradyrhizobium sp.; assembly: GCF_050014615.1. GTDB lineage: Bacteria > Pseudomonadota > Alphaproteobacteria > Rhizobiales > Xanthobacteraceae > Bradyrhizobium. Next base: position 2,716 of record NZ_JBEKCZ010000334.1, on the reverse strand, counting down.
ACTCGTGATCGGGAAACAGTCACCGGTCGCGAAGCTGCCGCCGCAGGACGCGCAGAACCGGTTCCAGATGGTCTTCCGGCGCTTCCTCGGGGCGTTCGCGCGCAAGGAGCATCCGCTCGCCCTGTTCCTCGACGATTTGCAATGGCTGGATACAGCAACGCTCGACCTCCTCGAGCATCTGGTCACGCACTCGGAAGTGCGCCACCTGCTGCTGGTAGGCGCCTATCGGAACAACGAGGTCGGCCCCTCTCACCCGCTCCTGCGGACGCTGGTGGCGATCCGCGCGGTCGATGCGAGGGTGCATGAGATTGTGCTGGCGCCCCTCGATCTCCACGATGTTGGCCGGCTCATCGCCGACGCGCTCTACTGCGAGCCGGAGCGCGCGCGGCCATTGGCGGAGCTTGTACACGAGAAAACCGGCGGCAATCCGTTCTTCGCGATTCAGTTCTTTATCGCGTTGGCCGAGGAAGGGCTGCTTGCGTTCGATCCAGTCGCGTCAGCGTGGCAATGGAACATCGATCACATCCGCGCCAAGAGCTACACCGATAACGTGATGGATCTTATGGTCGCGAAGCTGCAGCGGTTTTCTTCCACCACCCAGGAAGCCCTGAAGCAGCTCGCCTGCCTGGGCAATGTCGCCCCGATCGCCACCTTGGCCTTGGTTCACGGGGAAACGGAAGAGGCGACGCACGGGGCCCTCTGGGAAGCCGTCCACGCCGGGCTCGTCTTTCGCGAGAACAGCGCCTACAGGTTCCTGCACGACCGGATCCAACAAGCGGCCTATTCACTGATTCCCGACGAGCAACGCGCTGACGTCCACTTGCGTATCGGGCGTGCGCTGCTGGCGAGCATGACGGCGGACGGGCTCGCCGAGCATCTGTTCGATATCGCGAACCAGCTCAATCGGGGCGCCGCACGGCTGATCGACCGGGAAGAAAAAATGCAGGTGGCGACGATCGACTTGCGTGCCGGGCGAAAGGCCAAGGCGTCGGCGGCCTATGCGTCGGCGTGCGCGTATTTAGCGGCCGGCATGGCCCTGCTCGACGATCGAGACTGGGACAGCCAATACCCGTTGACGTTCGGGGTATGGCTCGAACGCGCGGAGTGCGAATACCTGAGCGGTAGCTACGACCAGGCCGAGGAGCTCATCCCGGAGCTGCTCGCGAGAGGCGCGTCGAAGATAGACAAGGCGGCCGCCTACCGCCTCAAGATTGATCTGCACGTCATGAAGTCGGAGAACCCGAAGGGCGTCGAGACCGCGCTCGAGTGCCTCCGCCTGTTTGACATCGATATGTCCCCACATCCTTCCCGTGAACAGTTCGACACGGTCTTTGCTGCGGTGTGGCGCAGGCTCGATGGACGCCCCATCGAGAGCCTGATTGATCTGCCGCGAGCCGCCAATCCGGATGTCGAAGCGGCGATGCGCGTACTGCAGGTACTCTATGCCCCCGCATATTTCACCGACGAGACGCTTCTCCATATGGAGCTCTGTCACATGGTTGCTCTCACGTTGGAGCACGGAGTGACGGATGCCTCGGCGCACGGTTTGGCTTGGTTCGGCGTCGTACTTGGACATGTTCTCGGGAGATATGCCGACGGCCATCGGTTTGGCCGTCTGGCAAACGCCCTGATCGAACGGCACGGCTTCGTCGCTCATAAGGCAAAGGCGCTGCTCTCGCTGGAAGTCCTAAGCATCTGGACCTGCCCCATCTCGTCGGCGCTTGATACCATCCACGCGGCATTCGCCGCGGCCATGGAGAGCGGAGACGTGGCGACTGCTTGTTTTTGCTGCGACCACATTGTAACCGACCTACTGGTGCGCGGTGATCACCTCGACGAGGCCTGGCGGGAAACCGAGCGAGGCCTCGCGTTCGTCCGCCACGCCAATTTCCGGGACGTCGTCGACAGATTGGTTGCGCAACAGCGTTTCATCAAGAACATGCGGGGGGAAACCGCCTCGTTTTCCACGTTTGACGGCGACGATTTCGACTCGGCTGACTTCGAGGCGAAGCTCACGCCAGATCGCATGGCATTAATGGTCTATTGGTACTGGGTCATAAAGGGAAAGGCACGATTCCTGTCGGGCGACTTCGATGAAGCGGTGCTGGCGTTTGGGCACGCGCATCCGCTGCAATGGTCTTCATCCGGCCACATCCAGCTTCTCGACCATCATTTTTTTTTGGCGTTGACGTTGGCCGCACTGGCGAATTCCAATGGGTGTGAAGCAGACGCGGCGACGCATCGCGAACAACTTGAGGCGCACTGCGATCAAATTCGGCGTTGGTCCGAAAGTTGTCCGACGACATTCGCCGACAAGCACGCCCTGGTCGCTGCCGAGATCGCACGCATCGAGGGCCGCGACCTCGACTCGATGCGCCTCTACGAACGGGCTATCCGCGCGGCACACGCAAACGGCTTTGTCCACAACGAGGCGCTCGCCAACGAGTTGGCGGGCCGCTTCTATCTCGACCGCGGTCTTGAGAAGAACGGCTATGCCCACCTCCGTGACGCACGCGCCTGTTATGCGCTGTGGGGCGCGTCCGGCAAGGTGCGGCAACTCGAACGGCTTCATCCGCATCTCCGCGACGCACCAGTCCCTGCATCTCCCACCACCACCATTGGCGCGCCCGTCGAGCAGCTGGATGTCGGGACGGTGCTCAAGGCCGCGCAGGCGGTGTCCGGCGAGATCGTCCTCGGTGAGCTCATCAAGACGCTG
>NZ_JBEKCZ010000333.1:0-3464 GCF_050014615.1 Bradyrhizobium sp. | reverse complement strand
CATGGAGTTCTTCGTCTACGAGACCGGCGAGAACATCAAGGCCAGGCTGCGCCCGATCGTGATGATCACCTCCAACAACGAGAAGGAATTGCCGGACGCCTTCCTGCGGCGCTGTTTTTTCCACTACATCAAATTTCCCGACGTCGACACCATGAACCGGATCGTCGACGTGCATTTTCCCGGCATCAAGAAACGCATGGTGGAAGAAGCCCTGCGGATCTTCTTCGAGGTGCGCGAAGTGCCGGGCCTGAAGAAGAAGCCGTCGACCTCGGAACTGCTGGACTGGCTGAAGCTGCTCCTCAACGAAGACATCACGCCGGAAATGCTCAGGGAGCGCGACCCCCGCAAGCTGATCCCGCCGCTGCACGGCGCGCTTTTGAAGAACGAGCAGGACGTGCATCTGTTCGAGCGGCTGGCGTTCCTGAGCCGCAGGGAAGTGTAAACCGTTGTTCCCTCAACGCGTGGTCCACAGCGACGCCGTCATCGAGATGAAGGCCAGCAGCATGATGACGGCGCCGTAGAGATAGGCGGTGGTGGAAAGCCCGATCTGCGGGACCGACAGTCCGGCGATGACCGCGGGCACACTGAACGCCAGATAGGATTGCAGATAGAACGCCGACAATAGCCCGGCGCGCTGATGCGGTTCGGCGGTGGGCAATAGCGCGCGCAGCGTTCCCGAGAAGGTTGCCCCGAATCCGACGCCTGCGATCACGGTCCCGGCCAGCAATGCGGCCACCTGCTGCTGCTGGATTCCGGCCATCGACACGGCGACGCCGAGCCCCAGCGTGCTGGTGCCAATCAAGATCAGCCGCCGCGCCGGCCAGTCCCTGAACATCGCGACCGCGACGGCCGCGGTCAGCATCAGCGCCGCGACCACGACGCCGCCGACCCAGGGCGAGGCGACACCCATCGCCGTCGCCACCACGGTCGGCATCAAGGAGAGGTAGAGCCCGCCGAGCGCCCAGCCCGCCACATTGGCCGGCGTGAGCCTGGCCAGAACGGCCCGCGATTGCGGCGGTACGCGAACATGCGGGCGCAGCGAGGCCAGCGCGCCTGCTTTTCGCGTACTGCTTTCGGGCATGACGTAAAGCAGCGCGATCAGCAGCGCCGTCAGCGCCAACAGGACCTCGTACACCCGGTGCAACGGGTCGGACGCGAACGTGATCAGCGCGGCCGCCCCCAATGAGCCGGCGGTCATGCCGAGAAAGGCGGTGACGCTGTTGAGCAGAGGTCCGCGGACACGGTTGGTATCGAGGATCGCCGCGCCCATCGCGGTGGTGCCGACACCGACGCAAAGCCCCTGGACCATCCGTGCCAGAATCAACTGCCCGACATCCCGTGCTTCCGAGAACAGAACCATCGCCGCGGCGTTCAAGAGCAGCGCCACCAGGATCACCGGACGCCGTCCGACATAGTCGGACAATCCGCCAACCGTCAGCAGGGTGGCGAGCAGGCTCGCGACGTAACTCGCAAACACGATCGTAATCCAGAACGGCGTAAGATGCATCGACGCCTGATAGAGGTGGTAAAGCGGTGTCACTGCGCTGCTGCTCGCCGCGATCAGCATCGCACTGGCGAAACTGAACCATGTCATGGCGCCGAGCGGCAGGGAGCGGCTTGAGCTTTGGGATGCCGTGGCGAGCGCTTCGGCAGCGGCCGCGCCGGGCGGATTTGTCTGGCAGACTTGCATAGCTGGCTCCTAAAGCTAATATATAGCCTTAGCTATATGGGAGCCCGAAGCCTTAAAGCAAATCATTTGCGTTAAGATCGACCCTCGTTTTGGCATGGCAAGGTTGCACGGAGCAAAAGCGTGGCGGTCAAGGAGCGCGTTCGGGTCGGGGGACGGAGCGCACGGATCCAGAGTGCTGTGCACGACGCGGTGAGGCGTCTCGGCGCTGAGACCCATCGCGATGAACTCACCGTGCCGCAAATAGCCGCCGTGGCCGGGGTGACGCCGTCGACGATTTACCGGCGGTGGGGCGACCTGTCGGCGCTATTGGCTGATGTCGCCGTAGAGCGGTTGCGGCCGATTTCCGACCCCGAAGACACCGGCGCCACGGCGTCAGACCTGCGGGTGTTCATCGAACAGTTCATGGAAGAGATGTCGTCGCCGGTGGGCCAGGCGCTGATCAGGGACGTGTTTTCGCAGTCGGGAACCTATCCGGTCCAGTGCGCGGGCTTTACCCACGAACATCTGGCGACCATCGCTTCGCGGGCAAAAGCCCGCGGCGAAACGCCGTTCGATATCAACGAGGTGATCGACCATGTCGTGGCGCCGATCATCTATCACATCCTGTACGGCGATCGGGAATTGACGCTGGACTACTGCCATTCCCTGCTGGAGCGGATCCGAACCTTGCCGCGCAAGAATTGACGGCCCGCTGAAGACCCGCCCGCGCCATCAATTCAAGGGTGCCAGCGTATGCTTGAGCTGCTCCTTGGGTATCTGCATCAGGCCGACAAACGGCCGGCTCAAATCCGCGACCAGGAACAACGCCGTCGAAATCGACAACGCAAACACCAGCAATGCGGCAAAGACGACCGGACCGGGTTCGACGAACAGGCCGAAGCTGACAAAGACGACCATCAGCCAGAAGATCAATATCAGCATGAACGGCGTCAGGACCGGCGTGTCGCCATCCGCGAACATCGAAAGCCGCGTCCGCGCGATATCGGCGATGGCCTGCTCGACGCGCGATTTCAGCCCGCGCTGGGTGTCGTTGTTCGGCGACAGCGCTGCGGCCGCCGTATAGAGCTGTTCGGCGAGCGAGCGGGCCGTAAATGCGGTGTCCTGCGAGGCCGTCGCCTTCTCGTGCCAGATCCGGTCGATCGCGGCTGGAACCTGTTCGCGCATCTGTTGGCGCATGGCGGTCGCCTCCGGCCCATACTGCGCGAGCAACTGATCGACCTCGACGAGATAGGCCGCCAATTGCCGGAAGTGAGCATCCTGCGTCTCGTAGGAAGATTTCGCCGAAGCAATCGTCAAACTGATAATGACGGCAACCAGTGTTGCAAGCAGGCTGGCGCCGAGCCGGATCATTTCCCTTGTCTCGGCGTTCAGATGGGCCTTGGGAAGCCGCACGCGCAGCGTCATGCCGGTCGCGCCGCCGGCGAGAATGGCGAAAAACGAGACCAGAAAAATCCAGGTCGATGTCACGACATGCTCTTTCCCCGGATCAGGTCGGAGGCTTTATCGGCGATCATCATGGTCGAGGCATTGAGATTGGCTGAGATCATGCGCGGCATGATCGAGGCGTCGATCACGCGCAGGCCCTGCAACCCGTGCACGCGTAGCTGGTCGTCGACCACGGCCCATTTGGCATCGGCCGGCCCCATCCGGCAGGTGCAGCCGGGATGAAACGTCGTGGTGCCGCGCTGGGTCGCCGCGGCAAGGAATTCGTCGTCGGTCTGCACCCCGGGCCCGGGAAAATCCTCATACGCGTAATAGGGCGCGAGCGGCGCCG
>NZ_JBEKCZ010000332.1:0-3825 GCF_050014615.1 Bradyrhizobium sp. | reverse complement strand
TGTTTTGCCGTCGGCGGCCATCGCAGGAGATATGATGGTCACTGATGCTGCGAGGATGAGGCTCGCGATGGCGGCCCTGCGAGTGGTTGAAAAATACAACATGGCGGGTTTCCCGTATTCGACGAGTTTCGGCGAAGCTTTGATCGGATGTGCCGGATCCGGCTGAGCCGTACACCAACGAGCCGCAGCCGGGAATAGGGGCGTTGCGTGCAAACTGCCCGACGGGCAAATCAGATCGCCTGTCCCGCCAATCAATGTCCAGCCCCGCTGCGAAAAATATTCCGCTTGGGCCGTTGCTAAAATCAATTCTAAAAATAAACCGTCCCGTCTCATCGTCACGAACGCGGGGCGGGATGCGGTGGACGCGGATGGCGCTTCTGACGAGAGCGCCTGAAGCGGACGGCGAAGTCGTGTGGTCCCGACGCCCCGACGCTGGCGTCAAGTCTCGCGGAACTGTCCGCGAGGTGATGGTGACAACCAGGCCCGGTCACCAGGGAGAGCACGAAGGAAACCGTTAAAACCATTGCGCGGGGAAAGCCGGGCGTTCCGGCGAACCTGTGGCTTCTACCCCTGTGCTTTTTTGTTGCACAGGGGGCTGCGGGTGCGCCAAGCACCCGGCTTTCCCTGCGCCCTCTGTTTTTCGAGGGGCACAAGTTCCTGCAAAACTCGGGCGCCTCGCGTCGCGGGAAGGCGAAAATGTGTCTGCGAAGGATGGGCTGTTTAATTGGGGGCGGTATGCACGCAAACACACTTGTCATGCCCGGGCTTGACCCGGGCATCCGTCCGTCTTCGCAAGAAGTTGTTTCGAAGAAGATGGATTGCCGGGTCAAGCCCGGCAATGACGGTCTCTAGATCTGTTTTCGACTTGGCTGTTTGAAATTCATATCATGAACGCGTTTGCCCCGCAGGTGCACGCCGGCAACGTTAAGCATAAGCAGCGTCACACCTGACTTCACGTAATTTTGCGGATACACATCCCGCGCCGCAGCCTTTAACTCACTCCTGAGATGTCTTCCAAATCGCTTGATTCAGCACCGGCCTGCCGGACCTGCCATACCGCCATGGTCCTCAGCGGGATCGTACCCTGTGCCGAAGGCTACGATATGTGGTCCTACCGCTGCCCAAATTGCAGCGAGACCTTCATCATGGTCGCCGCACGCGCCGCCGATAGCGCTTCGCGTTCGGAGCGGCGCGTGGTGGCGAGGCACCCGGTGATAACTTCCGGAACGATCGAATTTGGCGGCGGCGAGATCGCCTGCACGGTTCGCAATCTGTCCGCCGCGGGCGCAGAGCTGGATTCGACCGGCCGCGCGCGAATTCCGCAACGTTTCACCTTGATTGCCGAAGGATCGCATCTGCCCTGCCAGGTGATCTGGCGCAGGGAAGGGCGGATCGGTATTGCTTTCGATTGAGCGGCAGGCCTTTTACGCGGCGCCGGTGATGCGCCGGTCGCGGTTGGCCTCGAGGTAATACAGGCGCTTGGCGTGCAGCATCTTCATGTCGGCACGCTTGACCACCTGTTCCAGCCGGTCGCCGGGCCGGCTGGTGGCGATCCCGGTCGAGATGCTCAGCGGAAATTCCGGATAATACTGGTTGTTGACCTCGATCAGTTCCGCGAGCGAGGCGAGCACGGCTTCGCCGCCGGCGGCGTCGGTGCCGGGCAGCAGCACCGCGAACTCGTCGCCGCCGATCCGCGACACCGAGGCTGGCTTTGCGACCAGCGAGCCGAACACTTCGCCGGCCCGGCGCAGCAGCGCGTCGCCGACGCCATGGCCGAGTTCGTCGTTCGCGGTCTTCAGCCCGTTGAGGTCGGCGATGATGATGGTGACCGGCTTTGGTCCCTTGCGGTCAAGCCGGTTGAGCTCGTCGACAAAGAACGAGCGATTCAAGGTGCGGGTCAGCACGTCATGGGTGCCGAGATATTCGAGATAGGCTTCCGCCTTCTTGCGCGCGGTGATGTCGGTCAGCGCGACCTGCACCAGCGACCAGTCGTGTTCATGGTTGGGCAGCACCGAGAATTGCAGCAGCAGATGCAGCTTGGTGCCGTCGAGCGCATAGTTCACCACCTCGCGCTGCTGGAACAGCTTGCCGTCCCACAGGTCGACGAGCTGCTCGCGAAAATGCGGCGCCATCTCGTCGCGGAACACGTCAGCGAGGTTGCGCAGCAACGTCTCCTTGTCGGGCGCGCCGAACAGTTCGAGTGTGCGGCTGTTGACCTCGAGCACGCGGATTTCGCTCATGCAGCGCGGGACGAATTCCTCATGCACATCGGTGAAGACACGGAAGTCCTCGACGCCGCGGGCGCGCACGTCGTCGACCAGGCGTTTGACGCCGCTGAAATCCTCCACCCACAGCGAGACCGGCGAATGGGCAAACAGGCCGAACGCGTAGGTCTCGCTGTCCGCGAGACGGCGCCGGGCGCCTTCGCGCTCGGTGACGTCCTCGATCGCGATCATGACGCGGTCCCAGCTCGCTTCGTGACCGGGAAGGATGGTGCCGTTGACCTGGATATCGAGGCGTTCGCCGGCCAGCGTGTAATTGACCGAGTGGCTGGCGAAGCTGGTCTGCCCGTTCCAGAACTGGGCCAGTTCGTCGGCATAACTCTTGAAGGTGTCGTCGCGCATCACCTGGCCGAGGTTGGCCATCAGATGCGCGAGATCGCGCGCGCCAAACAGCGACAGGGTCTTGCGGTTGACCTTGAGGATGCGGATCCGCTCCGAGCACTGCCGCACGCGGTCGGGGTCGGCGGCGAGGAATGCCTTGATGTCGTTGACGCCTTCCGCGTGCCACTGTTCGAACAGCGCCTTGACCGCGCTATAGTCCTCGATCCAGAGCGAGACTGGCGCGAGGTCGAACATCTTGGCGTCGTCGGTGGCGGGCATTGGAAATCAAATGACCGGGTTGGATGTCGCTCCATCCTTAGACACAACTCGTTAAAAATGTCTCAGGCCGCGGATCGCAATACGCTAGCTGATTCGCAACGCGGCGTGACCAGATGGTTCCGCCCGACCACCTCATTTCGGCGCCTCGGAAGGGTTCGATTCAGCGTAATTCTTGAGCGTCTGCATCATTCTTTCGTTTTCGGCGCGGAACATCCCCACCAGCAATGGCATCAGCAACTTCACAGGCCCCTGAGGCGACAGTTCGATGGTGCGCAGAAGGTGAACGGAAGCACCATCCGGGGTCAGTGTGTGCAGGAGCTTGATGCCGATCACGCCCAGCGCGCGCGGCTTCAAGGTCATCGGCTGCTCGAACGCCAGCCGCGTCGGCCGATCCATTTGCGTGAGCACGCCGCGCCTTGTGCCGAACGGTCCCGGCTCCAGATAGGTGGTGCCGACCGCGATCGGCCCCTCCGAGATCCGGACCGTCCCGCGGAACGCCGCCGACGGCGGAAGCCAGCGGTCGTAGTCGCGCAGCTCAGCCAAGAGCGAAAAGACCCGCTCGGCGCTGGCACGGATCTCCGCCTCGAATTTCAGCTCGATCATGCGACCTCGTTCGGGCGTGGTCCAGATATCAGCGGGTCCGCGATCAGCCGCTGCCTGCCGCAGCGGCGCGCCTCGGCCGGCGAACGGCTCTCACCTTACCGCTGCCTCCGCCTCCGCAAAAGAACTGATCGGCGCCATCGGACTCGAGCCCTGACACTCCCACGCCAGGCGGCATCTCGATCTTCTCCAGTACCTCTCCCGTTTGAGGATCAACTCGCCTCAAATCGCTTTCCTCACCTTCCCAGGTCCCGTGCCAGAGCTCGCCGTCGATCCAGGTCACCCCGGTGACGACGCGTTTGGATTCGATGGTGCGAAGGATCGCGCCGGTTTGGGGATCGAC
>NZ_JBEKCZ010000331.1:0-3498 GCF_050014615.1 Bradyrhizobium sp. | reverse complement strand
ATTTCACCAACCTGGTCGATATCGGTCGGGGGCATTCGCGACCCGGTCGAGCCGGCAGCGAGTCCGGTTATGTCCGCTGTGCCGCCGAAAGCGGAGGCCCGCATCAATCCGAATTGGGCTACAGACTAATGTGTCTGCCTGCTAGCCTTGAGGCGCTGCCGCGATCGCTTCGATTTCGACGAAGAATTCCGCGCGCACGAAGCCCGAAACAATCATCAGCGTCGACGCCGGCGGGGTGCCGGGAAATTGCTTGTCGCGCGAGCGCATATAGCCCTGCATATACTCGCGCGCGGTCACATAGGCGTTGAGGCGCACGACATGGGCCAGCGTCATGCCGTCTTCGGCGAGGATCGCGGCGATGTTGGCGAAGCACAGGTCGGCCTGCGCCTCGCACTCCCCGGGAACTTTTTCGTCGGCGCTGATGCCGAGCTGGCCCGAGGTAAACACGAATCTGTGTCCTTCGGGCAACGCGATGCCGTGGCTGTAACGTGCAAAGGGAGGTTTGATCGAGGATGGAAAAAGTGCGCGCACAGCGATCGTGCCTCATGGCAAGGGTGAAGACGGAAACAAGGGTCAAAACAATGCAACCCTGTCGTCAAATACTAAGTCGATTTTGCCGGCGGCGTCATCGGCTAATTCTGCAACGTGTCAGTTGTTCAGGCGAGCGCACGCCGCTTTTTGATGCACCAGAGCCGCGGAAAGTAGTCGTTGCCCAAAAGGCAACAGCTTGCTCGAATAAAAATGCTTTCAGGTGACAGCGCGCCTGTGCATCCTCAAATTCCAGCGCGGACGACGCTCGATCGAGATCGATCCGTCCGCGATGGAGCTGGGACACCGATGGCCGGCCAGGCGCCGGCCCGAAACGAGGGAGCTGAGATGGCAATGAAATTTATGCCGCGAATGATCGCGATCGCCGTTGTTGGAACAAGCGCATTTTTTGGTTCGCTGGCGCCGACGCTTGCCGCTGACAAGGTGAGCTTTCTGACCAGCTGGTTCGCTCAGGCCGAGCATGGCGGGTTCTATCAGGCCAAAGCGACCGGGCTTTACGAGAAGGCCGGTCTCGACGTCACCATCAAGATGGGCGGCCCGCAGGTGAACGGCTCGCAGTTGTTGCTGGCCGGCGAGACCGACTTCATGATGGGCTACGACATCCAGGTGCTCAAGGGCCGCGAGCAGAACCTGCCGCTCGTGACCGTTGCGTCGTCGTTCCAGTTCGACTTGCAGGGGTTGATGACCCATGATGACGTGGCTGACATGGCGGCGCTCAAGGGCAAGCCGATCCTGATCGCGGGTTCCTCGCGCATCACCTTCTGGCCCTGGCTGCGCGCCAAATACGGTTTTACTGACGACCAGATCCGGCCCTATACGTTCAACCTGCAGCCGTTCTTTGCCGACAAGAACGTCGCCCAGCAGGCCTATCCGTCGTCCGAGCCCTATCAGGCGCAGGAACAGAACGAAAAAGTGAAGTTCTTCCTGCTGGCCGATGGCGGTTATCCGCCCTATGGCTCGACCATCGTCACGACCGAGAAGATGATCGCCGAAAAGCCCGACGTGGTGGCACGGTTTGTGAAGGCATCGCTGGAGGGCTGGCGCGACTACATCAAGAATCCGGCGCCGGGCAATGCCTTGATCAAGGCCGACAACCCCAAAATGACCGATGGACAGATCGCCTTTGCAATCGAGAAACTTAGGGAAAACAAGGCCATCGATGGCGGTGATGCGGCCACTTTGGGCGTCGGCGTCATCACGGCCGAGCGCTACAAGAAAATCTACGATTTTCTGGTCGCGGGCGAGCTGCTCGATCCGAAGACGGATTGGCACAAGGCTTTCGACGAGCGCTTCGTCAAGGACCTCAAGATCGGCGTGCAATAGGAGCTGCCGTGAACGTCCTGACGCCCGGCGAGCCGTTTAACGTGAGCCCGGACCGAACCACGGCCGGCGGCGATCGGCCGCCGGCTGTCGAGGTGCTCTCGGCCGAGAAGGTGTTCAGCAACGGCACGCGGGGACTGGCGCCGATCGATCTATCGATCGCGGATGGCGAGTTCCTGACCCTGATTGGCCCATCCGGCTGCGGCAAGAGCACGCTGCTCAAACTGATCGCGAACCTGATCGAACCGTCGGACGGCCGGCTGTTGTGGTGGCGCGGCGACTTCGCGCAGGTCGGCGAGGACGGGCGGCGCTTTGCCTTCGTATTCCAGGAACCCACTTTGATGCCGTGGGCCAGGGTCGATGCCAATGTGCGGCTTCCGCTTGAACTCGCGGGCATCGCCAACGCCAAAACGGCGCCGGCGGTGGCGGAGGCGATCGAACGCGTGGGTCTATCGAAATTTGCCCGGCATTTTCCGCGTCAATTATCCGGCGGCATGAAGATGCGGGTCTCGATTGCGCGGGCGCTGGTGACCAACCCAAATCTGTTGCTGATGGATGAACCTTTCGGAGCGCTCGATGAATTCACCCGCAACAATCTCGACGCCGATCTCATCAAGCTGTGGTGGGAACGCAAGCTGACGACGGTGTTCGTCACCCATTCGATCTATGAGGCTGTGTTCCTCTCGACCCGGATCATCGTGATGGCAGCTAATCCCGGCCGTATCTTCCGGACCATGACCATCGATGCGCCGCAGCCGCGTGACGAGGGATTTCGCGACAGCGCGCAGTTTGCGGCCTATTGCCGTGAATTGTCGACCTGGCTGGCCGAAGCGTCGCTGCCCTCGGCGCCGGGAGGAGCATTGTGAAGCCGCTGCTGCAGTCGGAGACCTTTGTGCGGATCGCCGCACCACTTGCGGTCGGCGTCGTATTGTTCGCTCTGTGGGAAGTCGGCTGCCGGCTCGCGTCGATACCGGTTTATCTGTTTCCGAAGCCGAGCGATATCTTCCAAAGCCTCGTTCACAACGGTCCGTCCTTGCTGCGCGCGCTGATGGTCACCTTGCGGGTGACGCTGCAGGCCTTCGCCGCGGCGGTCGTGATCGGCACGCTGGTCGCCTTCATGTTCGTGCAGAGCCGGGCGATCGAAGTGAGCCTGTTTCCCTACGCCGTCCTGCTGCAGGTGACGCCGGTTGTCGCGATCGCGCCGCTGATCATCATCCTGGTCAAGAACACGCAACTGTCGCTGACGATCTGCGCGACCTTGGTGGCGCTGTTTCCGATCATTTCCAACACCACGCTCGGCCTGCGCAGCGTGGACCCGGGGCTCGCCAATTACTTTCGGATGAATCGCGCCGGGCGTCTCAAGACGCTCATCAAGCTTCGAATACCCGGCGCGCTGCCGTATTTCTTCGGAGGCTTGCGGATTTCGAGCGGGCTTGCGCTGATCGGCGCCGTGGTGGCGGAGTTCGTCGCCGGCACCGGCGGCCGCTCATCCGGCCTCGCCTATGAGATTCTGGACGCCGGCTTCACGCTCGATATTCCCCGCATGTTCGCGGCGTTGTTCCTGATCACGCTGGCCGGAATAGGATTGTTCGGGGCGATGGTCGTCCTGTCCAGGCTCGCATTGTCGGA
>NZ_JBEKCZ010000330.1:0-3561 GCF_050014615.1 Bradyrhizobium sp. | reverse complement strand
GACGCCGAGGCTGACAAATGTCAGGATCTTCTTGTAGTTTTTCAGAAACGGTTTGACGAACGCATAGACTGTCGCCAGCGCGCCAGCGGCTTCCTTGGCCGTAAAGACGACGAGTTCCTCATCGTCCTCGTCATCATCAAGATCGAGTTCGTCTTCTTCGTCGTCGTCATCGGCCGGTGACGACGCCGCCGGCTTGCCGCCGGTGCGACCAGCTACACCGGCGATGAGCTTCTCATCGAGCGCGGGCGCGGCCGGATCATCCGCGGCAGCGGCGATCGGATCATCCGGTGATGGAGGCCTGGACGCCATGAAAACCAACCGAAGCTGCACGGCCGGCATGACCGCAAAATCGACCCGGTGGTTCTACGCGTTCGGCAAAGCAACTGCCAACAACTTTCCACGGGGCGCCGCGCATTCGCGGCAACGGCAACTTGGATTAGTTCAATCGTCGGCTTCGACCTTGTCAAAGAAAGAGTAGCGCAGGCTCTCGGAGTCCGCATACCACTCGCCGGGTCCCTTGTTGGCGGCCAGCGTCGCCGCCCACAGCGCATCGGTGCAGTCGCGGCGATGCATCGACAGGTCGAATCCGTTGCTGAAAAACAGTTCCGACCATTCCCACCAGGTGCCAAGCTTCTTGACCCCGCGCAGCAGATCGTAGCGATCGATCAGCGCCGGCGCCATGTCCGACGTCACCGATCCGAATATCAGGCCCGACTTCATGACCCGGTTCAGTTCGCGAACAGCTCGCGATACCTGCTTTTCCGCGACATGGCACAGGCTGGTCTCGAACACAAAATCGAATTCGCGATCCCTAAACGGCATATCGACGATCGATCCGAGCTTGTTGAATTTTTTCAGCGCCTTCGGCGTTCTGGCGTGTATCGCGCGGTTGTTCTCGATGCCCCATGCATCGATCCCGCGGGCGCGCAGCGCGCCCACCAGTTCTCCGCTGGCGGATCCGGCCACCAGCAGTTTGTAGCCCCTGACGCGGCTCCAGACGATCCTGATGAGGTCCGTCAGATAGGCCGGATCGGTAAACCGGCTCCAGACCTCGCTGTAGGGGCCGAGCCCGCGATAATTCCTGAAATAGTCGCGATCGATCTTGTCGGAGGCGGGCTTGCCGGAAGCAGAACCGGCCCCCTCCCCGCGCGCACGACGCAGCCGCATCATCTCGGTGACGATGATGTCGGTCGCGGCATCGGAGGAATCCAGCAATCCGTTCAGTGTCGAGTCGAACAGATAGTCGCCGACCACCACCAGGCCGGGATGCTGTTTCGGGTCTGGCCGGTGATTCGTCATCACGTCACGCGCCGGCATGCCGCCGGGAAGCGCGTTCACCGACGACAGCCAGCGATGGATCTTGCCCTCCATGAGATGGGCGCGCGCATCGCCGAGCGAGGCCGGCAGCGACTTCAGCGCGGCATCGATCAGTTCCTGGTCGCCAAGATTGGCGAAAGCCAGCGCATCGGAGCCGGCGATCAGCCAGTTCAGGACGCCGTGCTTGCCGACGTCGTGGCGGGCGCCTTCGTTATAGACGCAGCAGCCGCCGAACGCCTCCGACATGAACCATGCGCCCGGAATCTTATCGCCCCAGAACGGCGCGTCGAACAGGATCGAAACCCGCAGATAATGCGCGGGCCGATCGAAATAGGCGATGTGCTTGACCATCGACTTGCGCAATTGCTCGCCGTCCCAGCGCATGGTGGCGAGCCAGGAGTGCGGCAGGCACATCACCACGAGATCGAAATCGCGGGTCTCCGGCCCCTTGCCGTTCATCATGTTGAGCTGATAGCGGCCGGCCGCGGTCTTGCCGATCTTGAGCACCCGGTGATTGAGCTCGATATCGGCATCGACCTCGGACTGCAGGCAGTCGATCAGCTGCTCGTTGCCGTTCTGGATCGAATACAGGCCGATATAGCCGTCGACATCCATCACGAAGTTCTTCAGCGCATTGAGCCCGTTGGTATTGTGGCTCTCGGTGGCGAGATCGGACCGCGCCATGGTCTTGAAGAAGCGCTTGGCGGTGGCATCCTCGATTTCGCGGTCGAGCAACGCCTCGCAGGTAATGTAGGCCCATGGATGTTCGTTGTCGTGCGCGCCGACGCCTTCGTAATATTCGATCGGGGACACCATTTCGGTACAGCGCTTGCGGAACGTCTCGATGGCGTCGGCGGTCTTCGCTCCATATTTGCGGCGCATGCCCGGCACGTCATTGAGCAATTCGCCGTCGAGCTGGACCTGCTCGGCGTCCATCGGAATGGTCTGCAGGCCGAAATGCTGGATTAGCTCGCGCAGCGGATCGGGGCCGGTCATGGAGTAATCGTAGATCTCGGCGACGCCGGCTTCGTACATCGCGGGCGCAGAATCGAATTTGCGCGTGAGAACCTTGCCGCCGACGCGGTCGGATGCCTCAAAAATGGTGACGCGACAAAGTTCACCCAGTTTCTTTTTGAGATACCAGGCACTCATCAGGCCGCCGGGGCCACCGCCAACGATTGCAAGATCCAACATCTATTTCCAAGTGTTCCCCGCGACCCTGCCGCGGTCCGCCAGCTGCCGCGGGCCCGCGATCTAAGTCGTTTGAGACGAAGCGCTTTTTTCCCTGAAGGGAAGATGAACGAACGACGCTAGCAGAACCAGAATAGCGAAAAAATAGCAAAAAAAGGCCGGCTTGCGCCGGCCTTCTCTCTAATCCATTGAATCTGCTTATTTATTCCGCGGGCGGCAGCGCCAGCGGTTCGACCTCGGGAGCCGCTGGCACGATGGTGGCCTGCTTTTCGCGCTCGTCCAGAATCAGCTTGTCGCGCTTCACGGCGACTTCCCGAATCTTGGCCATCGAGGCACCGGTGCCCGCCGGAATCAGGCGACCAACGATGACGTTCTCCTTGAGGCCTTCCAGCGGGTCCACCTTGCCATTGACGGCCGCTTCGGTGAGCACGCGGGTGGTCTCCTGGAACGAGGCCGCCGAGAAGAACGAGCGGGTCTGCAAGCTCGCCTTGGTGATGCCGAGCAGTACCGGCGTTCCCGTGGCGATCTTCTTGCCCTCTTCCTTGGCCCGGGCGTTGAGCTGGTCGAACTCGATCTTGTCGATCTGTTCGCCCGAGATCATGTCGGTCTCGCCCTGGTCGGTGATCTCCACCTTTTGCAGCATCTGACGGACAATCACTTCGATGTGCTTGTCGTTGATCAGCACGCCCTGCAGCCGGTAGACCTCCTGGATTTCGTTGACCAGATAGGCAGCGAGTTCCTCGATACCCTTGATCGCCAGAATGTCGTGCGGTGCCGGATTGCCTTCGACGATGAAATCGCCCTTTTCGACGATATCGCCATCCTGCAGATGGATGTGCTTGCCCTTCGGGATCAGGTACTCGCGGGTCTCCTCGTTCTTGTCCATCGGCTCGATCGAGATGCGGCGCTTGTTCTTGTAGTCGCGGCCGAAGCGGATGGTGCCGGCGATTTCCGCGATGATCGCCGCGTCCTTTGGCTTGCGAGCCTCGAACAGTTCGGCGACCCGCGGCAGACCGCCGGTGATGTCGCGGGTCTTGGCGCTTTCGGTGGAAA
>NZ_JBEKCZ010000329.1:0-3621 GCF_050014615.1 Bradyrhizobium sp. | reverse complement strand
TACGGCGATATCGAACACCGCCCGATCTACGGCGAGGCGTCGCCGGAGGAAGCCCGCTCGCTAATCGAGGAAGGCGTCGAGGTGTCGCCGCTGCCGGTGCTGCCGGACGACCGGAACTGATATTTGCACACGCAGTTTCGTAGGGTGGGCAAAGGCGCACTTGCGCCGTGCCCACCATGATCATTTCACGACACGAGATGGTGGGCACGCTTCGCTTTGCCCACCCTACGAATCTCAGACTAAACCGCCACCAATAGCGCCACCCCGATCACGATCAGCGCGATGCCGGCAAGTTCGCGCGCCGACAGCGGCTGCTTGAACGAATAATACGCCACGGCTTGCGCGAACAGCACCTCGACCAGCGCCAGCGTGCGCACATTGGCCGCCGCGGTCAGCGCAAAGGCCAGGAACCAGAACTGCGAGGCGAACGCGCCCGTGAAGCCCGCGAGCATCGACGGCTTCCACAGCCCGAGGATCGCCTTGAGCACGCCCGGCGCGCGCGCCAGCAGATAGACCGTCAACACCAGCGTCTGCACGAACAGCCCGAACACCAGCGTGTAGGACGCCGCGGTCACGAACGACACCCCGGATATCGTGATGATCGCGCCGCGAAAGCCGATCGCCGACAGCGCGAATGTCGCGGCCGCGACAAGGCCGAGCACCGTCGGCCTCAGATCGGCAAAGCCCTTGGTGCCGCCGGGCCGCAGCGCGGTGATGATGACGCCGATGGTCGCGATCAGGATCGCGATCACCTTCAGTGAAGTCAGATGGTCGCCGAGAAAGACAAAGCCGAAGATCGCGGTCTGGATCGCCTCGGTCTTAAGGTAGGCCGTCGTCACCACGAACGAGCTGTCGTTCATCGCGAGCAACATCAATCCGGTGGCGACAATCTGGCAGAGCGCGCCGAGCATCAGCCATGGCCAGAACGCGGCTGTCGGCCACGGCAAGGGATCTCCGGTCAGGGCCAACAGGACCACGAAGAACACGATCGAGAACGGAAAGCCGAACAGGAAGCGGATATTGGTGGCGCCCCAGGTGCCGAGCGGCCCGGTCAACTGCCGCTGCATCGCATTGCGCGCGACCTGCCCCAGCGCGGCGATGACGGTGAAGGGAATCCAGAGCGTGGCGACGGTGAACATGGGGGGCGGCTACCTTACCCTCCCCTGGAGGGGGAGGGTCGACCGCGTAGCGGTCGGGGTGGGGTGACTTCTTACCTGCCATGCCGCGTAAGCAGCATCAATGATAGGAAGCGTCGAAGTCGGAATTAAGATAGACCGTTGCTCGGATCTACGTCTTCACCCCACCCCGTCGCGCATCGAGCGATGCGCGCCGACCCTCCCCCTCCAGGGGAGGGTGAAGAGCGAACGCAGAGACGACAAAGGCTCACACCCCCTCGGCGACTACCATATAGTTCACGTCCATATCCGAGGAGATGGTCCATTTGTCGGCGAACGGGCTGTAGACCACGCCGGCCTGTTCTGTGATGGCGAGCTTGTTGTTCTCGAGGTGATGCGCAAGTTCGTCGGGGGTGACGAACTTGTCCCATTGATGCGTACCGCGCGGCAGCCAGCGCAGCACATATTCGGCGCCGACGATGGCGAGCGCAAAGCTCTTCCAGTTGCGGTTCAGCGTCGAGATCACCATCAGCCCGCCGGGCTTGAGCATCGCCGCGCAGCGATTGAGGAACACGCCGATATCGCTGACATGCTCGATCACTTCCATCGCCAGCACGATATCGAAGCGTTCGCGCACGTCCATCTCTTCGACCGTGGTGCAGCGATAGTCGATCGACAAATGGCCCTTGTCCGCGTGCAGCCGGGCAGCCGCGATATTGCTGGCGGACGGATCGACGCCGATCACCTGCGCGCCAAGCCGCGTGAACGGCTCGCACAACAGACCGGCGCCGCAGCCGATATCGAGGATGCGCAGGCCGGACAGGCAATTCAGGCTTTTGACATTGCGTTCGAACTTGCGGCAGGCGGCGTCGCGAATATAGGTCAGCCGCAGCGGATTGATCTTGTGCAGCGGCGCCATCTTGCCGTTGGGGTCCCACCATTGGTCCGACAGCTTGGAAAATTTCACGATCTCGGCGGGATCGACCGTCGATGCCGGTGCGGCTGGGAAATTGGCGGGGGAATCTTGCTGCATGGCCATGGGTGCGCGCCGCTCCTATCGCGCGGTGATGAAATTGCGGAATGCGAGCGGCGAAGCGATGGTCGAGATGGTTTCCTTGCCCTCGCCGACGCCCAGAATCGTCACGTTGCCGTAATTGAGCAGGCGGCCGAGAATGCTCTGGTTGACGTCAACGCTCTCGACCTTGTCTAGGCTCATCTCAAAGGTGCGGCGCTTGATGAAACCGGTCTTGTGGACGACCCGCAAATTGGTGACGTCGGTCTCGGTGGTCCAGCGATGGAACCAGGCCGTCAGCATCTTGTACAGCGCGGCAACCGCCGCGATGGCCGCCAGCGCCAGACAGAGCAGCGTCGGCGTGTCGGCGACGACCAGTCGCGACAGGATGAAGAACGCGATCGCCACCAGCCAGGCCACGATCGCCGGCCAGTAAAATATCCAGTGCGCGTTGGTCGAATACAGCACCTTTTCGCCGGGCTGCAGGATATCGTCGATATAACGCCCCATACACTCCGCCTTGATTACCCAACCAAACCGACCCCACGCCCTGTCCGGGATGCCCCAAACCGGGTTGCTTGCCCCCAACCGCGCCGCTATGTATACGCGCCTTTTGGCCCGTGCGCTTCCGGTTTTGCGTGCGGATCACATTTACCTATCCTCGCAAAGGAATGCACCTGTCGTCATGGGCCGCCTCGTGATGAAATTCGGCGGCACCTCCGTCGCCAATATCGACCGCATCCGCAACGTCGCGCGCCACGTCAAGCGCGAGGTCGATGCCGGCCATGACGTCGCCGTGGTGGTTTCCGCGATGGCCGGCAAGACCAACGAGCTGGTGGAATGGTGCCGCGACGCCTCGCCGATGCACGACGCGCGCGAATATGACGCCGTGGTGGCGTCCGGCGAGCAGGTCACCGCCGGGCTGCTCGCGATCGCGCTGCAGGCGATCGGCATTCAGGCGCGCTCCTGGCAGGGCTGGCAGATCCCGATCAAGACCAGCGACGCCCATGCATCGGCACGGATTCTCGAGATCGACGGAACCGAGCTGATCAACCGCTTCAAGGACCGCAAGGAAGTCGCGGTCATCGCCGGCTTCCAGGGCATCAATCCGCTGACCGGGCGGATCACCACGCTTGGGCGCGGCGGTTCCGACACCTCGGCGGTGGCGATTGCGGCTGCCATTCATGCCGACCGCTGCGATATCTATACCGATGTCGATGGCGTCTATACCACCGACCCGCGCGTGGTTCCCAAGGCGCGCCGGCTCGACAAGATTGCGTTCGAGGACATGTTTGAGCTGGCCTCGCAGGGCGCCAAGGTGCTGCAGGTCCGCTCGGTGGAACTCGGCATGGTGCACAACATGCCGATCTTTGTCCGCTCCAGTTTCGACAAGCCCGAAGATATCGACCCGCACGCCAACCAGCCGCCGGGCACGCTGATCTGCAGCGAGGAGGAAATCATGGAAAGCCACGTCGTCACCGGCATCGCCTTTTC
>NZ_JBEKCZ010000328.1:0-4417 GCF_050014615.1 Bradyrhizobium sp. | reverse complement strand
CTCATAAGGCTTCACACCAAGAGCACTCATCGCATGCAAGTAGGCCTGCTCTTCTGGCTTGCCAAATCCAACTTCCTCTTCGATTTGGATATGGTCGAAATAGTCAGCTAGTATGAAGCGCCCTATCTTAACGCGCTGAGCCTCAGCCGCACCGTTGGTAACAAGCGCAATTTTTAAGCCCCTTCGCTTTAGTTCAGCGAGGACCTCGTAGGCATCAGGGGAAATCCTGATCTGATCTTCGCAGAATGCCGTAAACTCATCTGCAATTTGGTTTGCAACATCAGGCGGCGGCAGATTGTAGCCCGCTTCAATTAATGCAGCGAACGCTCCTGCGACGATTTCACGGCGAGCTCCCGGCATTTGAACTCGCCAGATGCGATTGCGCTCCGCATCCGACCAGAATTTTTTGGAAAACGTCTTGATAGCTGATGTAACTACGCTAGCGGGCAACGCCTCGGAGGCACCAATCACCTTGGCGACTACGTCAAGCCATGCAACATCAGGGCGACTGAGCGCGAGAAGGATGGTATCGTCAAGATCTGTTGCCGCCGGTGTAAATCCGCACTTTTTTGGCAGCACAAGCTGCCGCGTATGGGTCATGAACAAGGGGCCGTCTTCGGCCCCTTGTTGATCAGGCGTGCGGTGATTCTCAGAACGGCAGGTCGTCGTCGTCGATATGACCGACGGGTGGAGACTGACGCTGCTGGCGCGTCAGATCTTGCAAATTGGTTTGATAGATGGACCAGGTGAGGCAGTCCCGCGGAATGTGGTGCTCTGGCGCGAAGGGACGCTCGGTCTTGGATGGAATGGTCATGGCGTTGCCGCCGCTTAGTTGTCTTGCGTTTGGCCATCATTTTCCTCCCCGGCGTTGCTTGGCGCGCTGTTCGGCTCGTTCGCGGGCTTCCTTGACGCGGTAGGATTCGCCGTCGATAGCAACGATTTCCGCGTTGTGCATGAGGCGATCGACCATGGAGACGACGCAGGCGGCATTGGGGAAGACGTCGCGCCATTCGGCGAATGGCCGGTTGGTTGTCACAACGGTGCTCTTCTGCTCGTAGCGCCTTGAGATCAGCTCGAACAACAGATCGGCATGACGGTTGGAATAGGAGAGGTATCCGACTTCGTCGATCAGAAGGAGTGCCGGCGCGGCGTAGTACCGTAACCTACGGCGGAGGGCGGAATCGCTGTCCAAGGCGGCGAGGTCGCCGAGCAACTGGCCGGCGTTGGTGAACAGGACGGTGTGACCGTGGATGAGCGCCTGGTGGGCGAGATTGCGCGCCAACGTCGTCTTGCCGACGCCATTCGGACCGACGAGTACGGCATTGGTGGCGTCCTTGAGGAAGTCGAGCGACATCAACGCCTCGAAGGTGGCGCGATCACAGCGTTTGGGCCATGTCCAATCGAAGTCGCAGACGGCTTTGAAGCGGCCGATATGGGCGTCCTGGAGACGGCGCTCCAGGCTTCGGCGCGCCCGCTCTTGCTCTTCCCAGTCAAGCATCTGTTCGACCCAGGCTCCCGCTTTGGCGAGAGCTGGCTCGGCGACCGCTTCCGACCAATGAGCCAACAGGCCGTGCAGGCGCAGAGCTTTGGCGCGCGCATGCAGTCCCTCAAGATTCTTCATGGTTGTGATCCTTCAACTGGTCATAGGTCTCGAGAGAATGCGGCCGCACGGCCACGTCGCGCGCACGCACATGGGCTGGCAACGTCATGTCGACCGGCGGGACCTGTTGGCGGTCTTCGCGGCGGCGTTCCAGCGCCAGGCGTACGGCATTTGGATGTGGCACATCGCGATCGAGCGCCGCCATGATGGCAGACTGCAGCTCGGCTCCCCCGTAGCGTCGCAACAGACGCATCAGGGCAGCCGTGATGGCGCCGAGATTGGCACCCCGCTCAGCGGCGCGAACCAGCAATTTCTGGCTGGCTGGAGCCGCGTGGGCGAGATGATCGGTGGCGCGCTCGCGGTGTGCTTCACGCTTTTGATCGATGAGGGCCTGGATATGGGCGGGATCCTCAATCCGCTCGCCCTTGTCGTAACTGCGCGGATGGCTGGCCAGTATCTGCTGTCCATCGACGATGCGGACCCGGTCGGGATCTGCCAGCACGGTGAGCGATCGCCGCACATGGCTGTGTGGCACCGAGTAGTCGTTTTTATCGAAGCGGACGTAAGGCGTCTTGCTGACCGAGACCGCCACCTGCTCGACGACCGGATAGGGATTGTCCGGCAACTTCATAAGATAGGGGGCCTCCTGGGCAAAAACTTCGCGGACCGTTAGGGAGTCCTGATCCGGGCAGCGCCGATCCGCCGTCGCGCCCTGGCACCATTCGTCGGCCTGGGCATTGAGGTCTTCGACATCTGCAAACTGGCGGCCGGCAAAGAAGCCATCCCGAACGTAGCGCACAGCGCGCTCGACCCGGCCTTTTTCATTTCCCCTGGCGACGGCGACAGGACGCGGCTCGTAACGGTAATGCCCGGCGAAGTCGAGCAAGATGGGATTGAAGCGGATGGCGTCGCCGCGGCGCTCCAGCACGGCGCTTCGTAAGTTGTCGTACAAAATGACTCTCGGCACCGCGTTCCAAACCGCGAAGGCGCCGATATGGCCGCGCAGGAAGTTCTCCATGCGGGCATCGAGAAAGAAGCGCAGGAAGATCTGGCGCGAGAAGCTCAGGACCGCGACAAAAGCCATCAGCGGCCGGCGGGCCCGGCCGATCACCACATGGCCAAAATGTCCCCAATCGACCTGAGCTTGTTCGCCAGGCAGGGTGCGCAGACGCAAATAAGCTTCCGCCGGTGGCCGTGGTCGGTGACAAGCAATGATATGGCGGAACTGGCTTTGACCGCCGCGATAGCCGCGCTCCTGCACCATCGCGTGCAGGCGGCTCGCCCTCAGCGTCGGGAACTTCGCCAGGGTCTCGTGGATGAATGGCAGATACGGATCGATTTTCGAGGGGCGGCGCAGCCTCTCGATGCGCGGCAGGCCGGCCTGGGCTAACACCCGGGCGACGGTGTCGCGGTGAACGCGCAGTTGTTTGGCGATCGTTCCGATCCGCCAGCGTTCAGCATGGTAATAGCGCAGGATCTGCGCCTCGATGTCAGGGGGGATGGTCACGGCGACGTCCTCTTCGATTACTCCACGGGCCGCGGCTGCGTTGCAGGAAGTTGCGGCGAACAAGCTGCGGACAGCGACGGCCGCAGCAATGACAGTGCCATCGCGGTCGGCTGATGCTGTCCGCAGACATTTGTGCCGTCGCGCCCACAGCCTGGTCCTCGGGCACCAGATCATCCAATCGATCCGGCATGGAACCCTGATGCGTCACGTTATTTTTGCGCACCCGGTGGCGGCGTGCTCGCGCCGCATGGTTGATGCGGCCGCGGCGGCTCGTCTGGTAACGCCGACCGGCGTCGCGCTGCGAATGTCGGCGCGCTTTCCCAGCGCAGCCGTCGGCGCAGTACATGTGACCGCGATCGCAATGGCTGCAGATAAGCACTTGGACCCGGCAGCCATGGCACAAGAACAGCCGCGCAGGCGTTCCATCAGCTCCGTCATGGCAGTCGCCGTTCCCATGTGCGGATGCACGCACGTGCTGTAGACGCAATCCCTCCCGGGTGCGATCATGCCCCTGCATTCGTGCTCCTGCACGGTGTAGGGCACGGCGCCGATGCGAACTGCCACGTTGGGATCGGTGCCGTGCCTGCCTTCGAATATCGACAGGTTCTTATCGCGACAGCCGATCGCAGTCAGGCGCGGCGCGTCCGAGAACGGCCAAAACTCACAGCTACAAGTCTAGAAATTGGAAGAAGGCGGCACCCTTTGCTGCGATGGCGATTGGGCTGGGGGGCGCGTCAATCAAGATGACAATGCCGGCCATGACCCGGCTATCCGAGCGGCCATCGTTGTCGCTCGTGGGCCCCTCACATCCCGCGGATTGCCCAGGTGGGTCCACAGGCTCCTCCCGCCCCTCCGCTTCGCTGCGCGCGAACCGCGCTCCGCTACGGGGCGGGGCCCTCCTATGGACTACCTGGACAATCCGCTACCGGGGTCAATCGCGGTGCAGGTTCACGTGCTGCCAAAAAAGTGCGGATTTCGACCGGCGTTCACATTTCTTCCGAGAACGACGCGATCATATCAGCGTCCCGTAACCTCCTAGCTGTGGGGCCCTGCGGAAACCCTGGTGGCCTGAGACACCGGTCGGAGCATCTGGGTCCCATTGGCCTGATGTCCTCCTGGCAATGAACGACCAAAGCGGGCACGGTCGCTAAACCAAGCCTGACGAGAGACGGAAATACTTTAGACCGTCGAGAGTGGCGGGATCGTTGGACCGGTCTCGCCGAAGTCCTCTTGCGCAGACAAGCAGAGGGGAAACGGGGCTCACCGCACTGCCGGTCCCGACCACGTCGAGTGGTTCCTCTGGTCCGATG
>NZ_JBEKCZ010000327.1:0-3687 GCF_050014615.1 Bradyrhizobium sp. | reverse complement strand
CCGGTGTGGGTCGGCGACGGGCGCTATTTGCTGTGCAGCGATATTCCCAACCAGCGCATCCTCAAATGGGAAGAGGAAACCGGCGCGGTCAGCATCTACCGCAAGCCCTCGAACTTCGCCAACGGCAACACCCGCGACCGCCAGGGACGCCTGATCACCTGCGAGCACGGCGGACGCCGCGTGGTGCGAACCGAATATGACGGTTCGATCACGGTGCTGATGGACTCCTTCGACGGCAAGCGGCTGAACTCGCCGAATGACGTTATCGTGAAATCGGACGGCTCGATCTGGTTCACCGATCCGATGTTCGGCCTGTTCGGCAATTACGAAGGGTATGTCGCGGAATCCGAGATCGACATGAATGTCTACCGGATCGATGGCGCGACGCTGAAACCGACCATCGTCGCCGAAGGCATCCTCGGGCCCAACGGGCTTTGTTTTTCGCCGGACGAAAAGATTCTCTACATCATCGAGTCGCGCGGCGTGCCGACCCGCAAGATCCTCGCTTACGACGTGTCTCCAGGCGGCGAAAAACTCTCCAACAAGCGCCTGTTCGCCGATGCCGGCCCCGCCACGCCCGACGGCATGCGCGCCGATATCGACGGCAATCTGTGGTGCGGCTGGGGCATGGGCGATCCCGAACTCGACGGGGTCGTGGTCTACGCCCCCGACGGCGTCATGATCGGCCGCATCGCGCTGCCCGAGCGCTGCGCCAATGTCTGCTTCGGCGGACTGAAGCGCAACCGGCTGTTCATGGCCGCGAGCCAGTCGATCTACGCGCTGTATGTGAACACCCAGGGCGCGCTGGGGGGATAGTTCACCATCGCCACGCTATCACTCTCACCCTCCCCTGGAGGGGTCGAGACGAGCGAAGCTCGCTCTCTGGGTCGACGCGAATGAAATGAGCGGCGGGGTGGGGTGACAGTCTCTCCCCGCGGACGATGCCCGAGTTGAGAGATCACCCCACCCCGTCTCACATTTCGCTACGCTCCATGTGAGCCGACCCTCCCCCTCCAGGGGAGGGTGAAGAGTATTCACTGTTCGCATTCTCTAACGCAAAACGCCGGAGCGGAAGTTGATCCCGCCCCGGCGCTTTGATGTCGCGCTAAAACTTACGCGGCGTTGAAGCCGGCGATCGCCTTGACCTCGAGGAACTCCTCGAAGCCGTATTTGCCCCATTCGCGGCCGTTGCCGGACTGCTTGTAGCCGCCGAACGGCGCGGTGCGGTCGTTCGGTACGCCCTGCAGGTTGACGTTGCCGGCGCGAATCCGGCGGCCGACCCTGCGGGCGGTCTCGACGGTATCGGCGGAGACGTACCCCGCCAGACCGTAGGGCGTGTCGTTGGCGATCCTCACCGCATCTTCTTCGTCCTTGGCGCCCATGACCACGAGTACCGGCCCGAAGATTTCCTCGCGCGCGATGGTCATGTTCTCGGTGACATCAGCGAAGATGGTCGGGCGAACATAGAAGCCCTTGTTGACGCCTTCCGGCAGACCGGGACCCCCGGCCACCAAAGTGGCGCCTTCCTCGATGCCCTTCTGGATCAGGCCCTGGATCTTGTCCCACTGGCCGCGGTTGACGACCGGTCCGATGGTGGTGCCTTCGGCGCGGGGATCGCCGGCCTTGGTCTTGTCGGCGACGCCCTTGGCGATGGCAGCGACTTCCTTCATCTTCGACAGCGGCACGATCATCCGCGACGGCGCGTTGCACGACTGGCCGGAATTGTTGAACATGTGCATCACGCCGCCGGTGACGGCCTTGGTGAGGTCGGCGCCTTCGAGGATGATGTTCGGCGACTTGCCGCCCAGTTCCTGGCTGACGCGCTTGACGGTCGGCGCGGCGCGCTTGGCGACATCGATGCCGGCGCGGGTCGAGCCCGTGAACGAGATCATGTCGATATCAGGATGCTCGCTCATGGCGGCGCCAACCTCAGGGCCGAGGCCGTTGACGAGGTTGAACACGCCCTTCGGCACGCCCGCTTCATGCAGGATTTCGGCAAAAATCAATGCCGATGTCGGGGTGAATTCCGACGGCTTGAGGATCATGGCGCAGCCGGCGGCGATCGCAGGCGCTACCTTGCAGGCGATCTGGTTCAGCGGCCAGTTCCACGGCGTGATCATGCCGATGACGCCGACGGGTTCGCGGACCACCACGGCGGAGCCGACGGTTTCCTCGAAATGATAGTTCTTGAGCACATCGAGCGTAGCGATGATGTGGCCGAGGCCGGCGCCGGCCTGCAGCTTCTCCGCCATCGGCAGCGGGGCACCCATCTCGTCGGAGACAGACGCGCCGATATCCTTGATCCGGGTCTTGTAGACCTCGATGATCCTGGTCAGCAGCGCCACACGCTCCTCGCGGCTGGTCTGCGAAAAGGTCTCGAACGCCCGCCTGGCGGCGACCACGGCCTTGTCCACATCGGCCCTGGAGCCGAGCGCAATTTCATACATCGCCTCTTCGGTCGCCGGGTTGACGACGGGGGTGGATTTCTTGACGACGGGATCGACCCAGGCACCGTCGATGTAGAATTGCATGCGGTTAACCATCGTAAACCTCTTGATTTCAGGGCGAGTGGAGGGGGAACGGAACGTTCGGCAAGCATCCTCGCACGAAAGGCCGGGAAAATGAACCCGCCATATGCGGGATGCCGCATTGCGGCGGACGCTGGATATAAGATCGGCGGTGTGAAGGTGGCAAGACCTGCGTCGTCGTCCCGGCCTTGAGCCGGGACCCACACGCCGTGCCGTAGCATCTTAGCGACGCTGTTGGACAAGTCCCTTCAACCACGGCCATCGGTGGTTATGGGTCCCGGCGTTCGCCGGGACGACGACTGAGATAGTGCTCGCCGAGGCGGCGATCTGAAAATCACACCGCCATCTTGCGATGCCGCACCGGGGCGCCGACGGAGACGGTTTCGGCCGCATCGATGATGGCGTTGGCGTCGATGCCGTGGTGGCGGTAGAGGTCTTCGATGGTGCCGGTCTGGCCGAAATGCTCGACGCCGAGCGCTTCCACCCGGTGGCCGCGCACGCTGCCGAGCCAGCCCAGCGCCGCCGGATGACCGTCGATCACGGTGACGATGCCGCAGTCACGCGACAAAGGCGCCAGCAGTCTTTCGATATGGCTGAGATGCGGCACGCCGCGGCGGTCGCGACGCAGGCCCCGCGCCGACGTCCACCCCGAATGCAACCGGTCCGCCGACGTGATTGCCAGCAGGCCAACGTCCCTGCGGCTTTCGCCGAGCAGGCCAACAGCCTCGATCGCCTCGGGCGCGACCGCGCCGGTATAGGCGATCACGACGTCGCAATTCGGGCCCGGTTTGCGCAGCCAATAGGCCCCGTCGGTAATGCCGCTTTGCAACTCCGGCGTCATGATCCGCTGCGGCTGGTCCAGCGTGCGAGTCGAAAGCCGCAAATAGACCGAGCCGCCCTCGCCCGCTCTCTCGCGCTGCATGTGCTGGAATCCCCAGCCCATAATCACGGCGAGTTCGTCGACAAAGGCCGGCTCGAACGAGGCGAGGCCATCCTGCGCCATGCCGATCAGCGGCGTCGCGATCGATTGATGGGCGCCGCCCTCGGGCGCTAGCGTAATGCCCGACGGCGTCGCCGCCACCATGAAGCGCGCGTCCTGGTAGCAGGCATAGTTCAGTGCATCGAGGCCGCGCTCGATGAAGGGATCGTACAAGGTCGC
>NZ_JBEKCZ010000326.1:0-7429 GCF_050014615.1 Bradyrhizobium sp. | reverse complement strand
GCCCGATACGTCGGGCCGCTCCGAAGACGAGGGGCAGCCGCTGGCGTTCCCGGCGGGAAACCTCCCGTCGTCGGTTCCCTGTTTTTGTGCGCCCCGCTGCAATGGACGAACACCGAATTGCTACCAGACATCGCGTGCTGAAAGCCGGAACCATCCAGTTCGGCGGCGGCGCGATCGATTGCACGGTGCGCAATATCTCCGCCACCGGCGCGGCCCTCGATGTCGCCAGCCCGCTCGGGATCCCCGCGCAGTTCACCCTGGTGACGGACGGCAATCACCGGCCCTGCCACGTCGTCTGGCGCAAGGAAAAGCGGATCGGCGTGACATTCGATCAGAGCCAACCAGGCGATCCAAAGCCGTAGAGCATGATTCAACTAGGTTGAATCATGCTCTACGTCCATCTTCTTGTATGAGCATGATCTCCGCGCAAACGCCTCTGGCGTTTGTCGCGAGGGAAAACCGGTTCCCACTTTTCCGGATCATGCCCTAGCGGCCGGCATTTGCGGATACGCTAACGCTGCGAATCAGCCGATAATGCGGCGTGAAAATCACTGACATCGAACCCATCGACATCAAATCCATCAACATCAAGCCCTTGGCATCGTGACCGCCCCAAGACAGAATGCGACTTCGCCCCCTGACGCCGGGCGCAGCGGCTGGGCGCCCCGGCTGGCGCAGGAATCGCGGCTGCGGCAGCTCGATAAGCTGCTGGTGCATCGGCGCAGCGATCGCGACGCCATCGATAGCGAAATCGAGCGCGCGGTGCTGCTCGGCGCGCTCGATCGGCGGCAGGAAGCCCAGCAGGCCTTCGTCGATATCCTGCGCCGGGCGCCGACGCATTTCAGCGCCCTCCATCGATGCCGCCTGCCGGGTCTACTCGGAAGCGATCACCCATCATCCCGATAATCCGATGGGCCATGTCAACCTGGCCAATCTCTTGCTGCGCGCCAACAAGCACGAGCAGGCACGCACGCATTACGAGGCGGCATTAAGAGCCGATCCGGATCACGCGCCGGCGCATCAGGGCCTCGGCGCCGTGCTCGCCGACAATGGCGACCGCGACGGCGCGCAGCAACATTTCCTTCGAGGGTTTCGCGGTCACGCCATCTCGACGCTGCCCTATCGCGGCAGTTCGCCGCCGGTAGCGCTGCTGCAGCTGGTCTCGTCGGGCGGCGGCAATATTCCGACTGCCTCGTTCCTCGACGACTGCATCTTCCTGACCTCGGTGGTTGTCACCGACCATCTCGATCCGTCGCTCCCGCTGCCGCAGCATCAGCTGATCTTCAATGCCATCGGCGATGCGGATCTCTGCGAACCCGCGCTCGAGGCGGCCGTGCGCCTGGTCGCGCGCAGTTCCGCGCCTGTCATCAACGACCCCCGCGCCGTGATGAAGACCGGGCGCATCAGCAATGCCAGCCGGCTCGGCGCGGTGCCCGGCGTGGTGACGCCGCGAACCATCGCGATCGCGCGCGACCTGCTGGCCGGCCAGGGTGGCGCCAGGGCGATCGCGGACCATGAATTCACCTTCCCGCTGCTGCTGCGCTCTCCGGGCTATCACACCGGGCGCAACTTTATCATTGTCGAGAACGCCGCCGAATTATCCGCGGCCGCGGCAGGCCTGCCCGGCCGCGATCTCCTGGTGATCGAATATCTCGATGCCCGCGGCAGCGACGGCAGCGCGCGAAAATTCCGGGTGATGATGATCGGGGGAAAAATCTATCCGCTGCATCTGGCGATATCGCGGGACTGGAAGGTGCATTATTTCACCTCCGACATGGCCGACAAGCCGCATCATCGGCTGGAGGAAGCCGCGTTTCTCGCCGATATGCCGGCGGTGCTCGGCGACAGGGCCTGTCGCGCGCTGGAGGGGATACGCGACGCGCTCGGCCTCGATTATGCCGGCATCGATTTCGGCGTGAGCGCCGACGGCGATTTGCTGCTGTTCGAAGCCAACGCCACCATGGTGATCGCGGTGCCCGACGATGACGAACGCTGGGCCTATCGGCGCACCGCCATTACTGGAATAATCGATGCGGTGGTGGCCATGATCAGACAGAAAGCGGCCACGCCGCTATCGACATCTCCCGGTCTATAGACCGAGAAAAGTCGGCACGCGCGCATCCATGCGCCAAACGCATAGGTATTGCAGAGCAATAAGTTTCGCAAAATTAATCCGGTGCCGACGGCTCAAACCTCGAACGCGGCGCGTTTCAACCGTATCTAATGAAGTAACAGTCACCTCAAGCAACGTCCTGGGGACGGAAACCATGAAAAGGGCCTTTGTCATAGTGGCCTGCGTCTGCGCTCTCATCGGCGGCGTCTATATTGCCGCCAGCAAATGGGCCATTCGACACGAAACGCTTGATCTGTTCGACACCGCGCGGGCCCGGCCGGTCGCGGTGGATATTGCCGTGCGCCGGGATTACGAGATGAAGGCGGATAACGGTTACGGCAAGCTTCCGGTCGCGATCATCAGCAACGGCAACACCGTCAAGAACACCGAATATTCGTTCCTGGCCAACGTGCTTGCGGCGCGGGGATATCTGGTCGCGAGCATCCAGCAGGATCTTCCGACCGATCCGCCTTTGGTGACCAAGATCGGCATGCCCTATGTCGGCCGGGAGCCAGTCTATGAACGCGGCGAAGCCAATATCCTGTTCGTGCGGCAGCAACTGAAACAATGGCAGCCGAATGCCGATTACGATCATTTGACGATGGTCGGACATTCCAACGGCGGCGACATTTCGATGTTCTTCGCCAGACAACATCCGGGGCTGGTATCGAAGGTCATCACGCTCGACAATCTGCGCGTGCCCTTTGTGCTCAGCGACAAGATGAAAATCCTGTCGTTCCGCTCCAAGGACCCGAACTTCGAGACCGATCCCGGCGTGCTGCCGACCCAGCAGCAGGCCAAGGCGGACGGTATCGATATCGTCAACACCCAATTCCAGCACACCTGGATGAGCGACCGCGGCCCGGATGCCGCGAAGGAGACGATCCAGACGACGCTCGATCGTTTTCTCAGCGACAGCGCCTCCAGCGATCTGTCCCCGGCCCCGACCGACCAGCCGCTGATCGGCAAGCTCGGACCCGCGCCCTATCCATAGGGCCTCAACGCCGACGCCCCATGGCGCCGCCAACCGTCAGCGGCAAGAAAGCAAGGAAGCAAGAAAGATTCTTCGTTCTCGCTTGTCGTTCCTGCAACCTGCGGTATAGAATCCGAGTCGACCGGGTTGGGAATATGAGGGCAATTTTGGCGGCCAAACAACATTACAGCGGCGCCGACCTGCCTTTTCCGCCGCCTTGGACCTTTCGGCTGTGCTGGTCCCGCAAATTATCTCGCAAACTCCGGCACAGACTCCTCGGCGCGGCAATCCTGGCGGCGCTGGCGTCATGCCTGTCACCGCGCGGCGCGCAGGCCGGCGACCTGGAAGATTGCAACAGCAGCGTCGCGGAAAAGATCGAGGCGGGCTGTACCGCCATCATCAATAATCCGGCGCGAACGCCGGAAGATGCTCTCAAGGCGTTCGCCAATCGAGGGCGACTATACAATCAGCGATCGAAATTCGATGCGGCGCTGGCCGACGCCGAGGCGGCGCTGCAACTGAACGCCCAGTCCGTCCTCGCGCTGCTCGTTCGCGGTTACGCCTATCAGCGCAAGAACAATTTCGATGCCGCGCTGGCGGATTTCGACCAGGCAGGTAACCCGCTGGACGAAGCAATACCGCGCGTCGGAAACGGAACTCATTCAGGAAGCCGAACGATTGATCGCTTGGCTTCCCAAGACCTTGCCCAAGCAGGAACGCTTCGGCATCGTTCACGGCGACTATCGGATCGACAACGTACTGTTCGCCACGAATGAGTCACGAGTGGTCGCCGTATTGGATTGGGAGCTGTCGACAACCGGTGACCCATTGGCCGATCTGTCTTATTTTTTGATGCATTGGGATATGCCACACGACGGCACCGCTGGGATGGCGAGCCTCGACCTGGAGTCGCTTGGGATCCCGACACTCGCGCAAATGTTGAATCGCTACGCTGCAGCGACGAACCGCGGCAACGTACCCGAACTGAATTGGCATTTTGCGTTCAACCTGTTCCGCCTGATGGCGATCGTTCAAGGCATCCGCAAACGCGTCATGGACGGAAACGCGTCGAGCCCGCAGGCCGAAGCGGTCAGCAAGCGCGTCCGACCCTTGGCCGCTCAGGCGTGGACTTGGGCGCTGAGAGCGGGAGCTACATGAAAATCGCAGCGCTCTTTGCAAGCATCAAGTCACCAATGGGGTCACATGAAGCTTGGATTGCTGATTCCGCTGATTAGCCGCTACGCCACGCCGAGATTCATCCGTACATTGGGCGCGACCGCGGAGCGCCTCAATTTCCACACGATCTGGGTTGGCGAGCATTCCGTGATGTTCGACCAGCAGGAGTCGAAATATCCGATGGCCGAGTCGCTTGGCACCGACGGCAACATGCTCGGTGCGCGCGAGGGGCGGGTCGAGCTTTGTCCGTTCACGGCATTGGCCTATCTGGCCGGGATCACAACGAAGGTGCGACTCGGAACGGCGACGATCGTGATGCCACAGCGAAACCCCGTCTACACGGCGCTCGAGACGGCCAACGTGGATTGGCTATCGAACGGCCGTATGAGTCTCGGCGTCGGGGTGGGCTGGTGCAAGGAGGAGTTCCAGGTCATGGGCGCGCCCTTCGAGAACCGCGGCCAGCGCTCGGGGTCGTACGTGGAGGTCATGAAGCGGCTATGGTGCGACGAGGTGTCCGCCTACAAAGATGAGTTCTACGATCTCCTCCCTTGCCGCGCTTATCCCAAGCCGGTTCAGAAGCCCCACCCGCCCGTCATAATTGCCGGCCATGTTCCGGCAACTTTCCGTCGAATCGCTGCGCAAGGGGACGGCTGGTGGACAATCGACAATACGCCTGAGCAGCTGAAACCCCAGCTCGAGCTGCTAAAGGCGGAGCTCGGCAAGAAGAGTCGTAAAATGAGCGATCTGGCGTTCGTTGCCTCGCCGTATCCGCACAAGGCGGACCTCAAAATGGTGCAAGAATATGCCGAAATCGGTGTGACCGAGTTCGTGCTAATGGCCTATCCTGAAACCCCCGAATCACTGGAAGGTTTGCTTGAGGAGCTCGCGCGCCAGTACATGGACCCGAATATGCCGGGGATGGCTCGACTCAGCTAAAAGCAATCAAGTCGTGCACGCGATGTCCCCATTCGGGGCGAATTTCATGTGTCTTAGTGGACGTCCCCGGACGCCACTGGAAGTCTTTGGATGGTGGGCCGTGTAGCCACCGAATTCCGCGCGTAAACATCTGAATTTACTAACTTTCTGAGTGGGGGGAATACTGAAATGCCCCCACGCAGATCCCCATGCAAGGTAGGCTGTCGGCGGACGTCCTTGGAAGAAGTCTTCAGGGGGCGATACACCGCTTGATCAGCGCTCGCGTTCATTTGGCGAACTTGCTGAGCCATTCCTCCCTAGCGATACGCCTGACGTCCTCGAGATCAAGTCTCGCACCTCCCCCACCACGCTCTTGCAACCAGTTCTCCCTGGCCAAACGCCGTTGCTCGTCCAACTCAAACTCATGCGCGTCGCTTCCTTCACCGGCATTGCATGTTTCCGTCATCCGAGTAAACCGCCGGACAGGACGGGGCGGGGGCGGATACCGGCCCAGCTTCGAGTTCCAATAGGCCCAGGACCTTGCGTCGATGATTCCAGGAGGGGCTCGATCAAGGGCCGCGCGAAACTCGTCATCGCAAACGTATCGGCGTATCACTTGCATATCTTCATGGCGCGCGTAGGTCATTGCGTATGCCATGAAGCGGATTGGATCGGAGAGCGCCTGCTCCGGAGGTTCAAACCAAATGACTCGGCGCGCAACATCCAATGTCGCGGGAGTAAGCGGTATGGATTTCATAAATCATGCCCGTTATCGGATTCGACAATTCGCAGTTCGCGAGTCAATCCAGGCAAGCGATCAAGATCCACCTCCCGAGCGGCCATGGCCAAACGCTGTTTCAATTCGTCCGGCAACTCGCGAAGATTGCCATCATCGAAATACGACAGAGCCTTCAAGGTGATTTCAGGATTGAAGCTCGGTCCATATATCATTTGCGCCGCTGACAACGCCGTCGGAAGGCTGATATTGCCAAGCCTCATCAACGCGTCGATGTCCAGATAATCCTTGGCTTCGGCGCGAACCTGGACCACGGAGGCCTTGGTGCCTGCAAGGTCTATCATGGAGGCGACCCTCATGTTGTTCGCTTCCACAACATGTGGAGGCGTCAGTATTGCCAATTTTGGAACGCCGAAAAAAGAAACCATGACCGGCTCGCCGCGATCAACGATAGCGGTCAAGGTGTTCTTCTCGCGTTGCAACACTCTTGCCTCCGCAAGGAATGGAATCTCTGCCTGCAAAGAGTCAATATCCAGGGATCGACGGCTGAAGAAATCGAAATCGATGGAAGTACGGTGCCCCAAGTGAAGCGCGAGCGCCGTTCCACCGTACAGTACGAAATCCTCCGGGACAGACGAGAGTTCGGACCACAAACGTAATTGCGCCGGCGGAAGAACATCCAGGCGAGGAATAAACTCTTTCATCTCCGAACGAGTCTAAGGCTACAGTCCCCCGGCGGGAAGGCACTGAAGATACGCAGCGGTGTCTTGAGAGGAACGAACCGCGCCGCGTTGGACGCCCTCGGACGTGTTTGAACCTCCTTGGATGGTGGGCCGTGTAGCCACCACATTTGCGCGGTAATCCATTGAATTATAAAGCAATACATTCTCATAAAATGGTCGATGCCCCCAGTTGATGCCCCGCCAGAGAGTGGCTGTCTCCGGCTCACAATGGACATCAAGCGACCCCGCTCCGGCCGGCAGGCCAACCTCGCGACACAGAGATCGCGGTCCGGAGGGAACTAGGAGCGGTAGGCCGCCAATAAACCGTTTGGCACGTTCTGCATAAGCATTGGCGTCTTTTGCTAGTTACGCCGCCCCGCTTTTGAGCAACACTGAAATTGTGAGCTGGCGTCCTGAGAGACACAGCGACCTTGGTAACGCCGAAACCTCATGAAGGGTGCCCCAAATGAAAACACGTGAAACCACGACTCCAGTAAGGGCTTTTGATCGGGCCTTTATCAACGGTCAATTCGTCACTCCCCATGGAACGCAGATCGTCGATCTGGTGAACCCGACCGACAACCAGGTTATCGGCAAGGTCACCATGGCAGACGAAACCGACACCCGAAAAGCCATCAGTGCTGCGAAAGAGGCCTTCAACACCTTTTCGCAAAGTAGCAAGGAATACCGGATGGAGCTCCTGCAGCGGTTGCACGACGCCGTGGCCAAGCGAATGGATCAACTCATTGAGGCGACGGTCGTGGAATACGGCGCGCCGCAAGACCGCGCGAAGC
>NZ_JBEKCZ010000325.1:0-3789 GCF_050014615.1 Bradyrhizobium sp. | reverse complement strand
CGCCGCCGCGTCGCGCGGCGACACATCGGGATATTCGGCGTCTTCGCCCACGCTGGGGAGGATCTTCCACGACCGCGCGCATTTGGTGCCCTGGGCCTTTTCGACCACGACGGCGACGCCCGAGACGTCGGTCAGGCGGAACGCGTCGGCCGGCGCGTCGTCATTGGTCACCATCGCATTCGAGGTGATGCATACTTCGGCGAGGTCAACGTCGAACAGCGTGCTGAAGATGTTCTGGTCGGAAACGTAGACCATCGGCGAGGCTTCCAACGAGGAGCCGATGCGCTTTGCCGCGCGTTCGACTTCCAGCGCGCCGGTCACGACGCGGCGGACATCGCGGATGATTTCCCATTTTGCCGCCAGCGCATCGTCGCGGAAATCTTCCAACCCTTGCGGAAACAGCGTCAGATGCACCGACGGCTCGGCGTCGGGCCGATAGAGCCGCCACGCTTCCTCGCAGGTGAAGCTGAGCACCGGGGCGAACCATTTCAGGATCGCATCGCAGATCATGTCGATGGTGGTGAGCGCGGCCTTGCGCGCCAGCGAGGACGGCGCATCGCAATACAGCGTGTCCTTGCGGATATCGAAATAGAACGCCGACAGTTCGGTGTTCATGAACGCCGACAGGCTGGCGACCACGGTCTTGTAGTCGAATTCGGCATAGGCCTGGCGCACGATCGCCGCCTGGGCCGCGAGCTGGTGCAGCATCAGCCGCTCCAGTTCAGGCATCTCGGCGACCGCGACCGCGTCCGCCGGCTTGAAGTGATGCAGCGTGCCGAGCATCCAGCGAATCGAGTTGCGCAGCTTGCGGTAGGTCTCGATGGTGTTCTTGAGGATTTCCGGGCCGATGCGCTGGTCGTCGGCATAGTCGGTGGCGCAGACCCAGAGCCGCAGGATGTCGGCGCCGGATTGCGCGATGATTTTTTGCGGCTCGACGGTATTGCCGACCGACTTGGACATCTTGCGGCCGTTCTCGTCCAGCGTGAAGCCGTGGGTCAGCACGATGTCGAACGGCGCGCGGCCACGGGTGCCGCAGCTTTCCAGCAGCGACGACTGGAACCAGCCGCGGTGCTGGTCACTGCCTTCGAGATACATCACGGTATCCTTGCCGCCATCGACCTTGCGCTTGATGCCGGCAAGGCCCGGAAAATGCACGGGGTCCTCCAGCACAAAAGCATGGGTCGAGCCGGAATCGAACCAGACGTCGCAGATGTCGTCGACCTTCTTCCATTCCTCATTGGCAAGCGAACCGAGAAAGCGTTCGCGGGCGCCGTCCATATACCAGGCGTCGGCGCCTTCCTGCTCGAAG
Source organism: Bradyrhizobium sp. (assembly GCF_050014615.1). Lineage (GTDB taxonomy): Bacteria > Pseudomonadota > Alphaproteobacteria > Rhizobiales > Xanthobacteraceae > Bradyrhizobium. The sequence goes on along the minus strand of NZ_JBEKCZ010000325.1, from coordinate 2,480 downwards.
GCGTCGGCGATGCGCTTGTTCACGGCCTCGTCCTGCAGGATCTCGGCCGAGCCATCGCCCTTCTCGCGCACGAACACCGCGATCGGCACGCCCCAGGCGCGCTGACGCGAGATCACCCAGTCGGGCTTGCTGTTGATCATGCCATTGATGCGGTTCTGGCCGGATTGCGGCACCCATTGGGTCACGGAGATGGCGTGCAAAGCGCGGGCGCGCAGACTCTGCTCCCCTCCCCCTTGCGGGGAGGGGTTGGGGGTGGGGGTATTCACAAGCGCCGTCGCCTGGGTCGACCCCCCTCCCTGACCCTCCCCCGCAAGGGGGGAGGGAACAGAAAGAGGCTTGTCCATCGCGATGAACCATTGCGGCGTGTTGCGGTAAATGATCGGCTTCTTCGAACGCCAGGAATGCGGATACTGATGCTTCAGGCGCGCGCGCGCGATGAGGTTGCCGGCATCGCTCAACGCCTTGATCACAGCCTCGTTGGCGTCGCCCTTTTCACCCTTGTCGTTGAGTACACGCTTGCCCTCGAAGCCGGGCGCCTGCGCGGTGAGCGCGCCGTTTTCATCGACGGTGTAAGGGATCGCCGGATTGATACCGCGCGCCTCGAGATCGCGTGCGGACGAGACCCAGGCCTCGAAGTCTTCACGGCCGTGGCCCGGCGCGGTGTGGACGAATCCCGTGCCGGCATCGTCGGTAACGTGGTCGCCTTCGATCAGTGGGACGCGAAATTCGTAACCGCCGGAAAAACCCGCGAGCGGATGTGCGCATTCCATCGTTGCGAGCACGGCCGCCGGCACCGCGCCGATCTTCTCATAGCCGGTCACGCGCGCCTGCTTGAATACCGCGTCCGCGAGCGGGTCGGCCAAAATCAGAAGATCGCCGGTTTTGCTCCAATTGTCCGCGGGCGATTCGGTGACGCGGTAAACGCCATAAGCAATCTTCGGCGAGAAGCTGATGGCGCGGTTGCCGGGGAGCGTCCACGGCGTGGTGGTCCAGATCACGATGCTCGCATTGGCCAGCACACCGTGGGCCGGTGACTTGACCGGAAACTTCACCCACACCGTATCCGACGTGTAGTCCTCGTATTCCACCTCGGCTTCGGCCAGCGCGGTCTTCTCCACCACGCTCCACATCACAGGCTTGGAGCCGCGATAGAGCGTGCCGTTGGCTGCGAATTTCATCAACTCGCGCGCGATCTGGGCTTCGGCGGGGTAGCTCATGGTGGCGTAGGGGTGATCCCAGTCGCCGATGATGCCGAGCCGCTTGAATTCCTCGCGCTGCACGTCGAGCCAGTGCCCGGCATAGGCGCGGCATTCGCGGCGGAACGCCACCATCGCGGTGGAATCCCGGAAATCCGGCTTCTGCTTGCCCTTGGAGCGGTAGTTCTCTTCCTCGATCTTCCATTCGATCGGCAGGCCGTGGCAGTCCCAGCCCGGCACGTAATTGGAATCGAAGCCGAGCATCTGCTGGCTTCGCGTCACCACGTCCTTGAGGATCTTGTTGAGCGCGTGCCCGATATGGATGTTGCCGTTGGCGTAAGGCGGGCCGTCGTGGAGGATGAAGCGCGGCCGGCCCCTGGCGGCGGCGCGCAGCCGCCCGTAAAGGCCGAGGCTGTTCCAGCGCTCAAGGATCGCCGGCTCCTTCTGCGGCAGGCCGGCGCGCATCGGGAAGTCGGTCTTGGGCAGAAACAGCGTTTCCGAGTAATCGCGCGCTTTTGCCGGGGTGTCGCTCATGGGGCGCCTTCTAACAAGCCGATTGCAGGGCGGAAAGGCGCAAAAGCATCGGACGGGGAACCGGCTCCCCGGATTTCGCGTTACCCCGATGAGCCATTGGGCGGGCCGGTGCAGGGGCGACGGAGGGTTTTGTGGACTATATCCGCGCCAAGCGCGAAGTGCGTCACGCGCTGGTCATCAGCGACCCGCAGCCGGTGGAAAACGTCACCAACGTCTGGCTGTCGGCCGGCCAGGCGGCGAATATCGGCATTTTCCTGATCCTGTTCGGCGCCTTTCTCTATATCGGCCGCGCCATCCTGTTGCCGATCCTGGCCGCCTCGATCGTCGCCGTGACGCTGGCGCCGCTGGTCAAGGCGGCGAAGCGGCGCGGCATTTCGCCATGGCTCACCAGCCTGGTCATTGTCGCCCTTGGCCTCGGCGCGCTGGGCTTGGCCGTGACCATGCTCGCCGGCCCGGTGAGCGAATGGATCGGGCGCGCGCCGGAGATCGGCGCCACCATCAAGGAGCGACTTGCGGTGCTCGAGCGGCCGATTGCGGCGCTGCATGAATTGCAGACCACGCTATTCGGCACCAATAACGGCGCCGTCGATGTCAACACGCCGACCTCGAGCTTCGTGCTGCCGGTGGTCGCCTTCGTCACGCCGGCGGCCGGCGAGTTCTTGCTGTTCTTTGGCTCGCTATTTTTCTTCCTGGTCGGACAGATGGAGCTGCGCACCTCTCTGGTTTCGCTGTTCGGCAGCCGCGACACCA
>NZ_JBEKCZ010000324.1:0-3790 GCF_050014615.1 Bradyrhizobium sp. | reverse complement strand
TTGGGTCTCGGCCGCATCGAACCCTTTGCTTGATGCAAGCAACGCGGCCCATTCGCGATCGAAGTCGATCAGTTCCTTGGCGACGGCCTGTCGTTCCGCCGAGTAGGTATGCAGCAGGCGAGGCGCGCACCGCTTCCGCAGCACGGAAGCCAGCTTCCAGCCGAGATTGAAGCCATCCTGCATCGAGACATTCATGCCCTGGCCCGCTTTCGGGCTGTGCGTGTGGCAGGCGTCACCGGCGATGAACACGCTGGGCAAGTGCTGGATGTCCTGTTCGGGCACGTTATCGAACTTGTCGCAGAGGCGCTGCCCGATCTCATAAACGGACCACCAGGCAACCTCTTTCACCTCGAGCGTATAGGGCCGCAGAATGCGGCGCGCCGCCGCAATCAGATTGTCGGCCGTGATATTGCGATTTGAAACTCTTTCACCGGCGTCAAGCTTGTCAAGTTCGACATACAGGCGAACGAGATAGCCGCCTTCCCGCGGAATGACGATGATGCTGCCGTCGCTGTCGGACTGTATCAACGACTTGAAACGGATATCCGGAAAGTCGGTGACAGCCAGCACATCCATCACCCCCCAGGCGTGATTGGCCGAGTCTCCGTGCAGCGCGCGCCCGATGCTCTTGCGTACGGCGCTGCGCGCGCCGTCGCAGCCCACCACATAGCGAGCCCTGATGGTCTCGGTCTGTCCCTCGTGCGCCGGATCGAGGCGCTCCAGCCGGGCGGTCACTCGATAGGGATCAGCATTGTCGCCGGCACCAGCGTCCGGAGCGATCTGAAGATCGAACAGGCGCCGCGCATAATGCGGCTCGAGATGTGCCGGCGATTTGCGCATCACGTCCAGGAAGAAATCATGCACCCGCGCCTGATTGAGAACGACATGCGGAAACTCCGACAGCCCTTCTTCGGTGTCCTGCACCCGTCCGCTGCGCACGATGTTTTCGCGCCGCTTGTCGTCAGGCTTCCAGAATGTCGTTTCATTGATCCAGCAGGCCTCCTTGAGCACACGCTCGCTGAAACCATAGGCTTCGAACATCTCCATCGTACGGCAGGCGATGCCGTCGGCCTGGCCGCGCAGCAGAGGGCCGGACTTCTGTTCAACGATGCAGGTCTTGATGTCGGGAAAGGCGGACAATTGGGCCGCCAAGGTCAGCCCTGCCGGCCCGCAGCCAACGATGAGGACGTCGACCTGCTCCGGGACAGCGCCGGAACATCCTGAAGTGGCCGCCGGCTGCGCCGCATCCGCAACCTCGGGATCGCCAGGCTCGAATCCATTCAGATGAAATTGCACTGGACCTCCCCGTCGCTAACGGACCTTTCGCGCCTCTGCAGCACTTGATCAGTATGCTGATCATCAGTATACTTGTCAAGCAGACTGGAGGAGCTGGTGACCGATAACAATGACAAACCCGGGCACTTGGCGCGCCGGTTCCAGCAGATCGCGGTGGCGGTCTTTCATGCCGAGGTCGAGGAGGCCGGGCACGACCTCACGCCCGTTCAGTATGCGGCGCTCACCACGATCCGGTCACATCCGAAAATCGATCAAGCGACGCTTGCCGGATTGATCGCGTACGATCGAACGACCATCACCGGAGTTGTAGATCGGTTGGCGCAGAAAGGCTTGCTGGCGCGCCACGCAAACAGCAGGGACAGGCGCGTTCGCGAGTTGCAGATCACCGATAAGGGAAGGCGGATTCTCGACAGTATCGAACCGGCGGTAGAAGCGGCGCAGCGGATCATGCTGCGTGGCCTGACCGCCGACGAGACAGACGAACTCCTGCGGCTTTTGCGCAAGGCGATCGCGGCCGGCAACCAACTTAGCCGGGCGCCGTTGCGCGAGGCTTCAAGCGAAGCTGTGAGGAAGAAATAATGCGCCGGACGACACCGCCGCCCATCCCAGCGAAAGCGGGACGACATGACGATCGGGCGAAGCTTCGCCGGCACCGCGGCTCAGCGCTGAAAGACGACTTTGCCGCCAACGATCGTCACGTCGGCCCTGATATCCTTGATCTGATCTTCCGGCACAGTTATGTAATCCGCGGATAGAACCACCAGGTCGGCCAACTTTCCGGGCTCAAGCGTGCCCTTGCGTCCTTCCTCGAACGTGTAACGTGCCGCCGCACTCGTATAGAGGCGCAGCGCCTGCTCGCGGCCGATGGCTTCGGATGCGCCGTAAACGTTTCCGTTGATATCCTTTCGCGTTACCATGACGTACATGTTGAGCAGCGGGTTGATCGGGTTGACCGGAAAATCCGTTCCAGCTCCGAGACTGTCCAATCCCATCTTCTCGATCAAAGTCCTGGTAGGCACGGCACGGTCCGCGGTCGCTCGCCCGAGGAAGCGCTCCACGGTCGCGGCCTTGTCCCACATGAACACGTTCTGAAAATCGATGCGGACTCCCAGCCTGTGGGCCCGCTCCATCTGTTCCGGCCTGATCAAGCTTGCATGGATCAGGATGAAGCGCCGATCGCGAATCGACTTCTCCTTGTCAGCAGCCTCGAACGCGTCGAGTACCTGGTCGATGCCCAAGTCCCCCACGACGTGCACGCCTACGCGCCAGTTGTATCGGTTGCAGATCGACACAAGTTGCTTCAGCCGCTCGGGCGTCTGTTGCGCAATGCCGTGATAGTCGTCCTTCGAGTCAGGATAGACGTCGCGCATCAGCGCCGTTTTCAGCGTCATGCCGCCGTCGTAGAAGATCTTGATTCCGGCGAACTTCAGCCAGTCGTCACCAAACCCGGACGATGCGCCGTTGCCGGAGATGACCGCTTCCCACGCAGACAGCTCCGCCGGCGGCTCCGGCCGGAACATCAAACCTGCGCGAACAGTGGCCTCTCCGGAAACAGCGATCTTCTCAAGCGTCCGGACGTCTCGGGCTTCCGTCGCTCCCTCGACGACGCTCGTGATCCCGAAGGTGTTAAGAACGCCCTCGGCGATCTTGAACTGCCGGACCTCGTCTTCTTCAGTCCACGGAGGCACGGCCTTTTCGACCCGGTCGATCGCGGTCTCGAGGAGCACGCCCGTCAACTCCCCGGACGCGTCTCTTTCGAAAGATCCTCCGCTCGGATTCGGCGTGCTCTTGTCGACACCCGCCTTCTGCAGTGCCAGGCTGTTCGCCATTGAAAAGTGACCAACGGTCCGCAGGTAGACGGGATTGTTCGGAGCGGCGCCGTCGATTTCCTGTTTGGTCAGATAGCGCTTCTCGGCGAGTTGCGACGGCGGATGCCATGCGCCGCCGACGATCCATTCGCCTGGCTTCTTCCTGGCCGCGAATGTCTTGATCGCGTCAAGAGCCTCGACGACGGTCTTCGCCCTGCTCATGTTCACTACGTATTCCGAGAGACCGGCGGCCTTGAAATGCGCGTGGGTATCGATCAGTCCGGGAACGACGGTCTTGCCGGCAAGGTCAAGAACGCGCGTCCGTGTGCCGATGACGGATTTGACCGACGCGTTGCTTCCCGTTGTGAGTATCTTGCCGTCCAGAACGGCCACCGCCTCCACGACGGATGACCGACTATCCATGGTCAGGACTTTTCCGTTAATCAGAACCAGGTCGGGCGAACTCAAGTCCGCCTGCTGCGCGTGCGTTGCTCCGGCGAAACAAAAGCCAACTCCCAGGAGCGCCAGAGCCCTTACCTTCCTCTTCATGAATTTCCAACGCCTTCCATTGTTCGATGACGAACAATAGTGCGATGCAAATAGAATGCATCTGGTTTTATTTCCGTGCCGACCGGGTTCTTGTATCGGCCTGAGCGCAGGTCCTGGATGACAGTTTCCGTGCCGCA
>NZ_JBEKCZ010000323.1:0-3793 GCF_050014615.1 Bradyrhizobium sp. | reverse complement strand
ACATTCGCTGGTGTTCGGTATCCTCGATCGCCGCCACCGCCGCCAGCATCGCCGGTGTCGAGACGTTGAACGGTCCGCGAATACGGTTGACCGCATCGACGATATGGGCCGGCCCGAACATCCAGCCGACGCGCAGCGCCGCGAGGCCGTGAATCTTGGAAAACGTATGGGTCATCACGGTGTTTTCGGTGGTCGCGACCATTTCGATGCCGATCTCGTAGTCGTTGCGCGACACGTAGTCGGAATAGGCGGCATCGAGCACCAACAGCACATGCGCCGGCAAACCGGCGCGCAGCCGCTTGACCTCGTCGAACGGCAGATAGGTCCCGGTCGGGTTGTTCGGGTTGGCGAGCCACACCAGCTTGGTGCGCGGCGAGACCAGTTTCAGGATCGCGTCGACGTCGCTGGTGAAATTGGTCTCGGGCGCGACCACGTTGACAGCGCCGTTGGCCTTGGTCGCGATCGGGTACACCAGAAAGCCGTGGGTGGTGGAGATCGCTTCGTCGCCATGGCTGAGATAGGCGTGCGCCAGCAAATTGAGGATTTCGTCGGAGCCGGCGCCGCAGATGATGCGGTCGGGATCGAGCCCGAAGGCGCGGCCGATGGCCTCGCGCAGCACGCGCGAGGTGCCTTCCGGATAATCCTCCAGATGTGCCGCGGCCTCCCGGTAGATCGCCATCGCCTTCGGCGAAGGCCCGAACGGGGTCTCGTTGGCGGACAGCTTGAATACCTTGCGGCCCGGCTCCGGCACCGGGCTCTTGCCCGGCGTGTAGGGCGCAATATCGAGAATGCCGGGATTCGGCACGGGTCGGGACATCTTCGGCTCCGGAATATCGGGGGGCTGCTAGGACTTTACAGCCCCGTTCGGGGGCACCGTATAGCGCGTTGCATGGCTGCCGACGAGGGCCGACGACCGCACCGAGGCACCGGCCTCGAGCAATGCCGAGGTGATCCTTTCAAGGGTGCCGGGGCCGGCGACCGATACCAGCAGGGCGGCCCCGTCGAAGGCGGTATCGGGTACCGCCACGATTTCCGCCAGCGGCGACAGTGCGCGGGCGGTCTCGGCATCCCAGCCGGAGACGCGCACGCTCCACATTTCGACTTCGGTCACCATGGCGCTGTCGGCGACGCGCGACACCACGAATACCGGCAGTGCCGCCGGATGGTCGGCGCGTTCGACGAACGGCAGCCGTGCGATGATCTTCGGCGCACCGCTGGCTTCCAGCGCGATCCACCACGGGGTGCGGCTGGAGGTGGCGGAGACCAGCGCCAGATCGCCCTTCGACCAGGCCACCGCGTCGACCGCGGCGGTGGCGCTGAAATGCGAGATGTAGGGAACGGTGAAGCCGAAATGGAACCGGGCCGAATCCCGCATCGCGGACTCGCCCAGCGAGATGTCGGCATGGACCGAAAACGGCGCCTGCACATAGGTGAATGTCGAAATGATCACGCGCCAGATGCTCTCGACGGTGTCGAGCGGCAGGATGCCGCGGTGGCGCTGCACCAGCCGGCGCATCATGTCGGCTTCGCGCGCCGGGCGGAACGCCGAGCCGACCTCCTGGGTCTGCTTCACCTGGATCAGGCGATCGATAATATCGCCGCGCTGCATCAACAGGCTGTGCATCTGCGCGTCGATGCTGTCGATCTCTTGGCGCAGCACCTCGAGCGAGGGCGGAGCCGGGGGTGATTGAGACATGGGGGCGTCCAACGAAAGCGTTCTTCCTCATCCATCAGGAGCGGCGTCTTCGCGGCGTCCCGACGGATCGTGGCCCGTTCTCCCTCATGGTTCGAGACCGCGCAAGGGCGCACCGCCACCATGGGGTCTGGAAGCGCCGGGAATTGGGCCGGTCCCCAAGACCGTAGCCATGTTAACCATGGCTTGCCTTGACGAAAGGCGCCTGCGCGACTAATATGTAAGCTATTCCGTGGTCATTTGAGCCGGCCGGCTTGCAGCCACGTTAAACAACTCGCTAAACAGGCCGGGGACAATTGTGATCCCGGCCGAACCTATGTTCAGGCCGGGTTTTTTATGGCCTGATTTCCGGTGGTTCTTCGAAGCCTCCCGAAGAGGTCGGGTTCACGATGGTAAGTGTGCAGTCGATACCAAGTCCGGCGATCCATGCCGAGGAACGCGCCCACGAAGCGGACCATCCGAGTTCGCTGGTGGCGCTGTTCGGCGCCGACCAGCCGCTGAAGCTTGATTGCGGCATCGATCTGGCGCCGTTCCAGATCGCCTACAAGACCTATGGCCAGCTCAATGCGGAGCGTTCCAACGCCATTCTGATCTTCCATGCCCTGACCGGCGACCAGCATGTCGCCAGTATCCATCCGGTGACCGGCAAACCGGGCTGGTGGGAAACCATGGTCGGTCCCGGCCGTCCGCTCGATACCGACAAATATTTCATCATCTGCTCCAACGTCATCGGCGGCTGCATGGGCTCGACCGGCCCGGCATCGACCAATCCCGCCACCGGCAAAGTGTGGGGACTGGATTTTCCGGTCATCACGATTCCCGACATGGTGCGCGCCCAGACCATGCTGATCGACCGGCTGGGGATTGATACGCTGTTCTGCGTGGTCGGCGGCTCGATGGGCGGCATGCAGGCGCTGCAATGGACCGCGGCCTATCCCAAGCGCGTGTTCTCGGTGTTGGCGGTGGCCTGCAGCACCCGGCATTCGGCGCAGAACATCGCCTTCCACGAACTCGGCCGGCAGGCGGTGATGGCCGATCCGGACTGGCGTCACGGCCGCTATTTCGAGGAAGGCAGCTATCCGCATCGCGGTCTCGGCGTGGCCCGGATGGCGGCGCATATCACCTATCTCTCGGACGCCGCCCTGCACCGCAAGTTCGGCCGCCGCATGCAGGACCGCGACCTCCCGACGTTTTCGTTCGACGCGGATTTCCAGGTCGAAAGCTATCTGCGCTATCAGGGCTCGTCCTTTGTCGAGCGGTTCGATGCCAACAGCTATCTCTATCTGACCCGGGCGATGGATTATTTCGACATCGCCGCCGATCATGACGGCGTGCTGGCGCAGGCGTTCCGCGGCATTGCGACCCGGCTCTGCGTGGTATCGTTCACCAGCGACTGGCTGTTCCCGACATCGGAGTCGCGCGCCATCGTCCATGCGCTCAACGCCAGCGGCGCGCGGGTCTCGTTCGCGGAAATCGAGACCGACCGCGGCCACGACGCGTTCCTGCTGGATGTGCCGGAATTCTTCGATATCTCGCGTGCGTTCCTGGAATCCGCGGGCAAGGCCCGCGGCCTGACCCGGACAGGCAGCTGACATGACCCTGCAGCAACAGGTCCTGCCGCTGGCCGGCACTCCGCCCCAGGACTTCAGGCATTATCGCGGCGATCATCTGCTGGTGGCGCAGATGGTCGAGCGCGGTTCAAAGGTGCTCGACGTCGGCTGCGGCGACGGCGATTTGCTGCAGCTCCTGGAAACCCGGGGCATCGATGGCCGCGGCATCGAATTGTCGCGCGAGGGCGTCAATCGCTGCGTTGCCAAGGGTCTGGCGGTGGTGCAGGGCGACGCCGACACTGACCTGGTCAACTATCCCGACGATGCCTTCGATTATGTGATCCTGTCGCAGACCCTGCAGGCGACGCGGCAACCGCGCGTGGTGCTGGAGAATCTGCTGCGGATCGGGCGCCGCGCCATCGTGTCGTTCCCGAATTTCGGGTTCTGGCGGATGCGGCTGCAATTATTGGTCGGCGGTCACATGCCGCGCACCGAAAATCTGCCGGCGACCTGGTACGACACGCCGAATATTCACTTCTGCACCATCAAG
>NZ_JBEKCZ010000322.1:0-3806 GCF_050014615.1 Bradyrhizobium sp. | reverse complement strand
ACGTCGTCGATCGAGGGCGCCAGACGGCCGTCGAGCAGCGCGCGGGCGCGAACCGCGAGCATCAGCGACTGGCTGGCGCGCGGACCCGGCCCCCAGGCGATCAGTTTGCCGGCCTCGCCGCCTTCCGGACCGGGACGCGCGGAGCGAACCAGCGAGAGGATCGCCTCGACGACGCTGTCGCCGACCGGCAGGCGGCGTACCAGCCGTTGCGCCGTGATCAGGATCTCGGCGTTCATGGCGGCCTTGGCCAGCGTCTCTTCGGCGCCGGTGGTCTCGAACAGGATGCGCCGCTCGGCGTCACGATCCGGATAGTCGACGTCGATCTCCATCAGAAAGCGGTCGAGCTGGGCTTCCGGCAGCGGGTAGGTGCCTTCCTGCTCCAGCGGATTTTGCGTCGCCAGCACGTGAAACGGCTTCGGCAGATCGTGGCGCGCGCCCGCCACCGTGATGTGCTGTTCCTGCATGGCCTGCAACAGAGCGGACTGTGTGCGCGGGCTGGCGCGATTGATTTCGTCGGCCATCAGGAGCTGCGCGAATATCGGACCTGAGATGAACCGGAACGACCGCTTGCCGGCAGTACTCTCGTCCAGCACCTCGGCGCCCAGAATATCTGAGGGCATCAGGTCCGGCGTGAACTGGACGCGCTTGGCATCGAGCCCGAGCGTAATGCCGAGAGTTTCAACCAGCTTGGTCTTGGCGAGGCCGGGCACGCCGATCAGAAGCGCGTGGCCACCCGACAGGATTGTCACCAGTGTATTTTCAACCACCCGTTCCTGGCCGAAGATGACGGTGGAGATCGCTTCCTTCGCGGCGCGGATCTGACCGGCGACCTGTTCGGCCGAGCGGACGATCACGTCTTCAAGTTTCTCGACACTGTTTGCGCCAGCCATGTCTGCGCTCGCCATTTCGTTCTCCTTGGTCGCACTTCTGCCGGAAACGTCACGCGGGAAAAATTACGATTGCGTCGTCATGCCATGAACCCCATGCTAAACGTATGTGAAGGCCATGTATTCGTTGAATTAAACTATCCCCATATTATCGGCGTTTCGGGGTATGAACGGCATCACGATGTGGCGACTTGGTCGAGAGGTCACGCGAGGGTCTCGTCCAGGTCGCACAGCGAAATACTTGCAGCAATCGTGCCAAACCGAGGCGTCAGACTCAGGGCAAACAATGGCGAAGCAAGGGCGGAACAGCGATCAAAGCCGCGAAGGCAATCAAAACCTTGAAGGAATCGCCGCGGCCGCCAGGGAGGCTGCAAAGGACGCCGCGCATGCCGGTTCCACCGAAAAGGCATTGCCTCCGGTTCATCTTTGGAATCCGCCGTTCTGCGGCGATCTCGATATGCGAATCGCTACAGACGGCACGTGGTTTTACGGGGGGACGCCGATCGGTCGGCCGGCGCTGGTCCGGCTGTTTTCGACGATTCTCAAACGCGAGGACGGCAAGCACTTTCTCGTGACTCCAGTGGAGAAGGTCGGCATCCGAGTCGACGACGCGCCGTTTCTTGCGGTCGAGATGGTCAAGGAAGGCAATAGCCAAAACCCGAACCAAGCCCCGCTGTTGCGTTTCCGGACCAATGTGGACGACTGGGTCGCGTGCGACGAGGCGCACCGGTTGCGCTTCGAGGCGGCCGCCGATGGCGGCCTCACGCCCTATCTTCACGTCCGCGCCGATCTTTGGGCCAAGGTAACCCGCGCGCTCTATTACGATCTGGTTGACATCGGCGAGGAGCGAGTGGTCGATGGGCGTGCAATGTTCGGGGTCGCATCGTCAGGCGCATTCTTTGCGATGGCGGATGCGGAGCAGGTGAGGGGCGCGCTTTGAACGAGCCGATGCGAAAGTCGATGCCGGCTGCGATCAGTTCGGGGGAATTTTTCGATCGGACCCGCGCGCGGCTGAACTTCGACGTGCCGGCCGGCCTGACCGATGCCGGCGTGATTCCGCCGAGCGGGGATCAGGGCACCGACCGCATGCTGGAGATCGTCGCGCGCGAACAGCCGATCCGGCCGGCGGCGGTGTTGATCCCGGTGGTCGACCATCCGCAACCGACCGTGCTGTTGACGCAGCGCTCCGCGCATCTCAACGATCACGCCGGCCAGATTTCCTTCCCCGGCGGCAAGATCGATGCGACCGATGCCTCGCCGCTCGATGCCGCGTTGCGCGAAGCCTTTGAAGAAGTCGGCCTGGGCCGGGAATTCATCGATCCGATCGGCTATCTCGACCTGTACGGCACCGCCTTCGGATTTCGCATCCTGCCGACGCTGGCCCGGGTCAGGCCGGGTTTCAAATTGCGCATCAACCAGGCCGAAGTCGACGATGCCTTCGAGGTCCCGCTGGCGTTCCTGATGAATCCGGCGAACCACCAGCTGCACAGCAAGGAGTTCCGCGGCATCGAGCGCTGGTACTACGCCATGCCGTATCAGGATCGCTATATCTGGGGTGCCACCGCCGGAATTCTGCGCGTGCTGTATGAGCGGATTTATCTGCCATGATTCGTCCGGCTTTCACCGAAGTCGGAATTTTCCTGATCCCGTTCGCGGTCTATGCGCTGTTTTTGATCGCGACCCGTTCCGGGTTGCTGGTGCAGTCGTCATGGCCGATGAACACGATCGCCAAGCTGGTGATCGGTTCGCTGCTGCTGGTGGTGATCAGTTTCGTCTTGCTGGCGCAGTTTTCCGGCGGATCGCCGAACTCGACCTACGTTCCCGCCCATATCGAGAACGGCAGGCTGGTTCCGGGAGTTGAAAAATGAGTGACGCGCGCGTGCTCGATGACGCGCCGTGGCTCAGATCCGGTCCAACCGCCCGCGTGCTCGAACTGCTCAATGGCAATGGCGAGGAAGCACGCGTGGTCGGCGGCGCGGTCCGCAATGCGCTGTTGAGGATTCCGATCGACGATTTCGATATTGCGACCACCGCCCTGCCCAATGAGGTGATCCGCCGCGCCAAGGCGGCCGGCATCAAGAGCGTGCCGACGGGTATCGACCACGGCACCGTGACGCTGGTCGTCGATGCGCAGCCATTTGAAGTGACGACATTGCGCGAGGATACCGAGACCTTCGGCCGCAAGGCCAAGGTCGCGTTCGGCCGCGACTGGTTGCGCGACGCGCAGCGGCGCGATTTCACCATCAACGGCCTGTCGGTGGATGCCGAAGGCGTCGTGCACGATTACGTCGGCGGACTTGACGACATCGCGGCCCGGCGCGTGCGCTTCATCGGCGATCCGAACCAGCGTATCGCCGAAGACTATCTGCGTATCCTGCGGTTCTTCCGCATGCACGCCGCCCATGGCGCCGGTGAGCCCGATCGTGCGGGATACCTCGCCTGCATCGGCGGGCGGGCGGGTCTGGCGACGCTCTCGGCGGAGCGCATGCGCATGGAAATGCTGAAGCTGGTGATCGCAGAGGGCGCCATCGGCGCGATCACGGCGATGGCGGATGGCGGGCTGCTGCTGCCGATTTTCGGCGGCGTTGCCTATATCGGCCCGTTCGCAGCCATGGTTGCGGTGGAACGCCGGCTTGAATTGGCGCCCAGCGCTGTTCGCCGCCTTGGCGCGCTGGCGGTCGCCGTCACCGAGGATGCGAGACGGCTCGGGACGCGCCTGCGGCTGACCAACGCCGAAACCAGGACGCTCGATTCGATGGGGCATCGCTGGTGGCGGCTCGCCGGCATGGACGAAGCGACGGCGCGGCGGCGGCTCTACCGGCTCGGCGAGGAGCGCTACCGCGACCGGCTGATGCTGGCCTGGGCCCGGGCCGGAGCGGATACCGATACCGCGTCGTGGGGCGCGCTTGCCAACCTGCC
>NZ_JBEKCZ010000321.1:0-3827 GCF_050014615.1 Bradyrhizobium sp. | reverse complement strand
AGGTCTGCGTTGTCACCGGCGCGGCGAGCGGCATCGGTGAGGCGGTCGCGCGGGCTTATGCGCAGGCCGGCGCGCGTGGCGTGGTGGTCGCCGACCTCAAATCCTCGCGCGACCGGCTGGCCGGCGTCGCCGGCGATATCGACGGGTTTGCCGTCACCGCCGACGTCGGCCAGGAAAGCGATATTCAGGCGCTGATATCAGCGGCCGAGGCCAGGTTCGGGCCGGTGGATATCTTCTTTTCCAATGCCGGCCTGTCGCGCAAGGGACAGGAGAGCGCGTCCGATGCCGACTGGGATGTGAGCTGGCGGGTGCATGTCATGAGCCATGTTTTCGCGGCCCGCGCACTGGTGCCGGGCATGCTGGCGCGGGGCTCCGGCTATCTCCTGAACACCGCCTCCGCGGCGGGCCTGCTGGCCTCGCTGAACTCGATGCCGTATGGCGTGACCAAGCATGCCGCGGTGGCGCTGGCCGAGCATCTGGCTATTCAATATGGCGACCGCGGCATCCGCGTGTCCGTGCTTTGTCCGCAGTCGGTGCAAACGGGCATGACGACGGCGGGCCCGAGCGCGGCAAGGGTCGACGGCGTGATGCAGCCGGCTGAAGTGGCGCGCATCGTGATCGAGGCGATGGAGGCCGAGCGCTTCCTGATATTGTCCCACCCGGGCGTCCATGAATATATGCAGCGCAAGGCCTCCGGCATCGACCGCTGGCTGGCGGGAATGCGGCGGCTGCGCGACAGGACCTATGGCGTTCAACGCGAGGGCTGACATACAGGCGTGTTGATATGCAGGCGGGCCGACATGCCCGCGTAGTGTTGCTCGTGTTCTGTTCGATCGATGACGCGTTAAGGCAAAGGACCGACGGCTTTGAAGCTTTTTGCACCTGTCATGCTTGCGCTCCTGTTCGGCGCCGCTCCCACCTTGGCGGCGGTGGAGCAATGCCGGTTCATCCAGGCGAAGCCGGAGCGGGAAGCCTGTTATGAGCGTCAGGAAACGGCGCTTGCCGCCAAACGCCAGGCAGAAACCGCGCGCGCCTCTGACAATGCCAAAAGCATGGAATCGCTGGAGCAGATGAAGCACGAAGACATCGAGCTGAACCGGCAGTTGCACAGCATCTGCCGGGGCTGTTGAGCGGCTTCCGGATCGCCGGCCGCATTCTCTGATTCACAAAACTTCGAGCGCGCCGATCCAGGTCGAGAACGTATCCAGGATTTCCTTCATGACCTCGCGGTCGTTGCGTCCCGAACGCGCCGGCACGTGGAAGGAATGATCGGCGCCGCTGACCAGATGCAGCGACGCCAACGGCCCGATCCTGGTAACGACAGGCTCAATCAGCGTCAGCTCCGCAAGGTTGTCGCGGGTGCCCTGCATGAACAGCATCGGCACCTGCACCTCGGCGAGGTGGTTGGCGCGCTCGCTGGACGGCTTGCCGGCCGGATGCAAGGGAAAGCCAAGGAACGCCAGCCCCTGGACGCCGGCCAGCGGCGTGATCGCCTGCGCCTGTGACGTCATGCGTCCGCCGAAGGATTTGCCGCCCGCGATCAACGGCAACCCCGGACAGGCCCGTGCGGCTTCCGCCACCGCGGCGCGCACCGTGGCGTGTGCGACGGCCGGCGGATCGGGCCGCCGGCTGCCTTTTTCCATATAGGGAAACTGATAGCGCAACGTCGCAATACCGCGTTCGCCAAGGCCAGCCGCAAACGTTGCCATGAAGGGATGGGTCATCCCGGCCCCTGCCCCGTGGGCAAAGACAAAACACGCGCGCGCCTCAGGTGGACTGGTCAAAAGCCCGGAGACCGAGCCGGACTTCGCGACCTCAATATCAAGCTTCTGCGGGATGACCATTCAATCTCACCCCCGATGCCGTTTAGAAGGCGATGGAGCTTAGGCCGCGGCCGAGCTGCGGACGGCGTGGACGATGACCCGCCGCAGCGAGGATACCGCGTCGGTGACATCGGCCGCGTAGCTGTGAACCCGCCCCGCCTCATCGCCCAGACGCGTCGCCTCGCCCGAGACTTCGGCAATCCGGGTCGAAACCTCGCGGGCGCCATTGGCGGTCTCGGTGACGTTGCGGGCGATCTCGGTGGTCGCGGCGTGCTGTTGCTCGACCGCGGCGGCAATCGAACTGGCAATTTCGTCGATCGTGCGCACGGTGCCGCTGACCTCGTCCATGCCGCGCACGGTTTCCTGCGTGATGCTCTGGATTTCGTTGATCTGGCGGTTGATTTCCTCGGTCGAGCGGGCGGTCTGGGTCGCCAGATTCTTGACCTCGCTGGCGACCACGGCAAAGCCCTTGCCGGCGTCACCGGCGCGCGCCGCCTCGATCGTCGCATTGAGCGCCAGCAGATTGGTCTGCGAGGCGATCTCCGAAATCAGCGTCGTGACCTGGCCGACCCGCGCCACGGCTTCGGCCAGCGTGGCGATCGTGGTGCGGGCGTGGTCGCTGCGGCCGACCGCGACGGTCGTGGCCTTGGTCGCATTGTTGACCTGGACGCTGATCTCGCGGATCGAGCTCGACAATTGTTCGGTGGCGCTGGCCACGGTCTGCGCGTTGGCGAGCGCTTGCGCGGAGGCCGCCGCGACGGTCTGGGAGCTGGCGCCGACCAGTCCCGCCGACCGGCTCATCACCGCCGCCGCCTCGGTCATCGCCGTCATCCGGCTGTCGATACCGGTCACCGCGGTGTCGGTTTCGGTCTCGACGGTCGTCACCATGCCGGCCAGGGCTTCGCGGCGCGACGCTTCGGCCTCAGTCTTCTGAACGTCGACCTCGGCGCGCAGCCGTTCGGCTTCCGCCGATTTCTCCTTGAACACCTGGCACGCGCGCGCCACGGTGCCGATTTCGTCCTTCAAGGTGAGATCGCGCTTGAAATCGCTCGACGGCGCCTCGGACAGCGGCTGCTCGGTAAACTGGACCAGACGGCCGAGCGGCCGGGTGATCTTGCGTGACAGGATCCAGGCGCAGGCCATCATGAACAGGCCGACGATGACGGCGATCGAGAAGAACTGCCAGGCCACCTCGGCGAAGCGCGCATCGATATCGTCGACATAGACGCTGGTGCTGATCGCCCAGCGCCAGGGGTCGAACGCGATCGCATAGCTCAGCTTGGTCACGGGATCATTCGAGTTTCCGCGCGCCAGAGGGCTGAGGGCAATGACAGCGCCGGTGCCGTTGCGCGCGGCATCGATCTGCTCCTTGATGATTTGCCTGCCGCTTGGGTCGATGAAGCCATAGTAGTTCTGGCCTTCGCGCTCGGGCTTGGCCCCGTGCACGATGTTGACCCCGTCATAATCATGGACGTAAAAATATTCGCCGGTGCCGTACCGCAACGTCCTCAGCTGGTTCTTGACCAGCGTCTTGGCGGCGTCCTCGGTCAGCTCGCCGCTCTGGGCGCGGGCATAGGCGCTTTTGACCATGGAGACCGCGGTTTCGTCGAGGTGCCGCACCATCTCGACGCGCTCGGCGCTGATGGTCTGGTGAATCTTGTGGCTCGCGAGCCCGGCCAGGAAGGCGTAGCCGACAAAGATCATGACCGAGAACGCCAGCAGTTTAGCGCCAATTCCAAATCTGGGCATTCGATCACTCCGCATTCCAGAGTATCTACCTGCCACTAATTCATAAATCCGCCGTTAATCTTAAAGGCGATTGCGCGGCAATCGCGCGCCGGTCACGGAAGCGTTATCCGGCTGCGGCCCGAACACCATCGATAGTCGACGACGGGCGGATACGGCCAATGCTCGCCGATAATTTGCAAGGAGAATGAAAATGGGATTGCTCATTGACGGTCGTTGGCACGATCAGTGGTACGATACCTCGGCCAGCGGCGGACG
>NZ_JBEKCZ010000320.1:0-3873 GCF_050014615.1 Bradyrhizobium sp. | reverse complement strand
GATGCCGGATATTGCCAGGGAAGTCTCTCCGAATTCACAATGGGCTGATGAACGGCCATCCCCTGCCATCCCTTGGCCAGGCTTGCGGCGATGGGTTGTTGTTGACAGGACCATATTATTTGTACATTCGTACAAATAGCGCGACAGGAAACGCATGCTTTTGGATGCCAATCAGCAAGGTTTGTCGCCTGAGGTATCATGGCACCAAGGTTTATGGCACCAGGTCTTATGGCACCCGGCTCCTCGTCGCTGCAATGGCCCGGTGCGGCCCCATCGGGCCTGTCGGAGCTGTACCGCGGCCCGGTCCCGCCCATTGTCGCGATTGACAAGGCCGCGTGCTTGAGACGCCATGCCGCGCCACTACAAAAATCCGGACTATGGTAAGGCAAGGGCCGGGGACTCGGTTCGAGGCATGAAACCGATCAGGGGAGAGCGTTGATGTTTGTTCTTAGCAAGAAGTTGCGCAGCAGGATGTTGTCGCAGGCTGCGGTCGGAATTGCCATCGCGGGCGCACTCGCCGTTGCGGCGGCTTTGGCGCCGGCGAAGGCGCAGGAGACCGTGAAGATCGGCCTGATCCTGCCGATGACCGGCGGTCAGGCCTCGACCGGCAAGCAGATCGACAACGCGATCAAGCTGTACATGCAGCAGCATGGCGACACCGTCGCCGGCAAGAAGATCGAAGTGATCCTGAGGGACGACGCCACGCTTCCCGACAATACCAAGCGCTTCGCCCAGGAATTGATCGTCAACGACAAGGTCAATATCATCGCGGGCTTCGGCGTCACGCCGGCCGCGCTGGCGGCGGCGCCGCTGGCGACGCAGGCCAAGATACCCGAGATCGTGATGGCGGCGGGCACGTCGATCATCACCGAGCGTTCGCCTTACATCGTGCGCACCAGCTTCACGCTGGCGCAATCCTCCACCATCATCGCCGACTGGGCCGTCAAGAACGGCATCAAGAAAGTCGCCACGTTGACGTCCGATTATGCGCCCGGCAACGACGCGCTGAATTTCTTCAAGGAGCATTTTGTCGCCGGCGGCGGCGAAATCGTCGAAGAGGTCAAGGTGCCGCTGGCCAATCCCGATTTCGCGCCGTTCCTGCAGCGGATGAAGGATGCCAAGCCCGACGCCATGTTCGTGTTCGTTCCGGCCGGGCAGGGCGGCAATTTCATGAAGCAATATGCCGAGCGTGGGCTCGACAAGTCAGGCATCAAGGTGATCGGCCCCGGCGACGTGACCGACGATGATCTGCTCAACAACATGGGCGACGCGGTACTCGGCACCGTCACCGCCCATATCTACTCGGTGGCGCACCCCTCGGCGATGAACAAGGAATTTGTCGCGGCCTACAAGAAGGCCTTCGGCTCGCGCCCGGGCTTCATGGCGGTGGGCGGCTATGACGGCATTCATTTGATCTACGAGGCGCTGAAGAAGACCGGCGGCAAGACCGACGGCGATGCGCTGATCGAAGCCATGAAGGGAATGAAATGGGAAAGCCCGCGCGGCCCGATTTCGATCGATCCGGAAACCCGCGATATCGTGCAGAACGTCTACATCCGCAAGGTCGAGAAGGTCGACGGCGAACTCTACAACCTCGAATTCGCGACCTTCGAGGCGGTCAAGGATTCCGGCAAGACGAAGAAATGACCGAAGGTCATTCCGGGGCGGCGCGAAAGCGCCGAACCCGGAATCTTTCTCAGCAAACTCGATCGAGATTCCGGGTTCGCGCTAATTCGCGCCCCGGAATGACGGGTTCCAATTAAGGCCTGCTCCCATCGCATGACCGCACTCTTCACCATTCTGTTCGACGGCGTCGCCTACGGCATGCTGCTGTTCGTTCTGGCGTGCGGGCTGGCGGTGACGCTCGGGCTGATGAACTTCGTCAATCTCGCCCATGGCGCCTTCGCGATGACCGGCGGCTATGTCTGCGCGGTGCTGGTCAATCAATCCGGCTGGCCGTTTTTCGCGGCCCTGCCGCTGGCGTTCGTCGCCAGCGCGCTGATCGGCGTGGTGCTGGAGCGCGCGCTTTACCGGCACCTCTACGCCAGAAGCCATCTCGATCAGGTGCTGTTCTCGATCGGCCTCGTCTTCATGTCGGTGGCGGCGGTCGACTACATCATGGGATCGTCGCGGATATTCATCAAACTGCCAGCGGCGCTGGAGGGGCAGATCGATTTCTTCGGCGTCGGCATCGGCCGCTACCGGCTGATGATCATCGTGATCTGCGGACTTCTGACCGCGGCGCTGCAATTGGTGCTGGCGCGCACCAGGTTCGGCAGCCGGTTGCGGGCGGCGGTGGATGATCCGCGCGCCGCCAGCGGGCTCGGCATCAACGTGCCGCAGGTGTTCGCCTTCACCTTCGCGTTCGGCTGCGGCCTGGCCGGGCTCGGCGGCGCGCTCAGCGCCGAGATCCTCGGGCTCGATCCGTATTTCCCGCTCAAATTCATGATCTACTTCCTGATCGTGGTGACTGTCGGCGGTTCTTCCAGCATCACCGGGCCGTTTCTGGCGTCGCTGCTGCTCGGCATCGGCGACGTCGCGGGAAAATATTATGTGCCCAAGGTCGGGCCGTTCGTGATCTACACCATCATGATCGTGATCCTGATCTGGCGTCCGAACGGCCTGTTCGGCCGCACCGCCACCCGTTGAGAACAGCCATGACCGCGCCCGCCGACGTCGGATATCACGCCAGACGGCACGCGCGCTGGCACTGGAGCGAGATCGCGTTCTGGATTCTGGCGCTGTCTTGCGCCTTGCTGTTTCCCTCCCGCTTTCTGATCATGACCGACATCGTGCGGCTGGCGCTGTTCGCGCTGTCGCTGGATCTGATCCTTGGCTATGCCGGCATCGTTTCGCTCGGCCACGCGGCGTTCTTCGGCATCGGCGCCTATGGCGCGGGGTTGCTGGCGTTGCACGGCATCGTCACCGAGCCGGTGGTCGCGCTGCTCGTGGCCGGCCTCGCCGCCACCGCAATCGGCTTTCTCACCAGTTTCCTGGTGATCCGGGGTGTCGACCTCACAAGGTTGATGGTGACGCTGGGGATCGCGCTGCTGCTGGAAGCCCTCGCCGAGCGTTTTTCAGACATCACCGGCGGCACCGATGGGCTGCAGGGCATCGAGATGCAGCCGATCCTCGGCCTGTTTGCCTTCGACATGTTCGGCAAGGTCGGTTTCTTCTACTCGCTGGCGGTGCTGTTCGTGCTGTTCCTGCTGGCGCGGCGGATCGTGCATTCGCCGTTCGGGCTTTCGCTGAGGGCGATCAAGAATAATCCGCTGCGCGCCGCCGCGATCGGCGTCCCCGTCAACCGGCGCCTGATCGCGATCTACACGCTGGCGGCCTTCTATGCCGGTATCGCCGGCGCGCTGTTCACCCAGACCACGGCGCTGGCGTCGCTCGATGTGTTCGCGTTCGAGCGCTCGGCCGATCTGATGCTGGTGCTGGTGATCGGCGGCACCGGCTATCTCTATGGCGGGTTGATCGGTGCGGTGGTGTTCAAGATGCTGCAGGAGTTCTTTTCCAGTCTGACGCCACAATACTGGCAGTTCTGGATCGGCCTTGTGCTGGTCGTGATCGTACTGGTCGGCCGCGAGCGCCTGCACCGCTGGGCTTTATGGTTGCCGAACCTGATCATCCGGCAGCTCGGTGGCGGCAAGGCCGTCATCGCCATTCCCGAGAGCGACGCGTCATGACTATCGCGCTGGAAACCAAAGGACTCGAAAAGCAGTTCGGCGGCCTCAAGGTCACGCGCGATCTTTCGCTCAAGATCGAGCAGGGCGCCCGCCACGCGCTGATCGGCCCCAACGGCGCCGGCAAGACCACCGTGATCAACCTGTTGACCGGCGTGCTCAAGCCCAATGCCGGGCGCATTCTGCT
>NZ_JBEKCZ010000319.1:0-3881 GCF_050014615.1 Bradyrhizobium sp. | reverse complement strand
CCTTGCAGGGGTTCAATCCAAAACGCTATTCGGTCCACGTCAATGGACCATGGTGCATCACGTTCGAATTCGAGGACGATGAGGCGTGCCGCGTCGATTTCGAACAATATCACTAGATAAGGAGCAAACATGGTCTATGCGGCAAAGCGTGCCAAAAATCGCTGCCCTACGCATCCCGGCGCGCTGCTTCGCGATGAGATCATTCCAGCCACCGGTCGGACCAAGGCGGAGATTGCCGGACTGCTCGCGATTTCGCGTCAACATCTTTACGATATTCTGCAGGAAAGAAAGCCGGTGTCTCCGACCATCGCGGTTCGCCTCGGCAAGCTTTTTGGAGATGGTGCGGGCATCTGGACACGCATGCAGGCCGCTTACGATACGTGGCATGCGGAACGCACGGAAGACGTTAGCCAAATCCCGACCATTAGGATCAAGGCCGCCTGAACTCCGGGGATTTAACGGCCTACGCACGGATTCGCCACTTCCTGTGGCCAACGCAACCGGGGTGGCCGGCACCGGTTTCGCGGCCGCCAAAACCGTGCTACCCGGCGGGCCTGCCATTTAGGATCAAGCTATGACCGACCATCCGCGCCGCGTCACCCGCGCATTGCTGTCCGTTTCCGATAAATCCGGACTGATCGAATTCGCCCGCGCCTTGGCCGGCCACGGCATCGATCTCGTCTCCACCGGCGGTACCGCCAAGGCGATTGCCGCGGCGGGATTGAAGGTCACGGATGTTTCGGAACTGACCGGGTTTCCGGAAATGATGGATGGGCGGGTCAAGACCCTGCATCCCAAAGTGCATGGAGGGCTGCTGGCGATCCGCGACAATCCCGAACATGCGCAGGCGATGAAGAACCACGGCATCGCGCCGATCGATCTATTGGTGGTCAATCTCTATCCGTTCGAGGCGACCGTCGATAAGGGGGCCGGCTTCGAGGAATGCATCGAGAACATCGATATCGGCGGCCCCGCGATGATCCGCGCCGCGGCCAAGAACCACGATGATGTCGCCGTGGTCGTCGAAGCCCGGGATTATCAGGCCGTGCTCGACGAGCTCGCGGCCCATCAGGGCGCCACCACGCTGACGCTGCGGCGACGTCTGGCCGCCAAAGCCTATGCCCGCACCGCCGCCTATGACGCCGCGATCTCGAACTGGTTCGCCGAAGAACTCAAGACCGAGGCGCCGGATTTCCGTGCCTTCGGCGGACGGCTGATTCAGGCGCTGCGCTACGGCGAGAACCCGCATCAGACAGCGGCGTTCTACCGCACGCCCGACAAACGCCCGGGCGTCGCCACGGCGCGGCAGCTTCAAGGCAAGGAGCTGTCCTACAACAATATCAACGACACCGATGCGGCCTATGAATGCCTCGCCGAATTCGACGCGGCGCGCACCGCCGCCTGCGTCATCGTCAAGCATGCAAATCCCTGTGGCGTCGCCGAAGGCAGCGACCTGGTCAGCGCCTACCGCAAGGCATTGGCCTGCGATTCGACCTCGGCCTATGGCGGCATTGTCGCGCTGAACCGGACGCTGGATGCCGACGCCGCGCGCGCCATCACCGAAATCTTCACCGAAGTGATCATCGCGCCGGACGCGACCGAAGAAGCGATCGCCATCGTCGGCGCGCGGCGAAATCTGCGATTGTTGCTGGCGGGCGGGCTGCCCGATCCGCGCGCGATCGGGCTGACGGCGAAAACCGTTGCTGGCGGACTTCTGGTACAGAGCCGCGACAATGCGTCCGTCGACACTATGACGCTGAAGGCCGTGACCAAACGGACGCCGACCGACGCCGAGCTGCGCGATCTCAAATTCGCATTCCGCGTCGCCAAGCACGTCAAATCCAACACCATCGTCTACGCCAGGGATCTCGCGACCGTCGGCATCGGCGCCGGACAGATGAGCCGGGTGGATTCCGCGCGCATCGCCGCGCGCAAGGCACAGGACGCCGCCGATGAATTGAAGCTTGCGGTACCGATGACCAAAGGCTCGGTGGTGGCGTCGGATGCGTTCTTTCCGTTCGCCGATGGATTGCTGGTCACGATCGAGGCCGGCGCCACCGCAGTGATTCAGCCCGGCGGATCGATCCGCGACGATGAGGTGATAAAAGCCGCCGACGATGCCGGGATCGCCATGGTGTTCACGGGCGTCCGGCATTTCCGGCACTGAGCGCCGCCCATCTTCTTGTTTGAGCATGATCTCCGCGCAAACGCCTCTGGCGTTTGTCCCGAGGGAAAACCTGATCCCTTTTCCGGATCATGCTCTAACGGCATCCTGAGCGTCTGACCGGGAATACGAAGCGTGAATTCGAGTGGCTGCCTTTCGGCGCGGCCTTCGCGGCACGTGCGCTTTCTTGCGCGCCCGGGCATAAGTCCCTCAGATTCAATGATATTTTCAAATATGTATACAAGTTACGGAATTTTGGCTCATTTCTGCCAGAAAATGTTGTTATTTCTCCACCATTGTATACAATATGGATGCATCCTTAACCCACCGAGGAGCATTTCCGATGACCCCAACCTTTCCGATGAATGCCTGGTACGCCGCGGCATGGGACGCCGATATCAAGCACGCGCTGTTTCCGCGCACGATCTGCGGCAAGCACGTGGTGATGTACCGGCAAGCCAACGGACAGGTGACGGCGCTCGAAGACGCGTGCTGGCATCGTCTGGTGCCGCTTTCAAAGGGCCGTCTCGAAGGCGATAGCGTGGTGTGCGGCTATCACGGCCTCAAATACAATGCGTCGGGCCGTTGCACCTTCATGCCGTCGCAGGAAACCATCAATCCGTCAGCCTGCGTGCGCGCCTATCCGGCCGTCGAGCGGCACCGGTTCATCTGGTTATGGATGGGCGATCCAGCGATGGCCGACCCCGCGCTGGTTCCGGACATGCACTGGAACGACGATCCGGCCTGGGCCGGCGACGGCAAGACGATTCACGTCAAATGCGATTACCGGCTGGTGGTCGATAATCTGATGGACCTGACGCATGAGACATTCGTCCATGGCGGCAGCATCGGCAATGAAGCCGTCGCGGAAGCGCCGTTCGATGTGGCGCATGGCGACAATACCGTCACCGTGACCCGCTGGATGAGCGGCATCGAAGCGCCGCCGTTCTGGGCCCAGCAGCTGCAGAAGCCGGGACTGGTCGATCGCTGGCAGATCATTCATTTCCAGGCGCCCGGCACCGTCAATATCGATGTCGGCGTCGCGCCAACCGGCACCGGCGCGCCGCAAGGCGATCGCTCGCAAGGCGTCAATGGCTACGTGCTCAATACCATGACGCCGGAAACCGCGACGAGCTGTCACTATTTCTGGGCCTTCGTGCGCAATCATCGCCTGACCGAACAGCGGCTCACCACGGAAATCCGTGACGGGGTCGCGGGCATCTTCCACGAGGATGAAATCATTCTCGAAGCCCAGCAGCGCGCCATCGATGAGAACCCCGATCGCGTATTCTACAATCTCAACATCGACGCCGGGGCGATGTGGGCGCGGCGCATGATCGACCGCATGATCGCGCGGGAAAACCAGCCGTCTGCGATGCAGGCCGCGGAGTAACCGATGAGCGATCGCGACCCCGACCGCGCGGTATCCCAGACGGTGCGCGCCCAGCTCGCGCTGCGCGACCTGATCCTTTCCGGCCGGTTGCGGCCCGGCGAGCGGATTTCGGAGCTGCAGGCGGTCGAGACCACCGGCGCGTCGCGAACGCCGGTGCGCATGGCGCTGGTCCGGCTCGAGGAGGAAGGCCTGCTGGAGGCGATACCTTCCGGCGGGTTCATGGTGAAGGCGTTTTCCGAACGCGATATCCTCGACTCGCTCGAACTGCGCGGGGTGCTCGAAGGTCTAGCAGCCAGATTCGCGGCCGAGCGAGGGGTATCGGCG
>NZ_JBEKCZ010000318.1:0-3950 GCF_050014615.1 Bradyrhizobium sp. | reverse complement strand
TCGAATTGCTGCTGGCGCGCACGTTGACCTCGGTCAACGCCAAGCCGATCGCGGCGGTCATGACCCGTACCGTTTCCGCCGCCGGAATGGATTGGGGATTGCTGGCCGCGGCCGGGGTCCTGACCATCATCCCCGGCGCGCTGGTGATCTGGTTCGTCCGCAACTACATCGCGCGCGGTTTCGCGCTCGGCCGGGTTTGAGGGAGGGCCTGATGGAGAGCATCGCATGGATGGCCTGGACGCTCCCGACCGCGATCTTTTTCGTGCTGCTTTCGATGACGCTGGCGGTCATGACCTGGCTGGCGGTGGCGTATCCGGAAGCCGAACGGGTCGGGATCCTGCGGATTCCGACCACGCGCGGCGACCGCCTGTTCATCTCGCTGATCATGGCCGCCGTGATCCATCTGTTGTGGATCGGCTTTGTCGGCACCGACACCATCGCGACCGTTCCGGTCGGGGAGGGAATTGAATTGTCGAGCCTCTGGCTCGCTACCGTGATTTCGCTTGTTTCGGCGGTTGCCATATTTCGGACCGTTTGAGGCACGCGAAAAAGAGCAGATCCGGGGTCAACCCGGGCCTGAATATGTCTGTCGCCTGCAACGGAGGAAACAACATGCGACACTTGGAGATGACCAGGGGTCCCGCGACCCGGACCCGTATCTTGATGATGACAAGCGCGGTCGCGCTGATGGCAGCGTCGGCTGCGATCACCGCGCCTGCATTCGCGGACGAAGCTGCCGCCAAAAAATGGATCGACAGCGAATTTCAGCCCTCGACGCTGTCCAAAGACGACCAGATGAAGGAAATGCAGTGGTTCATCAAGGCCGCCGCACCCTACAAGGGCATGGAGATCAACGCGGTCTCCGAAACCCTGACGGTGCACGAGTATGAATCGAAGACGCTGGCCAAGGCGTTCGAGGAAATCACCGGCATCAAGGTCAAGCACGACATCATCCAGGAAGGCGATGTCGTCGAGAAGATCCAGACCCAGATGCAATCGGGCAAGAATGTGTACGACGCCTGGATCAACGACTCTGACTTTATCGGAACCCATTTCCGCTACGGTCAGGCCGTCGACCTGACGGAATGGATGGTTGGCGAGGGCAAGGACGTCACCAACCCCGGCCTCGACGTCAATGACTTCATCGGCAAGTCGTTCACCACGGCGCCGAACGGTCATCTCTACCAGTTGCCCGACCAGCAGTTCGCGAACCTCTATTGGTTCCGCTACGACTGGTTCAGCAATCCGGAATACAAGGCCAAGTTCAAGGCCAAGTATGGCTACGAACTCGGCGTTCCCGTGAACTGGTCGGCCTATGAGGACATTGCCGAGTTCTTCACCAACGACGTCAAGGAAATCAACGGCGTGCGGGTCTATGGCCACATGGACTACGGCAAGAAGGATCCGTCATTGGGATGGCGTTTCACCGACGCGTGGTTGTCGATGGCCGGCAATGGCGACAGGGGCATCCCGAACGGACTTCCGGTCGACGAATGGGGCATCCGCATGGAAGGCTGTCGCCCGGTCGGCTCGTCGGTCGAGCGTGGCGGCGACGTCAACGGTCCGGCGGCGGTCTATTCGATCGTCAAATATCTCGACTGGATGAAGAAATATGCCCCGCCGCAGGCGCAAGGCATGACCTTCTCCGAATCGGGTCCGGTGCCGTCGCAAGGCAATATCGCCCAGCAGATCTTCTGGTACACCGCCTTCACCGCCGACATGGTGAAGCCTGGTCTGCCGGTCATGAATGCGGATGGTACGCCGAAGTGGCGGATGGCGCCGTCGCCGCACGGTGCCTACTGGAAGGACGGCATGAAGCTCGGCTATCAGGACGTGGGTTCGGTGACGCTGCTGAAGTCCACCCCGGTCGACCGCCGCAAGGCGGCCTGGCTCTATCAACAGTTCATCGTCTCCAAGACCGTGAGCCTGAAGAAGAGCCATGTCGGTCTCACCTTCATTCGTGAGTCCGATATCTGGGACAAGAGCTTCACGGAACGTGCGCCGAAGCTCGGTGGGCTGATCGAGTTCTACCGCTCGCCCGCGCGCGTGCAGTGGACCCCGACCGGCAACAACGTGCCGGATTATCCGAAGCTTGCGCAATTGTGGTGGCAGAACATCGGCGATGCGTCGTCCGGTGCGAAGACGCCGCAGGCGGCGATGGACTCGCTGGCCGCAGCGCAGGACTCGGTGATGGAGCGTCTGGAGAAATCCGGTGTGCAGGGCGCCTGCGGACCGAAGCTCAACAAGAAGGAAACCGCCGAGTACTGGTTCGCCAAGTCGGCCAAGGACGGCAACATCGCGCCCCAGCGCAAGCTGGCGAACGAAAAGCCGAAGGGCGAAACCGTCGACTACGACACCCTGATCAAGTCGTGGCCGGCAAGCCCGCCGAAGCGCGCTTCGAACTGAGGCTAACTTACTGTCATCGTCCGGCTTGACCGGACGATCCAGTACACCGCGGCTTCTCGGCTCAATCGCTGCCGCCGGCGATTACTGGATGCCCCGCTTTCGCGGGGCATGACGAGAAAACAAAAGGTCGGGAGCAATCCCGGCCTTTTTTCATTATAGTCCCGTCATCGTCCGCGTACGCGGACGATCCAGTACTCCGCGCCTTCTCGATTCAGCGGCGGCGAGTACTGGATGCCCGCTTTCGCGGGCATGACGACATCGGGAGCAATTCCCCGCCTACCCCAGGAGCCCGCCATGCGCATGATCTTCCGTTGCGATCCGGCCTTGTCTGAATATCTGCCGCGGCCGGTTCCGGCGCGAAGCGTGCTGCCGGACTGGCTCCGCGCCATGCCTTCGAAGGCGGCTTCGGAAATCCACGGCCGCGACATTCGCACCGTGAAGCAATGCCCGCCCTTTGTGGACGCGATGGCCTATGGCGTGTTGATCCTGCTGCCCTGCGACATCACGGTCAACAGCGGTTCGTTTTCCTGGGCCTGGGACATTCCGGAACCGCTGACATCCGGACATCCCCGCGCGCCCCTGAGCTTCCATGTCGCGGCCCAATTCCCCGATGCGCCGTTCGCGCGGGGCGGACAGGCCGCGATCAAATTCAACAGCTTCTGGACCATCGAGTTGGAGCCCGGCTGGTCGCTGTTTGCCACCCACCCCGTCAACCGCGACGACCTGCCGTTTCGCCTGATCTCGGGCCTGGTGGACGCCGATCGCTTCCACGATGGCGGGATCAATTTCCCGGCCGTGTGGTTGCAGCCGGAATTTACCGGCGTGCTGCCCAAGGGCACGCCGGTGGCGCAGTGCTTTGCGGTGCCGCGCGCCGCGCCGCAGCTTGAATTCGAATGTTTCGACGAGGCCGAAAAGGCCGCCTATGAGACGACGGTGGCCGAAGTGCTGGCCAGCCCCGGCGTCTATCGCAAGCGGTTTCGCGCGCGACGCGGACGTTCAACCACCTAACGCGCTTCGCAGCGCGGCCTCATCGAGCCACAGCCGGCCATGCGGCGCCGATGTCAGCGCCATCGCAATGGTGCCGAAGCTTTGAGGACGCAGCCGATAGGTTTGCGCATAGGCGCGCATCGCGCCCTCGATATCGCCGGAGTCCTGCAGCACGACGCCGAGATTGAGCGCGGCTTCCGCGTAATCGGGCTTGAGTTCGATCGCCCGGCGATAGGCGCTGGCGGCGCCGGCACGGTCGCGCAAATCCTGACGGACGAGGCCGAGATCGAACCAGACCGACGCCGGCACCACCTCGCCCGCCACGGCGCGCTCCAGCAGGGACGCCGCGGTGGCAGTGTCGCCATCCTCGAAAGCCAGCCGTCCCAGCCGCGCCGCGGCCTCCTGGTTTTTGGGAATTACGTCGAGAATGGCCCGCCACGCCTCGCGCGCCTGCGGCCGCAGCTCCGGCTGATGAACCGCAGCCTGGTCGAGCGTTCGCGCCTTTTCGAGAAACGCATCGCGTTGCGGCGCGATCGCGATCACCCGATCGAGATGCG
>NZ_JBEKCZ010000317.1:0-3962 GCF_050014615.1 Bradyrhizobium sp. | reverse complement strand
AGTGGCGAATGTTCGGGCCAGGCGGCTAATTCCGGCGGCGGCAGCCAAGGGCCGGGCGAAAACGGGAATGCCGGCTCGCGCGGCAATGCGTTGCAGACCGCGCTTAACCAGCGCACGATTGCCAACGAACTTGTGGCCGAGATCGACGGCTCGCTGTCGGATGCGCAAGCCGACCAATTGGCGCGACGTCACGGCCTCACGCGCCTGCAATCGCAAGATTTTCCGCTCATCGGCAGCACGATCGGCCTGTTCCGCGTTACCAATCGCCGCGCGGTAGAGACGGTGAGCCGTGAATTCGCCACCGAGGCCAGCGTTCGCTCGGTGCAGCCGAACTTCCGGTATGTCCTGCAGGAGCAGAAGGCGGAATTGACCGAGGGCGATCCTGCGCAATATGCGGTCGCGAAACTTCGACTGCCCCAGGCGCATACGCTGGCCCATGGCACCAACGTTACCATTGCCGTGATCGATTCCGGTATCGACGTCAACCACCCCGAACTCGCGAACGCGATCGTAGCCTCGTTCGATGCACTCGGCAGCAAGGAAGGCCCGCATGTCCATGGCACCGGCGTCGCCGGCGCGATCGTGGCGCATGCGCGGCTGATGGGGAGCGCGCCAGCCGCGCGGATTTTGGCGATCCGCGCTTTCGGCGCGGCGCCGAATGGTGCGGAGAGCACCTCCTATGTGATCCTCAAAGGGTTGGATTACGCCGCGGCGCATGGCGCAGAGATCGTCAATATGAGCTTCGCCGGTCCGAAGGATGCACTGATCGAGCGCGGTATCGCCGCGATGGCCGCCAGGGGTATCGTGATGGTGGCCGCCGCGGGCAATGCCGGGGCGAAATCGCCGCCGCTGTATCCTGCAGCCAACACCAACGTCATTGCGGTCAGCGCCACTGATGCCCAGGACCGGCTGTTTACCGCATCGAACCGGGGCAGCTACATCGCGATATCGGCGCCAGGCGTGGATATCTTCCTGCCGGCGCCTGACGCCAAATATCAGATGACGTCGGGCACTTCGTTTTCCGCCGCCTATGTCAGCGGCCTCGCGGCGCTGATGCTGGAGCGCAATGCCGCGTTGAAGCCGGACGAGGTGCGCGCGATCCTGATGAAGACGGCCCGTGATCTCGGTGCCGCTGGCCGCGACGATCTGTTCGGCGCCGGTGAAGCGGATGCCTATGCGGCGGTATCGGCCGTGGTCGCCGCACCGGCGGTGCCGGTCGCCGCGGTTCCAGAGGCGCCCGCCGTCAAAAGCGCTCCGGACCCGCAGGATGCTCCCGCGACGAGGGGGTTGGATCAGCCGGCGACCACCATGGCGTCCGGCAAGCCGGCCGATGACGCCCCGAAGCCCGAGGCGCAGTAGGTTTTCCTGCCCGAAATACCCCGCTTCAAAAGTTAAAAAAATCCAAAGCGCTTTGAACGTCCGCGGCCCTTGCCGCGACTTATCTATGTGGGAGCGGTAATCCCTCCCCATCGAGGCTGTATCTGGCGCGAGCGCCCATCCACCCCAAGCGCCCATATAGCTTGACCCGTCCGGTTGTCCCCCCGGACGGGTCTTTCGTTTCTGGCGATATTTCACCAAAGCCTGATGTCCGCGGCCACAAACTAAAGTCGCCGGCAGGACGCAATGCCGCCATGCCAGCGCGTCGCTTGACTGTGGATAGGAAGGAAAAGCCCGGGTTTCTACGGCTTTCTGCCGATGCATGGTGTCTGCTGGCGCTGTTCGCTGGACAAAATTAAAGTTTTCCACAAAATATCTCTGTCACGTCTGATTGATTCGTTCCGGTTGCGTCGGCGTCCGTTTTTCTCCTTGCGGGCTGGTTCATGACACATCGAGTCGACGTGGCACGTGGCCGCGACATTGTCGCGCGCTGGTGTGCTCTTGCTGAGCAGCGGCTGGAATATCTCACCGAATTGTTCGAAACCGGCCGTTGGCGCCGTTTTCACAGCGAACTCGCCTTTCTTGAGAACATCAGGGAGGCCAAGTCAGCGGTCGAAACCTGGCGCGATCTCTTGGTGCGAGAGGCCTCGCTCGACAATTCGGCGATCGACATGTCCTGGCTTGGCGGCACGGGAGCGACCACGCCGCCGCGCGGCAAGACGATCCACCATCAGGCCCGGCGGCTGTCGCCGGTGCCGATTCCCGGGCCGTCTCCACGGCAGAGCGTTGGGATGTCAGCGGAAGTCGTCCGCGTTTCGTCCGACGAAGCGCCTTCCGTGCCCGTGCTGGCAACACCGGCCTTGAGCGGTGTCGCTGAACTGTTGCCGGAAATCGACGCCATAGCGAGACGTTATCCGCTGCTGCGCAACGCACTGTAATCCTGTTCGCCCCGCATGGGCGGCAGGCGTGGAATCTATTTTCTCACCGCATTGGTGCCGATCATCACCTGAGCGAAGCGTTGGGCGCCCTCGGCGCACAGATCCGGCGTGATCGGCCTAGCGTGATCGAGTCCCACCACCGCGCCGCGCGGCGTCTCCGAAATCATGTTGTTGTCGACCAGCGCCGTGCCTGCGCCCGGCGTCACCGACACGCCGATGCCGACGAACGCCTTGCGGATCACGTTGCCTGAGATCACGACGTCGCGCAGATATTTGCCCCAGCCGGCGACGATCCCGAACGACGGCGCGTTTTCGATCACATTGCCGGACACCGATGTATCCGCCTCGACATAGATGCCGATGCCGGCATCGTCATCGGGCGCGGTGCCGATCGGCCGCTTCGGCAACAGATTGCGGATGATGTTGCCTTGCACGACCGCGAGGCGTCCGCCCTCGTTGAAATTGCAGACCGAAACCCCCAGCGCCGCGCCATCCACGGTGTTGTTGGCGATCACGGCACCCTCGAACGCAAATTCGGAATACAGCGCCACCTCCCGGACATCGCTGACGCTGTTGCCTGTGATCTGGATGTTGGACGCCGAATTGCCGCGCACCGCCGAATAATCGCAATTGCGGATGCGATTGCCGCGCACGATGACGTTGCCGGCGCGAAACGCGTTGATCGCGTTGCCGTATTGTCCGGAACCGCCGGGACCGGCCTTGATGTCCTCGATGCGGTTATCGAGCACCTGGGTGCCGTCGTCGCCGATGCTGGTGCGCAGGATCTCGATGCCGTTATCGTTGGTGCCGGTGATGGTGTTGCGCGTCACCAGCAAACCCTGCGCGTCGAACGAGACAATGGCCGTGGCCGCGATGCCCGTGATGATGTTGCCGCTGATATCGCCGGAGACGTTCTCGAACCAGATGCCGTTACCGCCGCTGCCGACGATTTCGCAATTGGTGATGCGGATATCGCGGCCGCCGAGGCAATGCACCAGGCCGCGCCGCGCGGGCAGCGGAATGCCGCTGCCGTCGAACGTGATGTTGTCAAGACCGATGCTGCCGGCGCCTTCGCCTGAAAGCATCGACGCGCCGCCGTTGAAGATGAGCCTGGTCGCGCCGCGCACGCCGATCAGTTGCGTACCGCTTTGCAGCCGAAGCATGGTGGTGCGATAGACCCCCGGCGGCAGTGCCAGCGGAACCTGTGCCCGCGCCGCGTCATCGATCGCGCGCTGCAAGGTCCTGGTCTGATCGTCGGGACTGCCGGGGTGGACGCCATATTGCGTGATATCGCGCCCGAGCGTGGAGGTCAGCGGCGCGGCACGCACCGCGTCAGGCGACATCGCCAGCGCGCCGGCAACGCCGGCCGCGGAGGCTCCGATCAGATGGCGGCGATCGATGTCCATGATGGCGTATTCCCGGCGGATGTGCGAACCGCGTCCGCCATGTTGGAGTAACGCAAAAATGCGGCGGCGCATGGTGAAGGCGGGGGCAGAACAAGGCGATAGTTGGGGGTAGGGTTAATCCTTCGGGCGGCCCGGTCAGTAGGGTGGGCAAAGGCGCGTTTGCGCCGTGCCCACCATCCTCGACGCAAATCAGATTGGTGGGCACGCGGAGCCTGTCATCGGGCGCGCGTTCGCGCGACCC
>NZ_JBEKCZ010000316.1:0-4017 GCF_050014615.1 Bradyrhizobium sp. | reverse complement strand
CGCTGATCTGCTACGCGATGAAAGCCAATTCCAACCAGGCGGTGATCGCGACGCTCGCCCGGCTCGGCGCGGGGGCCGACGTCGTCTCCGGGGGCGAGCTGTTGCGCGCCCGCGCCGCCGGTATTCCGCCGCAGAAGATCATGTTCTCAGGTGTCGGCAAGACCGCGCGCGAGCTCGCGCTTGCGGTTGAGCAAGGCATTCTCTGCGTCAACGTCGAATCCGAAGCCGAGCTTGAACTCCTCGCCGCCATCGCCGTGGGCAAGGGGCGCTCGGCCGATATTTCGATCCGCGTCAATCCCGACGTCGATCCCAAGACCCACGCCAAGATCGCGACCGGAAAGGCCGAGAACAAATTCGGCATTCCGATCAGCCGCGCCCGCGAGGTCTATGCCCGCGCCGCGAAGCTGAAAGGCGTGCGTGTCGCCGGCGTCGATATGCACATCGGCAGCCAGATCATCGAGCTCGATCCGTTCGGCGATGCGTTCGCGCTGATCGCGGATTTTGTGCGCACGCTGCGCGCCGATGGTCACACCATCAGCCACATCGATCTCGGCGGCGGCTTGGGCATTCCCTATCGCGACGACAACGAACCGCCGCCCGATCCGGATGCCTATGCGGCAATTGTCAAGCGCGCCACGGCGGGGCTCGACTGCAAGCTGATCTTCGAGCCGGGGCGGTTGATCGTCGGCAACGCCGGCATCCTGGTGACGCGTGTACTGTATGTGAAGCGCGGCGAGGCCAAGACTTTTATTATCGTCGATGCCGGCATGAACGATCTGATCCGGCCGACGCTCTACGAAGCGTTTCACCAAATCTGGCCGGTGCGGCAGGCGGCGGTCGGCGCGCCGCGAATCATTGCCGACGTGGTCGGGCCGGTATGCGAGTCCGGCGACTATCTGGCGCTCGACCGCTCGATGCCGGAGCCGAAGCCCGGTGAGCTGCTGGCGGTGATGACGGCGGGCGCCTATGGCGCAACCCAGTCCGGCACTTACAACACCCGCGCGCTGGTCCCCGAAGTGCTTGTGCGCGCTGACAAATGGGCGCTGGTGCGGCCGCGGGTTCCGGCCGATGCGCTGATCGCGCTGGATAAGCTGCCGCATTGGCTCTGATTTTGCTTGCCTGATTTGTCCAGAGGGCGGGGCGGCGCCGAAAGTGCCATGAACTGTGCCATGAACCTGCCCTCATGTTACTGTGTTGTCGGGCACAATCGCACTGTGCGGAGCCTCTATTGACGGCGACAATGCTACCTGATCCGGCGCCCGGCGGACCGCCCGCGAATACGGCGCGGACGCGGCTCGACGCGATGCTCAAGCGCGCCCGGCTGGCGATTTTCTGGGAGCGGTTGTGGCCGGCGCTGAGCGGGCTTGTCTGCGCGATCGGCGTATTCCTCGCGCTGGCCTGGCTCGGCGTGTTCCTGTGGCTGCCGCCGCTCGGCCGCGCCGCGGTGACGATTGTCTGCGCGCTGCTTGCCGCTGGCGCGCTCTATCCGCTGCTGCGGCTGCGCATGCCCGGCGCGCGCGACGGTTTGAGCCGGCTCGATCTGGACAGCGGCTTGCGCCATCGCCCGGCGACTGCGATCACCGACGATCTCGCCGTCACGCCGAAAGATCCTTACTCGCTCGCGCTGTGGAATGCGCACGTTGAGCGCGCGCTCGCCGCGGCGCGATCGTTGAAAGCCGGCTGGCCGTCGCCGCGCGTCGCGCGATGGGATCCTTATGCGGTGCGCGCGCTGGTGCTGGTGGCCTGCGTCGCGACTTTCTTTGCCGCGGGCGGTGAGCGCTGGCGGCGGATCGCGGCGGGGTTCGATTGGCACGGCGTGGTGCTGCCGGCGAATTTCCGCGTCGATGCCTGGGTTATTCCGCCGACCTATACCGGCAAGCCGCCGGTCATGCTGCCGGGCATTCACCCGGGCGAAACCGCGGCGCTGCCGCCGTCGAGCGGCATCGTTGCGGTGCCGGTGAATTCGACATTGGTGGTGCGGTCGACCGGCAAGGTCGATCTTGAGGTGACGGGCACCGGCGGCGTGACGCCGTCAAAAGATGAGGTGAAAGCGCCGGCCGGCACCGACGAGCGCCGCTTCACCATTGCCGCGACCGGCAGAGCCAGTTTGCGCGGCGCCGGTGACGATCTGAACTGGGCGTTCAACGCCATTCCGGATCTGCCGCCGACCATCGCGCTGACCAAGGATCCGGAACAGCAGCAGCGCGGCTCGCTGTTGCTGTCGTACCACCTTGAGGACGATTACGGTGTGAGCGAAGCGCACGCGATGTTCGCGCGCAAGGATGACGACCCGGCGAAGGAAACGCCGCATCCGCTCTACGGCCCGCCGGATTTGCCGCTGGTGCTGCCGCAGGCGCGCACCAAAAACGGCACCGGCCAGACCATCAAGGATCTTACCGATCATCCGTGGGCCGGCGCCGAAGTGGTGATGACACTGACCGCCAAGGACGACGGCGGCAACGAAGGCAAGAGCGAACCATTCACGTTCCGCCTGCCGGAGCGGGTCTTCACCAAGCCGCTCGCCCGCGCGCTGGTGGAGCAGCGGCGCAATCTCGCGCTCGATGCCAATTCGCGGCCGCTGGTCATCACCGCGTTCGATGCGCTGACCATGGCGCCGGAGCAATTCCAGCCCGACGCCGGGGTCTACCTCGGCCTGCGCCACATTTTCTGGTCGCTGGTGCGCGCCAAGAACGACGACGACCTGCGGGATGCTGCGCAAAGCATGTGGTCGATGGCGCTGCAGCTCGAGGACGGCGACATTTCCGACGCCCAGCAGCAGTTGCGCAATGCCGAGGAGGCGTTGCGCCAGGCGTTGGAGCGCGGCGCTTCCGATCAGGAGATCAAATCGCTGATGGATCAGCTGCGCGCGGCGATGGATCGCTTCATGCAGGCGATGCGCGAGCAGCTCAAGAACTCGCAGCAGCTGTCGCGTCCGCTGCCCCCGAACGCGCATACGCTGAGCCAGCGCGATTTGCAGAACATGCTCGACCGGATGCAGCAGCTGGCGCAAAGCGGCAACAAGGATGCCGCGAAACAGTTGCTGCAACAGCTTCAGCAGATGATGGAAAATCTGCAGATGGCACAGCCGAACATGGACCAGGACAGCGGCGACGACGACATGATGTCGGCGCTCGACGAGCTTGGCGACATGATCCGCAAGCAGCAGGAATTGCGCGACCGTACCTTCAAGCAGGGCCAGGACCAGCACCAGCAGGGCGGCCAGTCGCGGCGCAACGGCCAGCAGAATCCCAATGCCGGCAATGGCAACAGCGACCTGCAGCAAAACCAGCAGGCGCTGCGCGACCGCCTGAACAAATTGCTCGACGACCTGAAAAGCCGCGGCCTCGGCCAGAACGGTCAGCGCGGCCAGGAAGGCCAGCAGGGTCAGGGCCAAACGCCGGGCAGTGACTCGCTCGATCAGCTCGGCCGCGCCGGCGGCGAGATGAACGAGGCGCAGGGCGAGCTCGGCGACAACAACACCGACAGCGCCGTGGACTCGCAAGGCCGCGCGCTCGACGCCATGCGCAAGGGCGCGCAGTCGCTGGCGCAGTCGATGCAGCAGCAGATGGGGCAGGGGCAGTCACCCGGCCGCGTCGGCCGGCTCGGCCAGCCGCGCGCCGATCAGGACACCGATCCGCTCGGCCGTCCGCTGCGCGGCCGCGATTACGGCGACGACAACACCGTGCGCGTACCCGGCGAAATCGACACGCAGCGCGCCCGCCGCATCATCGAGGAATTGCGCAAGCGCTTCGGCGACTTCGCGCGCACGCAGGAAGAGCTCGACTACATCGAGCGCCTGCTGAAGGATTATTGATCCTCCTTTCATCCGCCCCCGCGATAGCGGGGGAGGGGGACCATGCGAAGCATGGTGGAGGGGGCGCGGGCCGTGAGGAAAATTCTGTGGCACCAGAAGCAGCGTCGATGCAAGCGCCCCGCCCACCGCGCAAGAGCGCGGTCCCCCCTCCCCGCTATCGGGGAATTATGCACTTGACATACCTTTGGTGACCCTTTAAATTC
>NZ_JBEKCZ010000315.1:0-4105 GCF_050014615.1 Bradyrhizobium sp. | reverse complement strand
GATGGATCGGGTGAATCGATGGTGCGGTCGCCGGGGATCGGCTGCCCGATCACGGACAGGGTATTGTAGACCTTCTCGCCATTGTCCGATCCGTCATAGACGGTCAATTCAAGCACCGATTTGCCTTCGCGCGCCGCGGAGACGATGCGCTGGATCTGCTCGGTCGGGAATACCGTCGCGCCATCGAGCGTGAACGTCTTGGCTTCAGGCTGCTTCAGCTTGACCGTGATGTGATCGCCGGTCCGCTCCGCGACCCCGTCGACCGGGGTCGTATCGGTGTCGTTCATGCGTGAATCGATCTTGAAACGATAGCTCTTGCCGGCGCCGTCTTCCCATGACGTCGAGCGCAAATCGCTCAACGTCACCTTGCCCTCGCCGCTGTCCAGTTCCGAGACCTGCCTGAATTCCGAGGTGTAGCCTTCGCAGGCGCTGCCGGAAAAATTATAGAGGATACGTCCCCGCGCGCTGTTGATCGCGTTGGAGCCACGCGACTTCAGGAGACTGAGCTCGTAGAGCGCCTGGTGCGGGAGAAACGCGCCGCCGGCCGCGGCATCGGCCCTGTCGGCGGCAATACCCGTTCCGATCGCAACGGCGGCGATTGTCAGCGCCAATGACCTGACATGACGAGGCGAAATCAGCAATGCGCGAGCCATGTTTTTTCCTCGAACTGGATTCTGTCACAGTATTCACCGCTATATTGTGCCGCAACTAGGGCATGTCACGGAAAAGCGGTATTTACTGCCGGATTGCCATGTTTTTTGGCATTTGGCCCCCGATCCGCCCTCGCTTGCATGTGACGGCACGATGCGCGAAACAAAGCGGCCCGATCGGATATCCATCGGTGCTGGTCACATCAAACGGGGACGAAACATGGCGGGTACGGTCGAACAGAAGCTTGCGGCACAGGGCATCGTCCTGCATGAGCCGCCAAGTCCGGTGGCGAATTACGTGGGTTTCGTGCGCACCGGGAACCTGCTGTTCGTATCGGGCCAGGTTTGTGTCAGCCCGGACGGCAAGCTGATCGCCAAGGGCAAGCTCGGCGCCGGGGTTACCGTGGAGCAAGGCAACGCCGCGGCGCGCGGTTGCGCGATCAATCTGCTGGCGCAAATCAAGGCCGCGCTCGGCGATCTCGACAAGGTGGTCCGCGTGGTCCGGCTCGGCGGCTTCGTCAATTCCGCCCCGGATTTTGTGGACGGGCCGAAAGTGCTCAACGGCGCCTCCGACCTGATGGTCGCGGCGTTCGGCGACAAGGGCCGCCATGCCCGCACCACCGTCGGCGTCTCCTCGCTTCCGGCCGATGCCGCCGTCGAGGTCGAAGGACTGTTTGAAGTCTCGTAAGCCGGGCTCTTTTTAAAGGGGATTAGGGTGCGTGCGCCCAACTGGCTAACGGCGCGGCCGGTGGCCCATCGCGGCCTGCACGACCGTATCAGCGGCATCATCGAGAACATGCCGGGCGCGGCTGTGGCCGCGATCGATGGCAATTTCGGCATCGAATGCGACATTCAACTCACCGCCGACGGTGAGGCGATGGTGCATCATGACGATGCGCTTGGCCGGCTCACCGAAGGCTCTGGCGCGCTGCTCGGCCTCACCTGCGATGAGCTCAGGGCGGTCAGGTTCAAGGATACCTCCGAGCGGATGATGTCGCTCGGCGATCTCTGCGCGCTGGTCAATGGCCGCGTCCCGATCGTGATCGAGGTCAAGAGCCATTTTGACGGCGACCGCAGACTGGTGACCCGGATGGCCCAGGTGCTTAAAACCTATGCCGGTCCGGTGGCCGGAATGTCGTTCGACCCGGATCAGGTGCTGGCGCTGCGCGAGACCATGCCGGAGCTGCCCCGCGGCATCGTTGCCGAGCGCCGCTATTCCGAAGCCGACTGGCCGCAGGCGACGCCGCCCCAGCGCCGCGGCATGCTGCATCTACGCCACGCGTGGCGCACCCGGCCGCATTTCGTGGCCTATTGGGTGAATGAGTTGCCCTCGCCTGCGCCCTGGATCGCACGCCATGTTTTCGGCCTGCCGCTGTTGACCTGGACGGTGCGAACCTCCGGGCAGCGTGAACGGGCCGCCCGCTACGCCGATCAGATGATCTTTGAGGGGTTCCGGCCCTAGGGATCTGATCCAGACGGATCAGACCCCTAGTTATCTTGCTTGGGCATGATCCTTTCCGAAAACCGGTTTCCACTTTTCGGGGATCATGCCTGAATCGCACGCGTCCTTCGCCCTTGAAGTCTATGATGCAATGCACGATCTTGGTATTGGTCACCATGCGCGATGGCTGATCGTAACGCGGGACCGATTCTAACAGCCGATGGCGTCATCCGAAATCATTCTCGAAGCGGTGTCGTCCATAAGCCAGATCCCGGCCCGGGATTGGGATGCCTGCGCCAATCCGGTTCCGGACCCGGGCAGCCTCGACGGCCTCGACACGCTGGCTTCCTCCGGCCCGCTTGGCGCCGCTCCCACAACCTCCAGACAACGTTATAACCCCTTCGTTTCACATGCTTTCTTCTCCGCCTTGGAGGCGTCGAACTCGGCCTGCGCCCGGACCGGCTGGGGGCCGCGCCATCTGCTGGCCAAGCTTGACGGCAAGATCGCCGGCATCGTGCCGTGTTTTCTGAAATCGCACTCGCAGGGCGAATACGTCTTCGACCGCGGCTGGGCGGATGCCTATGAGCGCGCCGGCGGGCGTTATTACCCGAAACTGCAGGCCTCGGTTCCCTTCACGCCGGCCACCGGGCCGCGCCTGTTGATACGAGATGGCGTCGACCAGGAACGCATCGGCAACGCGCTGGCAGGCGGCCTGATGGGGCTGTGCGACGCCACCAGCGCCTCATCGGTCCATGTGACGTTTGCACGCGAAGCGGAATGGAAGTTTCTCGCCGAACATGGATTCCTGCAGCGCACCGACCAGCAATTCCACTGGCACAATCAGGGCTATCGCCATTTCGAGGATTTCCTCGCCACCCTCAATTCGCGTCACCGCAAGGCGATCAAGCGCGAGCGGCGCGACGCGCTGGCCAATGGCATCACGATCCACGCGCTCACCGGCCGCGACATCACCGAAGATGCGTGGGACGCCTTCTTCGCCTTCTACATGGAGACCGGCTCGCGCAAATGGGGCCGGCCCTACCTCACCCGCACGTTCTTCTCGCTGATCGGCGAGAATATGGCCAAGGACGTGCTGCTGATCATGGCCCAGCGCAATGGCCGCTGGATTGCCGGCGCCATCAATTTCATCGGCAGCGATACGTTGTTTGGCCGCAACTGGGGCGCGATCGAGCATCATCCGTTCCTGCATTTCGAGGTCTGCTATTATCAGGCGATCGATTTTGCGATCGGGCGCGGCCTGAAAACCGTCGAGGCCGGCGCACAGGGCGAGCACAAGATCGCGCGCGGCTATCTTCCGCAAACCACGTTTTCGGCGCATTACATCGCCGATGCCGGCCTGCGCGGCGCGATCGACGAGTATCTGCGGCGCGAACGCGCCTATGTCGCGGAGGCGGCGCGCGAACTCACCGAGGCCGGACCGTTTCGCAAAGCCGCCGATGAGCCAAGCTGACGCCACAACAAATTCTGGGAGACGCCATGCCCGCCTATGATCCCAACAACCCCTTCGCCAAAATCCTGCGCGGCGAGTTTCCCTGCTACAAAGTGTATGAGGACGACCACGTCCTCGCCTTTCTCGACATCATGCCGCGCTGTCCGGGACATACGCTGGTGATCCCGAAGGCCCCTGCCCGCAATATCCTCGATATCAGCCCGGAGGATTTCGCCCATGTCGCCCGCGCCGCCCACAGGATTGCCCGCGCCGCGATGACGGCTTTTGACGCCGACGGCATCACGGTGCAGCAATTCAGCGAGCCCGCTGGCGGACAGGTGGTGTTTCACCTCCACATGCACGTGATGCCGCGCCAAGACGGCGTGGCGCTACTGCCGCCCGCAAGCCGCAAGGAAGATGGCCAGGTGCTGGAAGCGAACGCGGCGAAGCTGGCGGCGGCGTTGAAGGGCTAATAGCCGTCATTCCGGGATGGTGCGTTAGCACCAGACCCGGAATCTCGAGATTCTCCGATGTGCAATTGCACATCGTAGTTCGATGCTTCGC
>NZ_JBEKCZ010000314.1:0-4158 GCF_050014615.1 Bradyrhizobium sp. | reverse complement strand
AACGGCATCCGCCCTGCCTTCTCCTGGGTTTGCGGATGCACCGAGCGCAGGCCGCCGACATCGATGATGAGCTGCTGCGCCTCCGGGGTGAAGCAGAACGACTGAAACAGTCGGGCTGCGTTCGGGTTGGGCGAATTCTTGAAGATGCCGTTGGGACCGATGATCAATGGCGATCCTTCGCTGGCATAGACCGGCTCGACCGGACGCCCGGTCTCCTTCATCTGCAGAATATTGTACTCGTTGCCGTCGGCCATGATGGCGCGTTCCCCGAGCTCGAGCTTCTTCGGCGGATCGGCCGACGATTGCACCTGCATGACGTTCTGCTTGGCGAGCTGTTCGAACCAGGCCCAGCCGAGATCGCGCTGCATCTGATAGGTCGCGGTCATGATGGTGCCGCTATAGCCGGGATGCGCCTTGACGATCTTGCTCTTCCATCTGGGGTCGAGCAGATCGGCAAAACTCTTCGGCGCGTCTTCCGGCTTCACCAATTTGGTATTGTAGGCGATGATACTGAGCCAGACCCGCCAGCTCGCAAACTGGCCGTCGATATCCCTGTGCTCGGGCGGATAGAACTTCGCGACATCCTCGGGCACGTAAGGCGCCAGCACGCCGTCGCGCTTCCAGACGATGAAATGCGCCGCATCGGACGAGTTCACGACATCGACGGCGTGGATGTTGCTGGAATATTCCTGACCGATGCGCTGGAACACCCGCTCCGCCCCGGTACGCTCGACCCGAACGGCAATGCCCGGGTATTTCGCCTCGAACGCCTTGGCCAGTTTCTCGGCCACCGGCAGATCGGTCGAGGTATAGTGGATGACCTGACCTTCCTTCTTCGCCGCGGCGATCAGCGCCGGCGTGACCGGTTCCGGCGGCGGCGCATCCGCCATCACGCGGGTCGAGAAGGTCGTGCCCGCAAGCAAGCCGCCGCCCACCTTGAGCATGTCGCGACGCGAGTATCCCTGATTTTTCATTGGCTCTGTCGGCGTTTCCATTGAGATTCGGTTACACCCGAAATCGTGTTTTATTCCTGCCGCAAAATCCCGAGTCTGTCGTCGACAGCTCGCTGGCGTTGCAGCTAGACTTGACAGTTAGACGTGAAAGCTGGATTTGGCCAGCCACCGGCCCAACACAAACAAGTCAAGGGGCCGGGGAGAACGAGATGACGGGCCTGAAATTCACAGGATTGAGGCTGGCGGCAACTGTTCTGGCGACAGCCTTTCTTGCGACAGCCCTTCTTGCAGGTCCATTGACCGGCCCCTCGCTGGCGCAGGATTATCCGACGCGGCCGATCCGGATCATTGTTCCCTTCGGCGCCGGAGGCCCGGCGGACGTAGCCGCCCGCCTGATCGGCAATATCCTGCAGGAAAGCTTGGGCCAGCCGATGGTGATCGAGAACCGGCCCGGCGCCGGCGGCGTGATCGGCACGCTCGAGGCCGCCAGATCGGCTCCCGACGGCTATACGCTGTTGATGATGTCGAACACCCAGACCGCCAATGAATCGCTGGTGCCGCAGCGCAAATACCAGTTGATGCGCGATCTCGTGCCGATCGCACCGGTCAATTTCGCCGATCTGGTGATCGTCGTGCACCCGTCGGTACCCGCCATGACGCTGAAGGAATTCATCGCGCTTGCGAAGTCGCAACCGGGCAGGCTGAATTACGCGTCGTCCGGCCAGGGCACGCCCTACCACATGGCCGGCGAGTTGTTTAAGACCGTGGCCGGTGTCGATCTGGTGCACGTGCCCTACCGCAACAGCGGCGAAGCGCGCAGCGGCATCATCGGCGGACAGGTACAGATGATGATCGATGCGGTGACGGCGATGGCGCCCAATGTCAATCAAGGCCAGGTGCGCGCGCTCGCCATCACGGGATCAGCGCGTTCCAGCGTGCTGCCCGGCGTGCCGACGGTGGCCGAAGCCGGCGTGCCCGGTTACGAAGCCACCATCTGGCTCGGACTGATGGCGCCAACGGGAACGCCGAAACCGATTATCGACAAGCTTAACATTGCCGTGAACGCCGCGATCAGGCGGCCGGAAATCGTCAAGCTCTGGGCCGAACAGGGTGCATCGCCGATGTCGATGACCCCTGAGGAATTCGACAAATATTTGCGCAGCGATATTGTGAAATGGGCCGAGGTCGTCAAGCAGTTCGGCGACAGGCCGTAATCAATGATGACAAGTATTCTCTGATGACCAGTATTCGCTTCCGCCTCAATGGTATCGCGACCGATGTCGACGCCGATCCCGATGCATCGCTGTTGTCGATCCTGCGCGGCCGGCTCGGCATGACCGGTCCGCATTTCGGCTGCGGCGCCAATGAATGCGGCGCCTGCAACGTGATGATGGACGATCATGCGGTAGCCGCGTGCGATACGCCGCTATGGTCGGTCAAGGACAAGGACATCACGACCATCGAGGGCTTAGGCACCGCGCAAGCGCCGCATCCCTTGCAGCGCGCCTTCATCGCCGAGCAGGCGCTGCAATGCGGTTACTGCGTGTCCGGCATCCTGATCAGCGCCGCCGCGCTGCTGAAGCGAAATCCCGCTCCGACCGATAGAGACGTGAGGATCGCGCTCGACCGCAATCTGTGCCGTTGCGGTTCGCATAACCGCATGGTGCGGGCGATCTTGCGCGCCGCGGCCGAGATGCAAACCCAATGATCGCCCCATGACCGAGCCCGTCCCCTCGCCCGCCGCGCCGAAATTGCCGCCCAGCCTCGCGGCCAATCCCGTGCTCTCGTCATGGATCCGGTTCGCGCCGCAAGGACAGGTGATGGTCTCGCCGGGCAAGGTCGAGATCGGGCAAGGTATCGTGACGGCGCTGGCCCAGATCGCGGCCGACGAACTCGATGTCGACCTCGCCCGCGTGCAGATGGTGCGCACCACGACCGCCGGCAGTCCCAATGAAGGCGTCACCTCGGGCAGCCTTTCGGTGCAGCATTCCGGACGCGCGA
The DNA here is from genome assembly GCF_050014615.1 of Bradyrhizobium sp. Classification (GTDB taxonomy): domain Bacteria; phylum Pseudomonadota; class Alphaproteobacteria; order Rhizobiales; family Xanthobacteraceae; genus Bradyrhizobium. Next base: position 1,204 of record NZ_JBEKCZ010000314.1, on the reverse strand, counting down.
TCCGGCAGGCCTGCGCTGAAATCCGGCAGATGTTTCTGGCCGCGGCTTCGGACCGGCTCGGCGTCGCCCCCGACGCGCTCGCGATCAACGACGGCACCATTTCCGGACCCGGCAATATCCAGACTAGTTATTGGGAACTCGCCGACGAGGTCGCGCTGGACCGCCATGCGATACCGGGCGCCGTGCCCAAATCATCGGCGCAGCGCGCGCTGGCCGGAAATTCGGTGCAACGGCTCGATGTCCCCGACAAGGTATTCGGGCATCCGCGGTTTATTCACGATACGATGTTGCCGGGAATGTTGCACGGCCGCGTGTTGCGATCGGAACTCGCGGCCGCCACGCTGACGGCGCTGAAGGAAGATGGCGCACGCGCCGTTGCCGGCCTGGTCGCCGTCGTGCGCGACGGCAATTTCGCGGGCGTGGTCAGCGAAACCGAGGCCGGCGCCGAAGCCGCGCTCCACGCGCTGCGCAAGGGCGCGACATGGTCGCCTGGCGAAGCGCTTCCCGATGAAAACCAGCTTTCAGACTGGCTGAAAACGCAGCCGGCCGAGTCGACCATCATCGCCAGCAAGACCGCGTCGCAGCCCGGTGAAAAGAAACGCACAATGCGCCGGCAATATGCCCGGCCCTATATCGCGCATGCGTCGATTGCGCCGTCCTGCGCGATGGCGCAATGGACCGGCAACGATCGCGTGCGGGTCTGGACCCACAGCCAGGGCGTCTATCTGCTGCGCTCCGATCTCGCGATGGTCCTCAAACTGCCGCTCGACCACATCACGGTCGAACATATGGAGGGCGCCGGCTGCTACGGGCATAACGCCGCCGACGATGTCGCACTCGACGCCGTGCTGCTGGCGAAGGCGGCCGGTGGCCGGCCGGTCCGCGTATTGTGGACGCGCGCCGACGAGATGTCGCATGCGCCGTTCGGGGCCGCGATGCGCATCGAGATCGAGGCCGATCTGGATGCGCAAGGCGAGATCGTCGACTGGCGTCACAGCCTGTGGAGCAACGGCCACACCGCGCGGCCGGGGCGCGCCGACCAGCCGGCGTTGCTGGCGGCAACGGAACTGGCAAAACCGTTCCCGCGCATGATCTCCACCAATCCGCCTCAGGCCAATGGCGGCGGCGGCGACCGCAATTCGATACCACTTTATGATTTTCCGTCGTGGCGGATTGAATCCCACCGCCTGCTGACCATGCCGGT
>NZ_JBEKCZ010000313.1:0-4174 GCF_050014615.1 Bradyrhizobium sp. | reverse complement strand
ATGGCGCGCCCGAAGAGATTCGAACTCCTGACCCCCAGATTCGTAGTCTGGTGCTCTATCCAGCTGAGCTACGGGCGCGTTTTTCGCAGGCATTTCAGGGCGCAAGGCCCAAAGCTGCCGCATGCATTCGGGATGCGTTTTCTGCAGGTCGCGAAAGCGCGCCATAGCTACCGGCTCCGGCCCGGCTTGGCAAGGTCCGGAATGGGCCCTTAAGCCCGCGCCCGCTCGTTGCGGATGCTCAGCAGTTCCACCGGCCGGTCCGGTATCACGATCCGGAAGGTGGCGCCGATGGTGCCCTCCACCAGATGGATGTCGCCGCCATGGGCGCGGACCAGTTCGGCGGCGATCGCGAGCCCAAGCCCGCTGCCACCCGGCCGGCCCGAGGTCTGGAACGCCTCGAACAGATGGTCGCGGGCCCTGTCGGGCACGCCGGGACCGGTGTCGGAAACCTCGACGATCGCAACCGCCCCCTCGCGGCGTCCGGTGATGCGAATCTGCATGGTCGCGGCGTCGCTGCGGGTCCGGCCTTCGAGCGCCTGCGCCGCGTTGCGTACCAGGTTGAGCAGCACCCGGAACAGCTGATCGGGATCGGCGTCGATGGTCAGCCCGCGCTCGATCGCGCTGATCCAGGAGATCGACGCATCGGAGGCGAGCCCGGCGGATTCGCGCACCTCGGCCACGACCGGCTCGATCAGCATCATCCGGCGGTCCGGGGCGGCTTCCTGCGCCCGGCCATAGGACAGCGTCGACTGGCAGAACGCGATGGCGCGCTCCAGCGAGCGCATCAGTTTCGGCGCAAAGCGCTGCACCCGCGGATCGGGCACGCTGGCGAGCTGGTCCGACAGCAGTTGCGAGGAGGCCAGCAGGTTGCGCAAATCGTGGTTGATCTTCGACACCGCGAGGCCGAGCGCCGCGAGCCGGCTCTTCTGATGCAGCATCGACACCAGATCGCGCTGCATGTCGGACAATTCACGCTCCGCGACGCCGATCTCGTCGCCCCGATGCGACGGCACGATGATCCGCGCCGAGCTTTCGGGATTCTCGTGAAAGTCGACAAGGTTGGCGGTCAGCCGCCGCATCGGCCGCACGAACAGGAAATGCAGCGCGAGATAGACCAGCGCCGCGGTCACGATCGCGATCACCAGCGCGACCAGCAGCACGTTGCGGGAGAATCGATACATCGCCAGCCGCAGCGGCGCCTCGTCGATCACGACCTCGATGAACTGACCTCCGCCCGGCGTCGGGCCGATGACGCGGATCGCCTGATTGCCGCTTTCCAGCATGATTTCGAAGGAATCGACGATCGCCGACCACACCGTCAGCGAGCGCATATCGACGTCATGGTCGATCGCCTGCGGCAAACCGGTGCTGGCCAGAAGCCGGCGCTGCTGCCCCATCTTGATGGCCACCGCGCGCGCGCCGATGCTGCCGAGGATCTGCCGCGCCAGCGTCTCCGGAACCAGCCCGGACGGGGCGGCATCCAGCACCAGGGCCGCGGTATTCGCCGCCGCCAGCCGGTCGTTCAGCCGGTTCATCCGGAAGTTCGCGATCGCGGGCACATAAATCAGAATTTCCGCGATCATGACCAACGGAATGGTGAGCAGCAACAGCTTGCCGGACAGGCCGAGCCGCCGCGACAGCTTGGGCCGCGGCTGTTCCGTAGTCGGCTGCTCGTCGGTCCCTGGCACCATATTGCCTTTGATAGCTGCGTTTGCCGCCTCGTGTTTTGGCGGCGTGATGCTTCGAACATGCATTGTGCACCGCAACCGGTCAAATAAATGACCGTTTAAGATGACAGGTTAAATATGGAACGTACCTGTCATTTTTCGATCCGGCGCACACCCGGAACCCGGGTTTATCCGAATTTGCCCCTAACGTGGCCCAAACCGGCGGTCACCGGCTTGGCTGGTCGGCCTAATCCTCGCACGTAAAACACCGCGATTATCGATTTATTCGTCCGAATTGTGCCGTTTCGAAGGACCCTGATTGAGGCTCCCGGCCACATTGACGAAAACAGGTCGCTCCCGTATAAGCCGCGCCAACTGTCCGCGATGATCCGGTTCGACCGGAGCGGCTCGATTTGGGCCGGAAACGGCCTGCTTTGGGCCTGCCAGCATCGGCGGACTTACCTCAATATCAGGCAAGTTGTCGGTGTGACCGGCAACGACTTGTCAGCGGAGAACAACCCGTGAAGCGGACTTATCAACCCAGCAAACTGGTGCGCAAGCGCCGTCACGGCTTCCGTGCTCGCCTTGCCACGACCGGTGGCCGCAAGGTTCTCGCCGCGCGCCGCGCGCGGGGCCGCAAGCGCCTGAGCGCCTGAACCGGGCCTCCCGGAGAGATCTCATCATGGATCGGCTAAGGCAGCGGGCGGACTTCCTCGCCGTTGCCAATGGCGTACGGATCAACGCTGCCGCCTTCGTGGTGCAAAGCCGCCGTCGCGACGATGACGGCCCGGTCCGGGTGGGATTCACCGTTACCAGGAAGCACGGCACCGCGACCGAGCGCAATCGCATCCGGCGCAGGCTTCGCGAACTGGTGAAGCGGCTGGACGTCATATCCATGCGACCGCACAGTGATTATGTGCTAGTCGGCCGTCGGGCCGCTTTGAACCGCGACTTTGCGACCATGCTCGACGATCTCCGCGCGGCGCTCCATCGCCTCGACCGGCAGCCTTTGAAAGCGCGCGACGCCAAGGACACCAAGGCGGTTTCGGGCGAAACGGATGCCGATTCGCGTGAAGAGCGCGCGTCAAGACAACATCGACCCTCGGTTCCGGCCTCAGCCGGAACCGAACGGGCTCACCATCGAACTGAATGACGAGACCTGAACGATGACCGACAATCGCAACACCATCCTCGCCGTCATTCTGTCCGGCCTCGTGCTGCTCGGCTGGCAATATTTCTTCAACATTCCGCAGATGGAAAAGCAGCGCGCCGCGCAGCTGGCCCAGAGCGAGCTGGTGAAGCCCGCGCCGGACGCCGGCGCCACCGCGACCCCGCAGACCGGCGCTGCGCCGGCGCCCTCGGCCAATGCGCCGGCGGCCATTCAGCCCGGCTCGACCGCGGCGATCGTCAGCCGCGATGCCGCCATTGCCGCAGGCCCCCGCGTCCGGATCGACACCCCGCGCCTCACCGGCAGTATCTCATTGAAGGGCGCGCGCATCGACGACCTGTCGCTGGTGCAGTTCCGCGACACCGTCGACCCGACGTCGCCGGCGATCGTGCTGTATTCGCCCTCGGGCACCGAGACGCCTTATTATGCCGAATTCGGCTGGGTCGCGGCCAGCGGTTCGGCGGCCAAGCTTCCCGACCAGACTACGCTGTGGCAGCAGGAAGGCACCGGCAGCCTTTCGCCGTCGAACCCGGTCACGCTGAAATATGACAATGGCGACGGCCTCACCTTCCGCCGCACCATCGCGATCGACGACCGCTATCTGTTCACCATCAAGGACGACGTCACCAATGTCGGCAATGCGCCGGTCACGCTCTATCCGTTCGCGCTGATCTCGCGGCACGGCACCCCGAAGGTCTCGGGCTACTACATCCTGCACGAAGGTCTGATCGGCTATCTCGGCGACCAGGGCCTGCAGGAATATCCCTACAAGAAAATCGACGACGCCAAGGCGGTCAGCTTCAAGGTCACCAATGGCTGGCTCGGCATCACCGACAAATACTGGGCGTCGGCGCTGCTGCCGGACACCAGCGCCCAGTTGCAGGCGCGATTCTCGTCCAATCTGGTCGGCACGGTGCGGACCTACCAGACCGACTATCTGCAGGATGCGCAGACCGTCGCGATCGGCGGCACCGGCAGCGCCAATGCACGGCTGTTCGCCGGCGCCAAGGAAGCCAGCGTCGTCGGTATCAACTTTCCGCTGGTCGGCCTCGGCGGCTACACCAAGCAGCTCGATCTCAACCATTTCGATCTTCTGATCGACTGGGGCTGGTTCTATTTCATCACCAAGCCGATGTTCCTGGCGCTGGACTTCTTCTATCACCTGGTCGGCAATTTCGGCATCGCCATCCTCCTGGTGACGGTGCTGGTGAAGCTGTTGTTCTTCCCGCTGGCCAACAAATCCTACGCGTCGATGGCGAAGATGAAATCGGTGCAGCCGCAACTGGCCGCGCTGAAGGAGCGCTATCCCGACGACAAGGTGAAGCAGCAGCAGGAGATG
>NZ_JBEKCZ010000312.1:0-4190 GCF_050014615.1 Bradyrhizobium sp. | reverse complement strand
TTCCGTTGCGAGGACAGTTTCCATCCCTTCCCAATGGCTAATTTGAGCCCTTACCATACCATCAAGCCGGGGGGGACCCTAGGTATGAGGCGGCGAAAATTCATTAAGTGGCTGGGTGCTGGCGTAGGGCTGATGGCCGTAGGCCAAACGAGAGGCCAGCGGACGATACTGCCCGTAATCGGATTGCTCCACAGCGAGTCTTCGTCTCTTTTGGTAAAGCCGCTAGAGTACTTTCGCCTCGGCCTCGCAGAATTGGGTTACCGTGAGGGTCAAAATGTAGCGATTGAATATCGATGGGCTGAGGGCCGGAATGAAGTCCTACCCACTCTGGCTGCCGATCTGGTCGAGCGCAAGGTGAAGGTCATCGTGACGCCGGGAACGACCCCCGCGTCACTTGCGGCGAAAGCAGCAACGTCCACCATTCCCATCGTCTTCTTTACGGCTGGCGACCCTGTCGCTTTAGGACTTGTGAAAAGCCTCAATAGCCCGAGTGGTAATGCAACCGGTGTTACGTCTCTCGGTTCGGAACTGCTCACTAAGCGCCTCGCGCTGATGCATGAGTTGTTACCTGACGTCCATGCCATGTGTTTACTTGTGAACCAGGCTAACACTGCGCTGCGGAAGCCGGTGGATGAGGCAATGCGTGTAGCCGCTAGCCTTGGAGTGCAGCTTTCAGTCCTCAGCGCCAGCAGTCAAGACGATCTCTCAAAAGCATTTTCAGAAATTGAGCGGAGGCGCGCCGGTGCGCTGATTATTGCGATTGATCCGTTTTTTACGAGCCGCCGTGAGTTATTGGGCACAATGGCTCTCAATCACGGCGTCCCTGCGGTCTACCAATACTCCGACTTCGCTGAGGCGGGCGGCATCATGAGCTATGGAGGTACGGTGTCAGAGCCCTACACAATCGTCGGCAACTATGCGGGCCGGATTCTTAATGGCGAAAATCCGGCCTCCCTGCCGGTACAGCAGGCGACTGCCATCGAATTAGTCGTCAATCTGAAAGTTGCGAACAGGCTTGGGATCACTGTTCCTATCGCGCTACTCGGGCGCGCAGATAAAGTCATTGAGTGATCGTGATGACTTCCGTTTTTGATGCTGTGGACGGGTGCGCCGGGAGACCGGCAAAAGGTAGACGGTGGAAGTCCGTCACGGTGAAGGTGTAGCGAACCGCACCGGCCCCGAGTGATGCACGGGCTGTCCGCGAGGGCAGACGTGAAGCGTTCACAGGGGAGGGCGCAGGCGAGGTATTGAGCGGCGTAAGACAAGTTCGGGGTGCTGATGTTTTCCGTCCCACAGAAGGCAACACGGCCGGTGTCGATATCGCGAGACACATGCCGACCCCGCGTCGTCGTAGACCCTGGCATGCGCAGAAGCCTTTTGCACGGGAACCGGGAGATCTCCATCGCCGTCCCCGCCAGTCGTGGCCGGGACGTTGTCGGGAAGGCCGGAGGTCATAGCCGACGATGAGCGCGATGGAGAAGTCGGACCTGCCCGAAGTAGCGAGGAAGCGAGCGAACAAAGCGGCCTCGGCCGCTGCGGAGCCCGTGGAGCGAAGGGGCGGGGCCAAGGAGAATGCGGTGCTGCAAAGCACGGTCCGGACGCAGAGCCGGGCAGCCGTGTCACGCGCGCAGGCCCGCATACGAGAAGCCGTCACCAGGAACAGACAGGACAAGCTGACGGCGCTCCTGCATCACGTCAACATGGAGGTACTGCGGGCAAGCTTCTTCGGACTAAAGAAGACTGCTGCCCCAGGCGTCGATGAGAGGACGTGGATCGAATACGCAGAGCACCTTGAGGCAAACCTCTTGAGCCTGCATGTTCGCGTCCATACAGGAGCGTATCGAGCGCTGCCGTCACGCCGGAAGTACATACCGAAGGCGGATGGCAGACAGCGGCCGCTCGGCATCGCTGCCATAGAGGACAAGATTGTCCAGGCTGCGGTGGTGGCAATCCTGACGCCGATCTATGAGTCGGAGTTCCTGGGCTTCAGCTACGGTTTTCGACCGAAGCGTAATCAGCATCAAGCGCTGGATGCGCTCGCGTTCGGGATCGGGAAGCGGCGGATCAACTGGGTACTCGATTGCGACGTTCAATCCTTTTTCGACAAGGTTGACCAGAAGTGGCTGGTCCGCTTCGTCGAGCATCGGATTGGCGACCGGCGAATTATCCGATTGATCTGCAAATGGCTGACGGCAGGCGTGCTCGAAGATGGACACCTGATCGAGACGGAGGAGGGGACGCCGCAGGGCGCGGTGATCAGCCCGCTCTTGGCGAACATCTACCTCCATTATGTCTATGATCAATGGGTCCACCAGTGGCGGCAGCGATGCGCCACCGGTGACGTGATTGTCGTGCGCTACGCGGACGACTCCATCGTTGGCTTCGAGCACCGGCACGAAGCAGAGCAATTCCTTGCCGACCTCAAGGCGAGGCTCGCTCGTTTTGGACTGAATCTTCATCCCGAGAAGACGCGGCTCATCGAGTTTGGGCGGAACGCAACTGCGAACCGCCGCACTCGAGGCCTCGGTAAACCGGAGACGTTCGATTTCCTAGGGTTCAAGCATTACTGCGCGACCCGGCGGGATGGCAGCGGCTTCGTGCTCGGAAGGAAGCCAATGGCCAAGCGCATGCGAACCAAACTTCGGGAGATCAAGGAGCAGCTCATGGCGACCCGCCACGACGGGATCGACGGGCAAGGCAAATGGCTTGCCCAAGTCCTGCGGGGCTGGATGGCCTACTATGCTGTGCCGATGAGCGGCTCAGCGATCTCTGCATTCCGGCATCATATGATCGAACGCTGGCACGGCGCCCTCATGCGCCGCAGCCAGCGGCGCCGATTAACGTGGGCCCGAATGAAGACGATCGCTGATCGGTACCTGCCATTCCCACGCATCCTGCATCCGTGGCCTGAGAAGCGGTTCATCGTCACCATCCAAGGTGGGAGCCCGGTGCGTTAGCAGCGCCCGCCGGGTTCTGTGCGGGGGGCGGAGAGTAATCTCCGTCCCTACCGCGACCGCCGGTTTGGCAAGAGCTTTCTTCACGGTTTTGCAGCATTGGTCGGTGCAGCCATGTGTTCGGCCTTTTGATGCGGTTCACATGACCGCTGGCCATAATGCCCTCCGCGGATCAGGTCCCGACCAACACCTCGCATTCAAGAATGCCTTGGCACATGTGGGTTGTCCTGATCGCCGGATCGACCGGCTCTGCATTACGTGCTGTTCGCCCTCCCAACCTTCACATCACGCCGATTGCCCGGCGCGATCTCATTTATCGCGCAAGCGCGACGGGTTCCTTGTATCGCTCGCCCCTAGCCATCATGGCCCAGACCATTCGGGCAATCTTGTTGGCGAGCGCGATAGCCGCAATCTTGGTCGGCCGCCGCGCCAGCAATGCCGTCAGCCAGGGCCGATGTTTGGTGCCATGGATCTTGGCGTAGCGGATGACAGCAAGCGCGCCGGCCACAAACAGGCCGCGCAGATAGCGATCACCCTGTTTGCTTATATTGCCGAGCCTGTTCTTGCCTCCGCTCGAATGCTGCTTCGGCACCAGCCCAATCCAGGCCGAGAAGTTGCGCCCTGATCGGAAGGACTTTGGATCAGCAACGGCAGCAACCAAAGCAGTGGCCAGCACCGGGCCGACGCCCGGAGCCTCATCGAGCCTCATGCTCATCTCGTTGGATCGGTGCCAGTCCCTGATCAGACGGTCGAACTCCAGGATCTGCTCCTTGATCCTGCGCAATTGAGCCCCGAATGCCAGGAGACACACGCGGGCCATTTCCGGAACCCGCCTGTCGCTTGGATTGGCGATGACATCGAGCAGTTCCTCGACACCGTGACGCCCGACCGGCGCAACGATCCCGAACTCGGCAAGATGGGCCCTGATTGCATTGATCACCGAGGTCTGCTGGCGGATGAACAGATGGTGGGCGCGGTGGAGTACCAGGCCGCTCTGCTGCTCGGGAGTCTTGGTCGGCACGAACCGCATGTTGGCTCTGGTAACCGCCTCGCAAATGGCCTCTGCGTCAGACGCGTCATTCTTCTGCCGCTTGACGTAGGGCTTCACATAGGCCGGCGGCATCAACCGCACGGCGTGACCAAGTGCCTGCAGTTCGCGCGACCAATGGTGCGCCGAGGCGCAGGCTTCGATGCCGACCAGACATGGCGACAGCTTCTGGAAGAACGCCAGCACAT
>NZ_JBEKCZ010000311.1:0-4196 GCF_050014615.1 Bradyrhizobium sp. | reverse complement strand
GCCACGTAATCGGCCTGCGCCTTGCGCGTCACATAGGTCTCGATCTGGCTCTTGACCTGGTCGAAATCCGGCGCCTTGCGGTTGCGCTTTTCCTCGACCTTGATGATGTGCCAGCCGAACTGCGACTTCACGGGGTCCGAGATCTTGCCCGGCTCGAGCGAGAAAGCCACCGCGGAGAACTCCGGCACCATCTGGTCCTTGGTGAAGAAGCCGAGATCGCCGCCATCGGAGGCGCCGGGATCCTTGGATTTCTTCTTGGCGAGTTCGGCGAAATCGGCGCCCTTGTCCAGCTCGGCCTTGACCGCCTTGGCCTCGTCCTCGGTCTCGACCAGGATATGGCGGGCGTGGACTTCCTGCTCGCCGGTGATCTGCTTGGAGGCGTCCTCATAGACCTTCTTCATGGCCTCGTCGGTGGTCGCCGCTTTGCCTTCGCTCGCCAGCAGGCTGTCCATCAAAAGCCGGTTGCGGGTAAACGCCAGCCGCTTCTTGAAATCCTCGCTGTTTTCGACCTTCTTGTCCTCGGCGGCCTTGGCGACGATCTTCATGTCGATCAGGAACGACAGCACGTTGTCCTTCTTGGTCGCCGGGTCCATCTGCGCCAGACTGGGGCCGAGTTCCTCCTCCGCGAGCGTGAGGTCGCTCTGGCGGATTTCGGAGCCGTTAACCTTGGCAAGCACCGGATTGGCGTCGTCGGCGCGGGCCGGCAGGCCGGCGAACAGGACCATGGCGAGACAGCCCGTCACGGCGGCGGAGGCAAGGCCAAGGCACAGGCCGGTTTTCGTTTCCGGGAACGAAGTGGTCATGGAAAATCCTTATGGGGCTGTTTGGGGCGGCGGGGACACTCGCCCAATCGTCAAGCCTTGGCAACGCGAAAAGTCTGTCAAAATGATGAAATCCTTGACAGCTTCGCGCCGTTGACAAGGCTCTGCGCCAGCCATATCTCTCCGATACCTAAGTCAATGGCGTTAGCGCGTTTTTTGGCCGTTGAACCTCGGATTGCTGAATTCCCACTCATTTGGCGGATGCTCCCCGGGATCGGGGCCGGTGCCGCGATGCGTCACGATGAGTTGATAGGCAACCGGATGGACCATTTCACGGCAGCAACGCCGGATCGTAGAAGCAGGAATTTGGCATGATCGGCGCGCTCGCCCGCAAGTTTTTCGGCTCCGCCAATGACCGGCGGATCAAGGGATACCAGTCCCGCGTCGACGCCATCAACGCGCTTGAGCCGGAGATCGCAGCCCTTTCGGACGAGGCGCTGAAGGCGCGCACCGTCGAGTTCCGCCAACAGATCACGGACGGCAAGACGCTCGACGACATTCTGGTTCCGGCCTTCGCCACCGTGCGCGAGGCGGCCAAGCGCACCCTCGGCCAGCGGCATTTCGACGTCCAGCTGATCGGCGGCATGGTGCTGCACGAGGGCGACATCGCCGAGATGAAGACCGGCGAAGGCAAGACGCTGGTGGCGACGCTTGCGGTCTATCTTAACGCGCTGGCCAGCAAGGGCGTCCACGTCGTCACCGTCAACGACTACCTCGCCCGGCGCGACTCCGAGTGGATGGGCCAGATCTACAACTTCCTCGGCCTCACCGTCGGCGTCATCGTCCACGGGCTGGACGATGCCGAGCGCAAGGAAGCCTATGCGCGCGACATCACCTACGGCACCAACAACGAATACGGCTTCGACTACCTGCGCGACAACATGAAGTACCGGCTCGAGGACATGGTCCAGCGCGGCCATTTCTACGCCATCGTCGACGAAGTCGACTCGATTCTGATCGACGAGGCGCGCACGCCGCTGATCATCTCCGGCCCGCTCGACGACCGCTCGGAATTCTACAACACCATCGACACCTTCCTTCCCAAGCTCGACAAGACCGATTACGACGTCGACGAGAAGCAGCGCACCGTGACGCTGACCGAAGCCGGCATGGAAAAGATCGAGACGCTGCTGCGCGACGCCGGCCAGCTCAAGGGCGATTCGCTCTACGACGTCGAGAACGTCTCGGTCGTGCATCACATCAATCAGGCGCTGCGCGCGCATTCGCTGTTTACGCGCGACAAGGACTACATCGTCCGCGACGATGAAGTCATCATCATCGACGAGTTCACCGGCCGCATGATGCAGGGCCGGCGCTATTCCGAAGGCCTGCATCAGGCGCTGGAAGCCAAGGAGCACGTGCAGGTTCAGCCGGAAAACCAGACGCTGGCCTCGATCACGTTCCAGAACTATTTCCGGATGTACGAAAAGCTCGCCGGCATGACCGGAACGGCGCTGACCGAAGCCGACGAATTGTTCGACATCTACAAGCTCGAGGTGGTGGAAATCCCGACCAACGTGCCGGTGGCGCGCCTCGACGAAGACGACGAGGTCTATCGCACCCAGGACGAAAAGCACGCCGCGATCATGGCCGAGGTCGAGCGCGCCAATGCGCGGCTGCAGCCGGTGCTGGTCGGCACCGCGTCGATCGAAAAATCCGAAGTGCTGGCCGAATATCTCAAGAAAAACGGCTACAAGCAGATCGATTTCGGCAATGAAAACGCGATGGAAAAGCTTTATGCCGCGGCGCGCGCCGGCAAGCCGGCCAAGCTGTTCGCGGTGCTGAACGCCCGCTTCCACGAACAGGAAGCCTACATCGTCGCCGAGGCCGGGGTGCCCGGCGCGATCACGATCGCGACCAACATGGCCGGCCGCGGTACCGACATCAAGCTCGGCGGTTCGCTCGAAATGCGCCTGATGCACGAGACCGCGGGGATTGCCGACGAAGCCGAGCGGGCCGCGAAGATCGAGCTGATCAAGGCCGACGTCGAACGCTTCCGCGACATCGTGCTGAAAGCCGAAGACGTGGTCGAAGTCGAGCCCGCCAAGGGATCGAAGCCGGCCAGGACCGTGACCCGGCCGGGCGGGCTCTACATCATCGGATCCGAACGCCACGAATCCCGGCGCATCGACAACCAGCTGCGCGGCCGCTCCGGCCGCCAGGGCGATCCCGGGCGCTCGAAATTCTTCCTGTCGCTGGAAGACGATCTGATGCGGATTTTCGGCTCCGACCGGCTCGACAGCATGCTGACGCGGCTCGGCCTCAAGGAAGGCGAGGCCATCATCCATCCCTGGATCAACAAGGCGCTGGAAAAAGCGCAGCAGAAGGTCGAAGCCCGCAACTTCGACATCCGCAAGAATCTTTTGAAATTCGACAACGTCCAGAACGACCAGCGCAAAGTGATCTTCGACCAGCGCATCGACCTGATGAAGGACGAAAGCGTCGCCGAGACCGTCGCCGACATGCGCCGCGCCTTTGTCGAGGATGTCGTCACCAAGCACGTGCCCGAACATGTCTATGCCGAGCAGTGGGATGTCGCCGGCCTCAAGGAAGAGTTGAAGCGCGTGCTCGATATCGACCTGCCGGTAGATCAATGGGCCAAGGAAGAGGGCATCGCCGACGAGGAGCTGCTGTCGCGGATCGAGCAGCGCGTCGATGAGCACATGGCGGCCAAGGTGGCGCAATGGGGCCCCGAGGTGATGCGCTATGTCGAAAAGACCATCCTGCTGCAGACGCTGGATCATCTGTGGCGCGAGCATCTGGTGATGCTGGACCATCTGCGCCAGGTGATCGGCCTGCGCGGTTACGGCCAGCGCGATCCGCTGCAGGAATACAAGTCGGAAGCGTTCAGCCTGTTCGAGGCGATGATCTCGCATCTGCGTGAGGCGGTGACGGCGCAATTGATGCGCGTTGAAATCGTGCCGCCGGAAGATCAGCAGCCGGCATTGCCTGTGATGGAAGCGCACAAGCTCGATCCGAACACCGGCGAGGACGAAATGGCGTTCGCCGGCGCCTCGCTGGTGCCCGCCGCCACCGCCAACCGCGACCCGAAAAATCCGGCGAGCTGGGGCAAGGTCGGCCGCAATGAGGATTGTCCCTGCGGCTCCGGCAAGAAGTACAAGCACTGCCACGGCAGGTATGCGTGAGGGCGTCGATCAGCCCTCGCGCAAGACGGCCTCTTTTCAAGACGGCCTCTTTTTTTCAACCCCCCGCTTTAGCGACGATCCGAGCTCTCAACGCTTCGCGTTGAGCGGAGGGATGCTGTTGGGATCGCGCGGCGCCGGCATCTGCCGCACATAGGCGTAGAGATCCGCGGCGTCCTGATCGGAGATCACGGCGGCTTCGTAGGGCGGCATCTGATTGGCCGGATGGCGA
>NZ_JBEKCZ010000310.1:0-4269 GCF_050014615.1 Bradyrhizobium sp. | reverse complement strand
GCAGGCCGCGGAGTAACCCATGAGCGATCGCGACCCCGACCGCGCGGTATCGCAGACGGTGCGCGCCCAGCTCGCGCTGCGCGACCTGATCCTGTCGGGCCGGCTGCGGCCCGGCGAGCGGATTTCCGAACTGCAGGCGGTCGAGACCACCGGCGCATCGCGAACACCGGTGCGCATGGCGCTGGTCCGGCTCGAGGAGGAGGGCCTGCTGGAGGCGATACCTCCCGGCGGGTTCATGGTGAAGGCGTTTTCGGAACGCGATATCCTCGACTCGATCGAACTTCGCGGGGTGCTCGAAGGTCTTGCCGCCAGGTTCGCGGCCGAGCGAGGCGTATCGGCGCGCGATCTTGAACCGCTAAAAGAATGTCTGGCCGAGCTGGACAGACTGGTCACGCAGGTTCCGGTCTCGGTGGAAGTGTTTTCGTCCTATGTCACGATGAACGCCCGCTTTCATGCCCTGCTGACAGAATTGTCGCACAGCGCGCCGTTGATCCGGCAAATCGACCGCGCCTCCGCGCTGCCGTTCGCATCTCCCAGCGGCTTCGTGATGGCCCAATCCGTGCTGCCGGAAGCGCATCAGATCCTGATCATCGGACAGGACCATCACCGCATCGTGGTTGACGCGATTGAAAATCGGGAAGGGGCGCGCGCGGAGGCGGTCATGCGCGAACATGCGCGCCTGGCCGCACGAAACCTGCGGCTGGCGCTGCGCAATCGAACCCATCTGGATCTGTTGCCGGCGCTGGCGCTGATACGCTCGCCCGTGAGCGAATAGGGCCACGAGGACATCATGCGATTTGCCCACACATGGACCACGTGCAGCGTTCGCAGCACCCGCGATGTAACGCCCGCGATTCGCGAAATCGTGCTGCGTCCCGAGGGGACGGGTATCGAGAACTACCCGATCGGCAGTCATGTCACTATCGGCGTGTTGATCGATGGACGGCCGGAGACACGTTGTTATTCGCTGGTCGGCGATTTCAGCCCCGATGGCTACCGGATCGCGGTTCGGCGTGCGCCCGACAGCCGCGGCGGCTCACGCTATATGTGGACGCTGAAGCCGGGCGCGCGCGTCGAGGTCTCGAGCCCGGCCTCGCTGCTCGAGATCGACTGGTCGCGATCATCCTATTGTCTGATCGCGGGCGGGATCGGCATCACGCCGATCTTCGGCATTGCCGCTGCATTGATGCGCCGCAACGCCGACGTCAGGCTTCATTATGCCGTCAAGTCGCGCGATGACGCCGCGTTTCTCGACGAACTGTCTGAACTGCTCGGCGATCGCCTGATCGTCCATGCTGGCGACGAAGGCCAGCGCATCGACCTCGACGACACCTTCGCCGGTCTGCCGCCGGATGCGGCGACGATTATATGCGGCCCGATGCGCCTTCTCGAAGCGGCGCGGCGTCGCTGGGCGGCGGCCGCACGCCCGCCGACCGACCTGCGATACGAGACCTTCGGCTCGAGCGGTCTGTTGCCGACGGCATCATTCCGGGTCCGGATCGAAAATTCAGGCCGGGAAATCATGGTGCCCGACAACAGGTCGATGCTGGATGCGCTCAACGAGGCTGGCTATGAGGTGATGTCGGACTGCCAGCGCGGCGAATGCGGCGTCTGCGCGATCGACGTCGTCGCCGTGGACGGCCAGATTGATCATCGCGACGTGTTCTTCAGCGATCATCAGAAACAGACCAATCGCAAGATCTGTCCCTGTGTTTCGCGCGCCGTCGGCGCGATCACCGTGAATACACTCTATCTGAACGACATCAGCCGGAGCTAGATTCGGCTCTCCCGCACCCTTCCCAGCAGCGCCAGGCCCGCGACGAAAAACAGCACCAGCACCGCCATGCCGGCCTTCTGGCTCTCGGTCACCGCGGTGATGACGCCGATCAGCAGCGGTCCGATGAAGGACGTGACTTTTCCGGTCAGGGCGAACAGCCCGAAATATTGCGCGATGCGATCTTTCGGCGCCATCCGGATCAACAGCGTGCGCGACGCCGCCTGCAGCGGGCCGCCGGCCGCGCCGATCAGGCATCCCAGCACCAGGTAAGCGCGTTCGGTGACGCCGGAAAACAGCGCGCCACCCGGTAGCGGGGCTGCGACCTTGATGAACAGGATCGAATCCTTGTCCACCAGCAAAATCGCAGCGATGGCGAGCAACAGGATCAACATGCTGCCCGCGATCACGCGCTTGGGCCCCAGCCTGTCATCGAGCTTGCCGCCGAGCCACGCGCCGAAGGTGCCCGCGATCGCCAGCAGAATGCCGAAGGTGCCGATCTGGATCGTGTTCCAGCCGAACGTGCCGGCCGCGTAGATGCCGCCAAATGCGAACAGCGACACCAGGCCGTCGGTGTAGATCATGTTGGCGAGCAGAAACGCCGCCAGCGATTTCTGCTTCGGCAATTCGAGCAGCGTTCGCCGCAGGTCCGATAGTCCTTGGCGCAGCGCCCCGCTCATCGGGCGCTTGCTCGGATAATCCGGCGTCAGCAAAAACATCGGCAGCACGAAGATGACGAACCAGATGCCGGTCAGGGGACCGGTGATGCGGTCGCCCTGATGGCTGACGGGATCGAGGCCGAACAAGGGGGTGAACCCGAACAGCGTGCGCCCAGTCTCGGGACTTGCGGCAAGAAAGCCGAGCACCAGGATCAGGCTCAAGATGCCGCCGGCATAGCCGGTAGCCCAGCCGGTGCCGGACAGGCTTCCGATCCGGTCCGGCGGCACCAGCGTCGGCATCATCGCATTGTTGAACACGGTAGCGAATTCGACGCCGATCGTGGCGATCGCATAGGCCAGCAGCAACGGCGGAATCACGCTGGGGTCGGCGGGCCTGCCGAACCACATCAGCGAGGCGCCGATCGCCAAAAGCGCGCCGAATGCGGCGATCCACGGCTTGCGCCGGCCGCTGGCATCCGCGATCGCGCCCAGCACCGGCGACATCAGCGCGATCACCAGTCCCGCCGTCGCCGTGGCAAAGCCCCACAGCGATTGTCCACTGGCGGGGTCGGCGGCTACATGGGTGGCGAAATAAGGGGCAAACACGAAGGTCGTGATCAGCGTGAAATAGG
This sequence comes from Bradyrhizobium sp., assembly GCF_050014615.1. Classification (GTDB taxonomy): domain Bacteria; phylum Pseudomonadota; class Alphaproteobacteria; order Rhizobiales; family Xanthobacteraceae; genus Bradyrhizobium. The sequence goes on along the minus strand of NZ_JBEKCZ010000310.1, from coordinate 1,204 downwards.
GCTGCGCCGCCCAGTCGAAGAAAATCCAGCTGATGACGGCGGATCGCGGGGGATAGCTCCCTCCGATGCCGGCCATGCGTGCGTCCGAAGCGATCACCGCCATGCTCGAAATATCCTTTAAATATCCCTGCCATCACGAGGAGGCGCTTTGCCCTGGGCAGGGGAACCCATATAGGATTCGCCTGCGACGGACGTTCACGAATTCGCCGACGCCAGATTGGCCTCAACCCGGGCGGAAGTTTGATGACTCTATTTCAAGCCGAACGGCGCGGAATCGTTGCGGCCACCATGCTCGTTGCCGCGTTTTGCGTTCCCGCCTTCGCGCAGGAGCGCGGTGTGTACACGCCGGCCGCGCCGGACACCATCCATGCCGTTTCCGCCGAACACGGAATGGTGGTGGCGCAGGAAAAGATCGCCGCGCGCATCGGCGCCGACGTGCTGCGGCAGGGCGGCAACGCGGTTGACGCGGCGGTCGCCACCGGTTTCGCGATGGCCGTGACCTATCCGCGCGCCGGCAACATCGGCGGCGGCGGCTTCATGGTGATCCATTCGGCGGAGCGCGGCGAGGACGTTGCCATCGATTACCGCGAAACTGCGCCGGGTGCGACGATGCCGGGAATTTTTCTCGGGCCCGACGGCAAACCCGACATTGCGAAATCGCGCGATTCCGCGCTCGGCATCGGCGTGCCCGGCACGGTCGCGGGCCTGGCGCTGGCGCTGGAGAAATACGGCTCGGGCCAATTTACGCTGGCCGATCTCTTGAAACCCGCGATCGATCTGGCGCGCGACGGCATTGTGCTGGCCGACGACATGGCCGACACCTTGCCCGGAATATACCGCCGGCTGGCGCACTGGCCGTCGACGGCGAAAATCTTTTCGCATGCCGACGGCACCTCGCTGCGCGAAGGCGACCGGCTGGTTCAGAGCGATCTCGCGGCGACGCTTACGGCGATCGCCGAGCAGGGGCCGCGCGGGTTCTATCAAGGACCGGTCGCGGAGAAGCTGGCGAAAGCGGTCCGCGACGCCGGCGGCATCATGACGCCGGACGATCTCAAATCCTATGTCGCGACCATCCGCGCGCCGGTGCAAGGCCACTATCGCGGCTACGACATCGTCTCGATGCCGCTGCCATCGTCCGGCGGCATCGTGTTGCTGGAGATGCTCAATATCCTCGAAGGCTTCCCGATCGGCGAGATGAAGCAGG
>NZ_JBEKCZ010000309.1:0-4276 GCF_050014615.1 Bradyrhizobium sp. | reverse complement strand
AAGGATTTCACGGCGGAGGCCGGCGACCTTGTCCGCATGCCCAAAGGGCTCCCGCACGGCATCTTCAACAAGTCCGGCGAGACCGCCACCAGCCTGTTCTGGGTGGCACCGACGCGGTCGCTGAAGCAACTGTTCGAACGCATCCACGACCTCCCGGATCCGGCAGAGGTGGTTCGCATCGCCGCCGAACACGAGGTCAATTTCCTGCCGCCGCCGGCCTGACGCCCATTTCCCTGCCCGCAGACATTCCCCAAAAAAGAGGACCGACCATGACCTGGATCAACGTTGCCGAAACCGACCGACATAGGATCGCAAGCTGGCAGAAATGGATGCTGGCGCTGGCCATCCTGTGTGAAATTTTCCTGGCCGCAGACTGGTATGCGTTTGCGGCCGTGCTTCCGTTCGTGTCCGAAACCCTCAAGCTCAATCCCGCCGAGGCCGGTCTGGCCCAGGGCATCTTCGCCCTCACCTACGGCATCGGCATGGTGGCCTGGTCTCCTGTCAGCCGCACCATGTCGGCGCGTCGCATGCTGCTGATCGGGCTCGCCGGCACCGGCATCGGCATGGTGGCGCAGGTCTTCGTGGAGAGTTATGCCCAGCTTATCACGCTGAGGCTCATCATCGGCTTCTTCGACGCCGGTATTTTCATCGGCAACATGAAGCTGATCTTCGGCTGGTTTCCTCACAGCCGCCGCGGTGCGGTCGTCGGCATGATCCTCGCGGCCTACAGCCTCGCGATCACGATGGACTTTGCACTCGGCATCCCGCTGACGCTCGCCACCAACTGGCGCGTCTTCTTCGCGGTGCTTGCAATCGGCACCCTCGTGGTCGCCGCGCTCGACGGCCTTGTGGTCCGCAACGGGCCGGCGGAACTCGGCATCGCCAACTTCAGCTGGGGGAACGAGGCGGCGCAACAGTCGTTGCCCGTCGCCGAGATCTTCCGCCAGAAATGGATCGCGGTCGGCGGCCTGGGCATCATGGCCTGCACCACAGCACTCGCAGGCACCGCCACATGGGTGGTACCGGCCTTCATTACCGTGCAGCACATGCCGCCGGCGGCCGGCGCCATCATCGGCACGGTGATGGGATTGTCGCAAGTCGTGTTCCTGGTGATCGGCGGCTACATGTCCGACCGTTACGGCAAACCGTTCATGATCAAGTTCACCGCGCTATTGGCGCTCGGTACTGCGCTGATGTTCCTGTGGACCACGATCACGCCAATGCCGTTCGGGGTACTTGTGCTGTTTGCCGCCCTGAGCGGGCTCGCGGTACTCGGCGGCGGGGCGATCTTTGCTCTGCTCAGCGAAAAGTACTCCGATGCGCTGGCCCCAGCGGCGATCGGCTATGCCGAGGTGTTCGGCCTGTTCTCAGCCTTCATCGCACCTTGGCTAATGGGCGCCATCATCAACGCCAGCGGCGGATCGTTCATGGGAGCCTTTGGCTTCTTCGTCATCATGGAGGTGATCTTCCTCGTCCTCCTGATGGTACTGGCGCGCGATACGGTCAGCCAGCCGTCGATCGTCACCCATCCTGCCGAATAACGCGGACCCACGGTCGCGCCACTTCCCCAGGGTGTCGCGACCGCGTTCCGTTCAAAAATCGGCAAAAATCGGATTGCCAATCGAATCCCGGCGCCCGGAGGACGCGCTTCGGTGATTTCGTTGCGCAGGTGGACAGGGTCTTATGAACAGATGGCGCGCAACGAAAGCCTACCGCCCGAACAGCCGATCCACCAGCCAGCCGTCGAGTCCACCAGCCGCCTCGGGCCGAACCGAGGCGCGGGTCGGCGCCGGCCTGACCGCGGCGCTGGCCGCGACCGGCGCGTTGACCACCGGTGTATTGACCATCGGCACGCTCGCCGGCGGCGCGCTGGCCGGTGCGACGGCTTGCACAAGGTTCGCCAGCAAGCCACCCGATTGCGAAGCCGGCACCGGCAGCGGCACCGGGGCGATGCCCTGATGGGCGGCCTTCATGAATCGGGTCCAGATCTCCACGGGTAATCCGCCGCCGGTGGCCTTCCTGGTCGGCGAATTGTCGTCATTGCCGAGCCAGACACCGGTCACGAGGTTCGCGGTGTAGCCGATGAACCAGGCGTCACGGAAATCCTGGCTGGTGCCGGTTTTGCCGGCGGCCATCCAGCCCGGCAGTTCCGCCTTGTGCGCGGTGCCGCTGAGCAGGGTTTCCTGCATCATGGTGTTCATGGCCGCGACATTGCGCGGTTCGATCACCTGGCCCAACTGATCGGCGGACCGCGCATACAGCACCTTGCCCTCCGCGGTGCGGATTCTGGTCACGACATGCGGGGAAATGCCAAGGCCGCCATTGGCAAACGGCGCATAGGCGCCGACCAGTTCGATCACCGAGACTTCCGAGGTGCCGAGCGCGATCGAGGCATTGGCGTCGAGCTTGGAAGAAATGCCGAGCCGGTGCGCCGTGCGCACCACATTCTTCGGTCCCACTTCGAGCCCGAGCCGCACCGCGACCGTATTGAGCGACATCGCCAGCGCCTGCGTTAATGTCACCGCGCCGAAATATTCATGGCTGTAATTCTCGGGCTTCCATCCCTTGACGTCGAGCGGCGCGTCCTGCCGAATTGTCTCCGGCGTCAGGCCGGCCTCGATCGCGGTGAGATAGACGAAGGGCTTGAAGGCCGAACCCGGCTGGCGCTTGGCGGTCACCGCGCGGTTGTACTGGCTTTCGGCATAGTTGCGGCCGCCGACCATGGCGCGCACGGCGCCATCCGGCGTCATCGCCACCAGCGCGCCCTGGCTGACATTGAATTTGACGCTCTTGGCCGCGAGTTCGTCGATCACGGAGGCTTCGGCGATGCTCTGCAGTTTCGGATCGATCGAGGTTTCGACCACGACGTTCTGGTCGATCTGCCCGATCAGATCGTCGAGCACCTCGCCGATCCAGTCCGCCACATAATTGACCGTGCCGGCGCCCGCGGGCTTCACATTATAGGAGGGATGCCCGATCGAGGCCTGCGCCTGCGCCTCGGTGATGAATTTGGCATCCGCCATCGCGGCCAGCACGAGCTGGGCACGCTGTTCGGCGCCCTCAGGATTGCGATTCGGCGCCAGCCGCGACGGCGATTTGACCAGGCCGGCGAGCATCGCGGCTTCCGCGATCGTGACGTTCTTGGCCGACTTGCCGAAATAGCGTTGGGCGGCGGCCTCGACGCCATAGGCGCCGGAACCGAAATAGACCCGGTTGAGGTAGAGTTCGAGAATCTCGGCCTTGGAATGCTTGCGCTCCAGCCACAGTGCCAGTTCGACTTCCTGCAATTTGCGCTGGAACGTGCGCTCCTGTGTCAAAAACAGGTTCTTGGCGAGCTGCTGGGTCAGCGTCGAGCCGCCCTGCGACACACCGTGATGCAGAATGTTGGTCACCGCCGCGCGGGCGATGCCTAAGGGATCGACACCGTAATGCGAATAGAACCGGCGGTCCTCGATCGCGATGAAAGCCTTGGGCAAATAGGGCGGCAGATCCTTCAGCGCGACATTGGCGCCGGCCATTTCGCCGCGCGTGGCCAGCACGCTGCCGTCGAGGCCGACGATCTGGATCATCGGCGGCCGTTTTGGAATTTCGAGGGACTGGATCGCCGGCAGATGCGCGCCGACCCAGACCATGACGCCGACCACCGCGATCGTCGCCCACAGCCCGAGCACCGCGCCCCAATAGAACAGACGCGAGATACTGAACCCGGCGCGTGATTTCGATCTGCGCTTGGCTCCGCCGCGGCCGGCCGGCGGCTTGCGCTCGCGCGGCGGCTCATCGCCGGAATCGTCAGTCTTGCGCCTGGCGGATTTATTGGGGGACTTGCTGGAGGATTTTTTGGGCTTGTCGTCAGCGACCGAGATGCGGTCCTGCGGACTGAGACGCAACTCGCTCAGCGCAGCCGCAAGCCCGAATTGCGGCTCCTTGCGTCCGCCGCTGTTTTTTCGTCCCCACGCCATACGCGAACGCGCCCACCACCCGATGCGCGGCACACTAGCGAGCGGGATTTAAAGCCGCGTTAAGCGATGATTAATGCTGACGCCGCGACGGGCTCACAAGTGCCTCATAAACAACGGGTTCAGGCACTCTTAACCCTACCGGCAGACGTAGAAATCGCGGCGAAGCGCCCGCCGATGGCGGACGCTCCAAGGTGCCGATCCGTTCAGCCGGCGGCGCCGGTATCCTCGATGATGGGACCGAACAATTCCCAGCGCTCGCCGTTGAACTTCATCATCTGCAACTGCTTGTTGACCCGGTAATCGTTGGGCGTGGTGTT
>NZ_JBEKCZ010000308.1:0-5034 GCF_050014615.1 Bradyrhizobium sp. | reverse complement strand
CGTCAAGGCGTTTTCAGAAACCGACCAGACTGAGGACCTCAAAAGGATCGACAAGCCCACCCTCATCCTGCACGGCGACGACGATCAGATCGTACCAATCGGCGCCTCGGCGATATTGTCTTCGAAGCTGGTCAAGGGCGCGACGCTGAAGGTCTACAAGGGCGCGCCGCACGGCATGTGCACCACGCGGAAGGATGAGGTGAACGCCGACATCCTCGCCTTCATCAAGGGCTGATCGCCGAGCGCCGTGCCGTCATTGGCACGGCGCTTTTCGTTCTGCCACTCACCCTCACGTACACAGATGCGGTCTATCGCGTGTTTCGAGGAAAGATCGTTGAAGCGCCAAAGGAATATTAGGAGCTTCGACTACGTCACTCGCTGGTATTCACCTGGCTGGTCCGGAGGCACAACTGTTTGACATTGCCCTGAAGATTATCGCCAATCTGGGGGTCATTGTCGGCGGGACAGCCGTCTACATCGCTTTGCGCAGCAACAGCCGCCAAGTTGGTGCCCAGATATTTCTGGCATACTCAAACCGTATTCATCAGCTTCGCCAGACGCTCGCCATCGACGTCGACGTCTATCGGCCCTTCAGTGACGCGACCGATCTGGATCCCGAAGCGAGACGCGCTGTAGTTGAAGCATTATATGCTGGAGCATATGGGAGCCGGATATGGCGCGACTTCTGAGCACTGCGGCGTTCCGCCATGAATGGTCATTGTTGCGACAGCGTTTCGAGACCCATCCTCACTTCATTGCCTGGGTGGCAAAGTGGCACGGACAGTCGCCGGTTTCTCAACGCTAGTATGGTGCAGGGATGGATCTCAAGCGGACGGAATCGCGAATGATGAATCTGTACATAAGCGATCGTCTATCTTCAGCCTTGCGTAATTTGCCGTTCTTATTCAAAATAAAACGTCAAATCATGGAAGATAACTGCTTATAGCGTTGTCATGCTTCGTACCTCAGATGGTTGTCGGGTCTTGAAATTGAGATAACCGACGAGCGCCGAACGAAATGCGAGAGCAACTCCTCCCGGCAACTAGGTCATCCAACCTAGTCCCTTGTTGGAAGAGAGGACGTCATGACCGACACAAATAAAGGGCTTGCGATTGTCACCAACGTCAGGGGAGCCGGCATCATGCGGGCGACCGAGCAGCCAGTAACCTTGGGAACGGCGGGCGCGGCAGACCCGCAGCAGCGGACGACCGATTTTCAGGCCGTGCTGCTTGCCATGGCCGGCCATGATCTTCGACAGCCATTGCAAGTCATCCGAAGCTCCCACGAACTTCTCGGCACCGGCGTCCGGACGAAATCCGAGCAAGATGTGCTCCGGACGGGTCGGCACGCAATCGATCGCCTCAGTGTGCAGCTCGATCAACTGCTCGGTGCTGCTCGACTCCATGAGCATTCCAATGAGACGAAGCTCTCACCTGTCGCGCTTGAGCCGCTGTTTCGGCAAGCATGCTGTGAAAACGAAGAACGCGCGTTTCAGAAGGGGATTAACATCCGCGTATGCGCCACTGGCGCATACGTCATGAGCAATGCGGTGCTTCTCAGTGGCATCCTCCGAAATCTGGTCGGCAACGCTATCAAATATACCGAACCCAAAGGCCGGGTTCTCATTGGCTGCCGCCGTTCGGGCCAAAACGTGCGCATCGACGTGTGTGACACGGGCATCGGTATCATGGATGAGCAACTGTCGAGAATCTTTGAGGCGTTCACGCGGCTTGATTCCACACGCTGTGATGGACTCGGTGTCGGGCTGTTCATCGTGCGCCGGGCCGTCGAAGTGCTCGGACATCGCATCGATGTTGGTTCCGTCGCGTCCCAAGGATCACGTTTTTCCATATTCGCAACGCGAGCCGACCAGAGGAGTGACATCTTCGCGCCCGGGCGGGACCAGTGAGCAACTGAGAATGACAGAAAATGCTTTTAGGTTCTGCGCTGAATAAATCTTGGTTCCATCCCCCATCGGGTCAAGATTGGTGAATGTGCGACTCCTCCCGCGCGCATTCGTGCCCGCGCAGAGACTGGGCCGATGGCACCGGGCCATCGGCCCTCTTTTTCTGCAAGTGGCATGTCATACCGCATCGAGAATGCGTCAAGCGGAGGGCATCGCGAGTGATAATCATGCACAGAAGCAACTGCATCTCAATCGGCGGGAAGAACTTCAGACCGTCGACGCGACTGTCGCATTCGCGACCGCTGCCAACGACTTTTGACCGGTGCCGCCAGCGCCGCGAACACGGCCATCAATACCTCTGAGCGCGACGCCGGCGGCTTCGGGCCGCGACGAGTTCGACCAGCGTTACGAAGAAGGCGCGCATCGACGGGCATGGTGACGAACGTGCATGCCGAATCTCTGGCCCCGCGGGGAGGCGCTCTCGACCACGTTCTGACATATCCAAGAGCAAGGGGGATGTCTGGTTCCCCCAGATGGATGAGATCGCCCGATTGGTAAACCGCGCAGGTCCGCCGACTGTCGATCGGAGCCCGCCGAGCCTAACCGGCCTGCCTCGGCCGACAGTCTGAAGAAGGAGAATTCCGATTGGGGACGGATGAATGCGTGGCGGCCTATCGGGTCGAGTAGCGGCCGAGGTGCGCTACGTAGGCTCATCTCTTGCGAAACAGCAAGACCGGTAAACCTGATAGCACCTATCAGTTTTTCGACGTTTCTGACGAAATCCAGCAGTTTCTGACGAGTCCGGGAACATCGTCGGTCTATGATTTTGCAGACAGAAACGACGGCGCGCTCCACGCCGCCAGCACCGTACCCGAGAGGCTGACGAGGTCATTGACCTGGCCAGAACAAATTTATGGCGCTGAGGCGCGTGTCCGCACGCCACTGGAGGGAACCTATGCGCATTGTCCATTTCGAGAAGGGGGGTGCCCCCGGAATTGCGGCGGATGAAGGTTCGGGCTGGCACGGCCTTACGGAGCGCGAAAGCGGATTTCCTGGCACTCTTCCCGAACTGATTGCGCAAGGTGCAGATCTGTCGCGCGTCGGTAGAGACCTTCTGCCCATGCAGGCAATCGACCTGAACGCGGTTCGGATACTGCCCCCGGTGCCCAAGCCGCCGAAAATCCTCTGTGTCGGTCTCAACTACGATGATCACCTCGAGGAAAGCGGACTCAAAAAGCCGGTCTATCTCGAAATTTTCGCGCGGTTCGCGACGAGTCTGATCGCTCACGGTGAACTGATCCGGCTGCCACCCGAATCGTCCACGCTGGACTATGAGGCGGAGCTCGCCGTGGTGATCGGCCGGGGAGGGCGCCGCATCAAGCGTGACAGGGCCCTCGATCACGTTGCGGGCTACTCCCTGTTCAACGATGCGACGATTCGCGAATTTCAACTGCGCACGCCGCAATGGACCATGGGCAAGAATTTCGATGGCACAGGGGCGTTCGGCCCCTGGCTAGTGACATCAGACGCCCTGCCGCCGGGGGCTCACGGATTGCGCATTCAGGGCCGCTTGAACGGCCGTGTGATGCAGGAGTCGTCTACCGACAAGCTCATCTTCAACGTCTCCGCGCTGATCGAAATGATCAGCGTCGCGATCAGTCTGGAGCCGGGTGATGTGATCATCACCGGAACACCCGGCGGCGTCGGGGCAGCGCGCAAGCCGCCTGTTTTCATGCAGCCGGGCGATGTCTTCGAAGTGGAGATCGAGGGGATGGGTGTTTTGAGCAACCCCGTCCAGCGTGAGTCACAAGAGGAGGCGTCGCGTTGATGAGAAAGTTATTTTCCGCGAACCCTGCGCGCATGCCACGGTGCGATGGGCCACCAAAGAACGATGCCGTCCCTGCCTCTCTGGTCGACGGGACACCAGGTGGCCTGAAAGCCGATCTCATCGCCCTCCTGGGAAAACAGAACGTCCTCCACAGAGCAATCGATCTCGTACGGTTTGCCTCAGATGCGAGCCCGTATCGGCTCATCCCTCAAGTGGTCGTGCAGCCCCGAACCACCGATGACATCGTCAAGCTCTTCCGCTATTGCCGAGAGAACGGAAGGCACGCCACGCTCCGCGCCGCGGGAACCAGCCTGAACGGTCAATCCCAATCGGACGATATACTCATCGACGTCCGCCGTCATTGGTACGGCGCCAAAGTGGAGGAGAGTGGCCGCCGAGTACACGCGCGTCCCGGAATGATCCTGGGGCACGTCAACGCCATGCTCGGGCGATACGGCCGGCGGCTCGGACCGGATCCGGCAAGTTCGAGCGCATGCACCATCGGTGGCGTGATAGCCAACAACTCCGGCGGCATGCGCTGCACCGTCAAAAACGACGCTTATCAGACCGTCTCGGCGATGACGTTCGTAACGCCATCCGGCGCCGTAATCGACACCTCGGCTCCCGACGCGGAGGCGGCATTTGAACGAGCCGAACCTGATCTTGCGATCGGGCTGCTGGAACTCCGCGGACAGTTGCTCGCCGATCGGGAGCTGGTCGACCGTGTGCGGCGAAAATATGCGATACGGAACACCCATGGCTACCGGCTCTGCGCTCTGCTCGACGGCGAGACGCCACTGGAAATCTTTCGCCGTCTCCTGGTGGGATCCGAGGGAACGCTGGCGTTCGTCGCTGAGGCCGTCATCGACACCGTGCCTGTTCCCCGCGTGACCAGTGTCGCCTGGATACCGGTGCCGACCATCGACGAAGCGGTCGGCCTTGTCCCAGGTCTTGTCGGTCTCGGAGCCACCGCCGTCGAGTTGATGGTCGCCCCCGCGCTCACCGCCGCGGGCCAGGCCTTCGCGCACACCCCTACCTATTGGCGAACGCTCGATCCGAAAGCTGCGGCCCTGCTGGTGGAGTTCGGTGCCGAAGACATGCCAGCGCTCGAGGTTTTGGAAAACAGGGTCATCGAGTTGACCTCCAACGCCAATCTAATCCATCCCGTAGATTTCACGAGCGCGGAGGAAGCTATCGAACTGGCGTGGCATGTGCGCGAAGGATTGCTTGGACTAGTTGGAAAAATTCGTCCCAAGGGCTCGACGCTCATTACCGAGGATGTGTGCTTTCCGCCAGAGCG
>NZ_JBEKCZ010000307.1:0-4393 GCF_050014615.1 Bradyrhizobium sp. | reverse complement strand
TATTTCGCAACGCCGTCCTTGATGATGTCGACCTTGATATGCAGCCAGCCCGCCATCTCGATCGCGCCGCAGAAGGTGATTTCGCCATCACCCTGGCTGAAATGCAGATCGCCCATCGAAAGCCCGCCGCCGGGCACGTAGACCGGGAAGTAGATCTTCGAACCACGCGACAGGTCCTTGATGTCGCAGTTGCCGCCATGCTCGCGCGGCGGCACCGTGCGCGCGCCTTCGGCGCCGATCTTGGCCTTGACGTCGCCTTTGGCGCGACCGCCATGCGCGGTCGCCGCGAACGGCGGGTTGGCGAGCCCCGGCACACGGGTCGGATTGGTCGCGATCAGCGCGTTTTCGCGCTCGTTCCAGGTCGCCAGCAATTTCGGATCCGGCAGACAGCCGATCAGGCCGGGATGGATCAGGCCCGCGAAATTCACGCCGGGGATGTGGCGCGACGAGGTATAGAGGCCCTTGATGTCCCAGATCGATTTCTGCGCCAGCGGGAAATGGTCGGTAAGGAATCCGCCGCCGTTTTTCTTCGAGAAGAAGCCGTTGAAGCCCCACAGACTCTCCTTCAGCGGGCCGACGTCGAGCAGATCGACCACCAGGAGGTCGCCGGGCTCCGCGCCCTTGACGCCGATCGGGCCGGACAGGAAGTGCACAATCGACAGATCGATGTCGCGCACGTCATCGGCGGAATCGTTGTTCTTGATGAAGCCGCCGGTCCAGTCATAGGTTTCGATGATGAAATCGTCGCCCGGGCTGACCCACTCCACCATCGGGATGTCGGGATGCCAGCGATTGTGAATTTTGTCGTTTTCATAGGCCGACTGCGTGAGATCGACCTTGATCAGTGTATCTGGCATTAAAAGCTCCCCTGGTTACTAGCTTGGTTAGGAATCAGACAGACAAATATTTCGAGATCTGAGCGGCATCGACGCCCTCACGCGCGTCGTCGCGGACGATCTCGCCATTCTCGATGACGAGGACGCGGTCGGCGATATCGAGCGCGAAGCTCAGCACCTGTTCGGAAACCACGATCGACAACCCGCGCTCATCGCGAATGCGTTTAAGCGTGCGAGCCATGTCCTTGATGATCGAAGGCTGAATACCCTCGGTCGGTTCATCGAGCAGCAAGACCTTCGGCTTGGTAACGAGCGCGCGCGCAATCGCCAGCTGCTGCTGCTGACCGCCGGAAAGATTACCTCCCCGGCGACTCTTCATTTCGAGCAACACCGGGAATAATTCATAGATGCTGTCGGGTACCTTGGTCTCCCCCGACACAACCAGCCCCGTCTCGATATTCTCTTGCACCGTCATGGTCGAGAAAATCATCCGGCCTTGCGGCACGTACGCCAGACCTTTGGCAACGCGTTCATAGCTTTGCAATTTGCTCAGCTCCGAGCCCTCCATGGTCACCGAGCCGCTCTTGGTCGGCACGATCCCCATCAGCGACTTCATCAGCGTAGTCTTGCCCATGCCGTTGCGGCCCATAATCGCGACGATCTCGTTGGGCGCGACGGAGACGTTGAGGCCATGCAGCACTTCGCTCTGGCCGTAGGCGACATGCAGATCGGAGATAGCCAGCATTAAAGTGTTCCTTGTCTTTCGCCGAACATGATCTCGCCCGGAAGCCTGACGCCGCCTTCCGGAACCATGCGCTAGTGTCCGAGATAAACTTCAATCACCTTGGGATCGTTTTTGACGTGCTCCATCGAGCCTTCCGACAGGATCTGGCCCTGATGCAGAACCGTGACCTTGTGGGCAATGTCCTCGACGAACTTCATGTCGTGCTCGATCACCAGCACCGACCGGTCCTTGATGATGCGGTTGAGGAGTTCAGCGGTCTTGACCCGCTCGCTGACGCTCATGCCGGCCACAGGCTCGTCGAGCATCAGCAGGTCCGGATCCTGGATCAACAGCATGCCGATCTCCAGCCACTGCTTCTGGCCGTGGCTGAGCAGGTCGGCGTTCATGTTGAGCCGGTCCTTCAGGAAGATCATCTCGGCGACTTCATGCACCCGGTCGCGCACCGCGGCATCGCGGGTGAAGGTCAGCGCACCGAACACGGTGCGCCCGCGCGGATACGAAATTTCCAGATTTTCGAACACCGTGAGGTCGTCATAGATCGACGGCGTCTGGAATTTGCGTCCCACCCCGGCCTGGACGATCTGGTTCTCCTTCATCTTGGTCAGTTCCTGGCCGCGAAACTCGATCGAGCCGGAAGTCGCCTTGGTCTTTCCGCAAATCAGGTCGAGCACCGTGGTCTTGCCGGCGCCGTTGGGGCCGATGATGACGCGAATTTCGTTTTCATCGACGTAGAACGACAGGTCGTTGACCGCCTTGAAGCCATCGAACGAGACCGTGAGCGCCTCGACCGCGAGCAGGAATTCCTTGGGCTGGTGACCTATCAGCATGACTTATCTCCTCACTCAGCCGGGGCGCCGTCGGCGACGGAACTGTCGGTCCACACCTTGCCGGATTTGGATGTTCGCGACGACAGCAGGCGATCGATGCGCGGCTGCACATAGTCGCCCCAAATGCCGGCAAGACCGTTCGGGAAGGCGAGAACAACCACGATGAACAGTCCGCCCAGTCCGAACAGCCACAATTCAGGAAACGATTCCGACAGGCTGGTCTTGGCGAAGTTGACCAGCAGCGTGCCGTACACTGCGCCCAGGATCGAGAGCCGGCCGCCCACCGCCGTATAGATCACCATTTCGATCGACGGCACGATGCCGACAAAGGACGGCGACATGAAGCCGACCTCAAGCGCGAACATGGCGCCGCCGATCGCGGCAAATATGGCGGCCACACAGAAGGCGAAAATCTTGAAGTTGGCGACGCTATAGCCGGAGAAACGAACCCGATCCTCCTTGTCGCGCATCGCGACCAGGATGCGGCCCAGTTTCGAATGCCGGATGAACTGGGCGATGAAGATGCAAACGAACAGGCAGCCCACTTCGAAGAAGTAGAGTACGACCTTGGCGTGGTCCGGCCGGATGTCCCAACCGTTCAGGGTACGCAGATCGGTCATGCCGTTAATGCCGCCGGTGTAGCCCTGCTGCCCGACAATCAGGATGGTCAGGATGGCCGCGACGGCCTGGGTGATAATCGCAAAGTAAGTGCCGCCGACGCGGCGATTGAACATGGCCGCGCCGATGATCAGTGCGAAGATACCCGGCACCAGAATAACGGCGGCGATGGTGAAGCTCAGACTGTGAAAGGGTTTCCAGAACATCGGCAGTGAAGTGATCTGATTCCAGTCCATGAAATCCGGAATGCCGGGGGTCGACTGGATCTTGGTGTTCTCGGGGCTCGATGCTTCGAGCTTGAGAAACATCGCCATGCAGTAGCCGCCGAGGCCGAAGAACACCCCCTGCCCCAGACTGAGAATGCCGCCATATCCCCAGCAAATCACCAGACCGAGCGCGACGAAGGCATAGGTCAGATATTTCGCAACCAGATTGAGCCGGAACACATCGAGACAGAGCGGCAGGATCACCACCAGGAAAACGGCGAGCACCAGGATTCCGATCAGCTCCGATCGATTGACAAAGCGATTGGTCATGGCTCAAGCCCTTTTTGTTATTTGCGGACCTTGAGGGCGAACAGCCCTTGCGGCCGCAGCATGAGAATTCCGACAACTGCAAGCAGCGTTAGAACCTTCGCCATCGACCCCGACATGAAGAATTCGAGGGTCGACTGCGTCTGCGAGATGCTGAAGGCGGATGCGATGGTGCCGAGCAGGCTCGCGGCGCCGCCAAATACGACGACCAGGAAAGTATCGACGATGTAGAGCTGGCCCGATGTCGGTCCGGTCGAGCCGATCATGGTGAAAGCGCTGCCGGCGATACCCGCGATGCCGCATCCGAGACCAAAGGTGTAGCGATCGACCTTCTCGGTATTGATGCCGACCGCGCCGGCCATGATGCGGTTTTGCACGACGGCGCGGACCTGACGGCCCCAGCGCGACTTGTACATGATGTAGGCGACGCAGAGCGTGATCAGGACCGTCAGGCACATCACGAACACGCCGTTGATCGGCACCTCGATGCTGTCGGACACATGGAGCGAACCGAGCATCCATTGCGGCAGTTCGACGCCGACTTCACGCGCGCCGAACACCGAGCGATAGGCCTGCTGCAGGATCAGACTGAGACCCCAGGTGGCGAGCAGCGTGTCCAGCGGGCGCTTGTAGAGATGGCGGATCAGCACCCATTCCACCAGCATGCCGAGCGCACCGGCGACGATAAACGCCAGTATCATCGCCAGGAAGAAATAGCCGGCAAACAATCCAGGCAGATACGCCTGAAAGAAATTCGAGGTCATCCAGGTGACGTAGGCACCGAGGATCATGAACTCGCCATGGGCCATGTTGATGACGCCCATCTGGCCGAAG
>NZ_JBEKCZ010000306.1:0-4446 GCF_050014615.1 Bradyrhizobium sp. | reverse complement strand
CTGAAATTCTCGCCCTACATCGCCGAAACCGTGGTGCTCGGCGCCGGCCGCGACGCGCTGGCGGCGATGATCTGCATCCGCTTCTCGATCATCTCGAAATGGGCGGAGAAAAAACGCATCTCATTCACCACCTACACCGACCTGGCCTCGCGGCCGGAGGTCTATGCGCTGCTGCAAAAAGAGGTCGAAACCGTCAACGCCACGCTGCCGCCGGCGCAGCGCATCTCGCGCTTCCTGTTGCTCTACAAGGAACTCGACGCCGACGACGGCGAGTTGACGCGCACCCGAAAAGTCCGCCGCAGCGTCATCAACGAAAAATACGCCGATATCATCGACGCGATCTATGGCGGCCGGCGCGACATCCCCATCGATACCGTGATCCGCTTCCAGGACGGCACCACCCAACGCATCCGCACCACGCTGCGCGTGGTCGACCTCGCGCGGGATGTGGCCGCGAAGGAGGCCGCGGAATGAGAGGCGAATTATTGTTTGGAAGCGCCACACATTCGGTCGTCATGCGCGGGCTTGACCCGCGCATCCATCCGCTTCGTAAGATCAGTTCTTTTGAAAAATGGATTGCCGGGTCGAGCCCGGCAATGACGGGCGAGTTTCCATGAACCTCCAGTTCCTGATCCAGCTTCTCGTCAATGGTCTCGTGGTCGGCACGCTCTACGGCGTGGTGGCGATGTCGTTTGTGCTGATCTACAAGGCGACGCAAGTCGTCAACTTCGCGCAAGGCGAGTTGCTGCTGGTCGGCGCGTGGGTGTGCTGGGCGCTGCTCACCAAATATCAGGTGCCGTTCTGGGTCGGCATGCCGCTGACGCTGGTGTTCATGTTCGTGTTCGGCATCGCGATCCAGATCGTGATCCTGCGGCCGATGATCGGCGAGCCGATCATTTCGGTGATCATGGTGACCATCGGACTGTCGACGGTGTTTCAGGCTTCGCTGAAATGGATCTTCGGCGTCAACCCGCAGCCGTTTCCCCGCGTGTTCACCAGCCAGTCCCTGCACTTCCTCGGCCTGCAGATCCAGACCGTCTACGTCATGAGCCTCGTGGTCTCGGTGGCGATGATGCTCGGGATGGCTTGGTTCTTCCGGGTGTCGAAATATGGCCTGGCGATGCGCGCCACCGCCTTCAACCAGCAGGTGGCGCAGTCGCTCGGTATCTCCGTCAAAAGCGTGTTCGCGATGGCGTGGGCGATCTCGGCGACGGTCTCGGCGGTCGCCGGCGTCGTGGTGGCCGTCGTCAACGGCGTGTCGTCGGGCCTCTCAGCCTACGGCATCAAGGTGTTCCCGGCGGCGATCCTGGGCGGCCTCGACTCGATCGGCGGCGCGGTGCTCGGCGGCATCATCATCGGACTGCTGGAAAACATCGCGCAATATGTCGACAGCGAATATCTGCACTGGGGCAATCTGTACGAGATCGCGCCGTTCTACGTGCTGATCATTATTCTAATGATCAAACCCTATGGCCTGTTCGGCACCAAAGACATCGAGCGGGTGTAATTCATCATGGCAGGCCCCTCCCTCATTCCCTCCGGTGACTACCGCACCAGCTACGCGGCTGACACCACGATCTTTCCGACCACCACCAGCCGCAACATGGCGATCGCCGGCGTGGTGGCGATCTGCTTTGCGCCGCAGCTGCTCAGCGCGTACTGGCTGAGCACCCTGATCCAGATCGGCATCTTTGCCATCGCCGCCCTTGGCCTCAACATTCTGGTCGGCTTCACCGGACAGATCTCGATCGGCCACGCTGCCTTCTTCCTGTTCGGCGCCTTCACCTCGGCCTATATCTCCAACACGCTGCCGATCCCGGTGTTCTTTGCGATCCCGCTGGCCGGCGTCATCACGGCTTTGGTCGGACTTATTTTTGGCGTGCCGGCGGCGCGGCTGAAGGGGCTCTATCTCGTGATTGCGACGCTGGCCGCGCAATACATCCTGCTGGATTTCTTCTCCCGCGCCGACTGGTTCTCCGGCGGCTCAGTCCCGGCCAGCGCCAATCCGTTCTCGATCTTCGGCTATACGTTCCGCGGCGACCGGCAATATTTCTACGTCGTGCTGGCCTATCTCGTGGTCAGCTATCTCCTCGTGACCAACCTGATGCGCACCCGCGACGGCCGCGCGCTGGTCGCGATCCGCGACCATTATCTGTCCGCCGAGATCATGGGCATCAATCTGACGAAATACCGCACCCTGTCGTTCGGACTGGCGGCCTTCTTCGCCGGCGTCAGCGGCGCGCTGTACGCGCATTATCAGCTCGTCGTCTCCGCCGAAGGCTTCGGCATCGAGCGTTCGATCCTTTTCCTCGCCATGGTCATCATCGGCGGCACCGGTTCGATCATGGGCACGCTGATGGGCACAGCGTTTGTGGTGCTGCTGCCGGAATCGATGGAGTGGATCAGCGCGGGCCTCAAGGGCAGCGCCATCGACAAGGCGCTGTCGCTCAACAACAACATCACGTTTTTGCGCGAGATCGCGATCGGGCTGATCATCATCGCGTTTCTGATGTTCGAGCCGGACGGACTCGCGCATCGCTGGCGGCAGATCAAGACTTACTGGAAACTCTACCCGTTTTCGCATTGAGGTTGGAACGGGACTGGCTACAATGAACCTAAATAAAAAACCCGGAGGAATTGCCATGATCATGAAATCCCTGCTCAGTACCGTTTCGCTCGCGCTGCTGCTCGGCAGCGCAACCACCGCGGCGAAGGCCCAGATCGCGATCGGACACCTGGAAGACCTCTCGGGCGGCACCGCCGATGTCGGCACGCCCTACGGCCAGGGCGTCGCGGATACCTTCGCCTGGGTCAACAAGAACGGCGGCGTCGGCGGCAAGCAACTCGATGTCGACAGCAATGATTACGGCTATCAGGTGCCGCGCGCGATCGCGCTCTACAAGAAATGGTCCGGCGGCGACAAGGTCGCGGCGATCATGGGCTGGGGCACCGCCGACACCGAGGCGCTGACCGCCTTCCTAGCCCAGGACAAGATCCCGGATATCTCCGGCTCCTACGCCGCGGCGTTGAGCGACCCCGAAGGCACCAGCGGCAAGGCCAAGGCCGCGCCCTACAATTTCTTCTACGGCCCGACCTACTCCGACGCGCTGCGCGCCGAACTGACCTGGGCGGCTGAAGACTGGAAGGCCAAGGGCAAACCCGGCAAGCCGAAGTTCGTGCATATGGGCGCCAACCACCCCTATCCGAACGCGCCGAAGGCGGCCGGCGAAGCGCTCGCCACCGAACTCGGCTTTGAGGTGCTGCCGCCGCTGGTATTCGCGCTGTCGCCGGGCGATTACAGCGCGCAATGCCTGAGCCTGAAGAGCGCCGGCGCCAACTACGCCTATCTGGGCAACACCGCGGCCTCCAATATCTCCGTCATGAAGGCCTGCAAGACCGCGGGCGTCGACGTTCAGTTTCTCAGCAACGTATGGGGCATGGATGAAAACGCCGCCAAGACCGCCGGCGACGCCGCCGACGGCGTGATCTTCCCGCTGCGCACGGCGGTCGCCTGGGGTGGCAACGCGCCGGGCATAAAGACCGTGATCGAGATTTCTAAGATGTCGGACCCCACCGGCAAGGTCTATCGCCCCGTGCATTACATCGCCGGCGTCTGCACCGCGCTGTACATGAAGGAGGCGCTCGACTGGGCCGCCAAGAACGGCGGCGCCACCGGCGAGAACGTCGCCAAGGGTTTCTACCAGAAAGCCAACTGGGTCCCGGCCGGCATGGAAGGCGTCTGCAATCCCTCGACCTGGACCGAGAAGGATCATCGTCCGACCACGACCGTCGATCTCTACCGCTCCAGGATATCCGGCCCGACCGACGGCGATATCAACGACGTGATGGCCAAGGGCACCATCAAGCTCGAAAAGGTCAAGACCGTCGAACTGCCGCGCAAGCCAGAATGGTTCGGGTGGTGAGATAGCAATCTGCTGTCGTCCTCCGCGAAAACGGGGGACCCAGTAAGCCGCGGCCTCTCGATTTGATTGCCGGCGTCTCTGGAATACTGGATCACCCGCTTTCGCGGGGATGACGACGGAATGTGTGGAGGCAGGTGGGCAACGCTATCTCACCACCCGAACCAGTCAGCCTTGCGCGGCAGTTCGACGGTCTTGACCTTTTCGAGCTTGACGGTGCCCTTGGCCATCACGTCGTTGATATCGCCGTCAGTCGGGCCCGAGATCTTCGAGCGATAGAGATCGACATTGAGCGTGCCGCGATGATCCTTTTCGGTCCAGGTCGAGGGATTGCAGACGCCCTCCATCCCGGCCGGGACCCAGTTGGCTTTCTGGTAGAAACCCTTGGCGACGTTCTCGCCGGTGGCGCCGCCGTTCTTGGCAGCCCATTCGATGGCTTCCTTCATGTACAGCGCGCTGCAGATCGCCGCGATGTAGTGCACGGGACGGTAGACCTTGCCCGTGGGGTCCGACATTTTGGAAATTT
>NZ_JBEKCZ010000305.1:0-4488 GCF_050014615.1 Bradyrhizobium sp. | reverse complement strand
GGTATCGCCGCCAGCATCGCGCTCGGCGCCTGGAGCAGTGCTATCGCCTTGATCAGGCATGGCGCGATTCCCTTCGGATTCGCGATCGATGCCGCCGCGCGCCGGCGGCTGCCGCGCATTGTTCTGGCCGCGCTGGCGATGGGCGCGGCGCTGTGGCTGGCGGCGCCGTTCGCGCTGGCGCCCGGCACCAACCCGCATGGCGTTGTGCAGGCTCTTGTCGTGGCGACGCTGATATCGGGCGGGATGGCGATTTACGGGCTGTTTCTGGCCCTGCTTGGCGTGGTCCGCTGGGGTGAGGTGGTTAACGCGGTGCGGCCAACACCAGGCTCCGGCTTGCGCGACTGATGCCCGCATGGCATGGGGACGGCGCGCGGCGCCTATTGGCATGGGACGGCGCACAACAGGCACGCGCGGGAAGCTGACAATGGCGATCGTTGAACGGGTTTTTTCGGGCGTCCAGCCGACGGGCAATCTGCATCTCGGCAATTACCTCGGCGCCATCGTCAACTTCGTGAAGCTGCAGGAGACCCACAATTGTCTCTATTGCGTCGTCGACATGCACGCGTTGACGCAGCCGGTGTCGGTCTGGGGCGGCCCGGCCGAGCTCGCGCGCAATACCAGGGAAGTAACCGCGGCCTTCATCGCCTCCGGCATCGATCCGAACAAGCATATCGTGTTCAACCAGAGCCAGGTGTCCGGACATGCGGAGCTGGCCTGGATCTTCAATTGCGTGGCGCGGATCGGCTGGCTGAACCGCATGACGCAGTTCAAGGAAAAGGCCGGCAAGGACCGCGAGAATGCTTCGATCGGCCTCTATGATTATCCGGTGCTGATGGCGGCCGACATTCTGCTCTATCGCGCCACCCATGTGCCGGTGGGCGAGGACCAGAAGCAGCACCTCGAACTGGCCCGCGACATCGCCCAGAAATTCAACAATGATTTCGGCGACTCGATCCGCGGCCACGGCTTTAACGACGGATTGTTTTTTCCCCAGCCGGAGCCGCTGATCACCGGACCCGCGACGCGGGTGATGTCGCTGCGCGACGGCACCAAGAAGATGTCGAAGTCGGATTCATCCGATAATTCGCGGATCAATCTCACCGACGATGCCGACACCATCGCGACGAAGATCCGCAAGGCCAAGACCGATCCGGAGCCGTTGCCGTCGGAGGAAAAGGGCCTCGATACCCGGCCCGAGGCCGACAATCTGGTCGGGATCTATGCCGCTTTGTCCGGCCGCACCAAGTCCGAGGTGCTGGTCGAATTCGGCGGCGGGCAATTTTCGAACTTCAAGAACGCGCTGGTCGAATTGTGCGTCGCCAGACTGGCGCCGATCGCCTCCGAGATGAAGCGGCTGGTCGCGGACCCCGGCCACGTCGATTCCATCCTGATCGACGGCGCCGACCGCGCCCGCGCCCTCGCCGCCGAAACCATGGCGGCGACAAAGGACATCGTCGGCTTCATCCGCAAGCGCTAGTTCCGTCCGCTCGTTGTAAATGACGCAGCGCACTCTAGGCGTTGCGCGGCCGCGACGCCGCTTGTCGGGGACGGCTGCGCCGTGGCAGCATATGGCCTGCCTGGCGCAGCCTTTGGGACATGCATGACCACCCAGCGACGAAGCTTCGAGACGGGTCACAAGCCAAAATGCCTTGTTATCGTTGACGACACCGCGGAATGGGACCGCGCGGTCTACTATGCCAGCCGATGGGCGATCCGGATCGGCGGCGGCGTGGTGATGCTGCGCATCATCGAAATCGAGGACCAGAACCAGCAATGGCTGGGGGTCGCCGACATCATGCGCGCCGAGGCGCAGGAGGAAGCCAACGCCGCGCTCGATCGCGCAGCCGGCCGCGCCAACGGCATTGCCGCGATCACCCCGGAACGCGTGATCCGCGAGGGCGACCCGACCGAACAGATGCTCGACGTCATCGACCAGGACGTCGATATCGCGATGCTGGTGCTGGCCGCCAATCCCGGTCCCGAGGGCCCCGGCCCGATCATCACCATGATGGCCAACGCGGTCGGCTCGTTCCCTATACCGGTCGTCATCGTGCCCGGCGATTTGAGCGACGTCGAGATCGACGCGTTGTCCTAAAGGCCTTGGTCCTGAAATCCCTGACCCTGAAGCCCTTGATGCGGCTTGGGAACTGCTGCTCTGCGCCCCTTGATCGTGCGTTTGCCGTCGCCATCTGCTAGAAGAGCTTACGCGCCGGCCTTGAACCGGCGACGCCGGAGAAAACCATGTTTATTCAAACTGAAGCCACGCCCAATCCCGCTACCCTGAAATTCATTCCCGGCCGAACCGTGCTTGACGGCGGCACCATGGAATTCGTCAACCGCGAGACCGCGGCGCGTTCGCCGCTGGCCGAAAGACTGTTCGGCGTGCCCGGGGTTACCAGCGTGTTTTACGGCACCGACTTCGTCACGGTGACCAAGGACGACAGCGACTGGCAGCATCTCAAGCCCGCGATCCTCGGCGCCATCATGGAGCACTACATGTCCGGCGCGCCGCTTTTGGCCGACGGCAGTGCCGGCAGCGACGAGGCCGCCGATGAGGAAGAGGAATTCTTCAACGAGGCCGATGCCGACACCGTCGCGACCATCAAGGACCTGATCGAGACGAGAGTGCGGCCGGCGGTCGCCAATGACGGCGGCGACATCACGTTCCGCGGTTTCAGGGACGGCATCGTCTATCTCAACATGAAGGGCTCCTGCGCGGGCTGCCCGTCATCCACCGCGACGCTGCAGCACGGCATCCAGAACCTGCTGAAGCATTTTGTGCCCGACGTGGTCGAAGTCCGTCCGATGTGATCTGACGAGGCGAAGACCTTCACCCTCCCCTGGAGGGGTCGAGACGAGCGAAGCTCGCTCTCTGGGTCGACGCGAAGCGGCGGGGTGGGGTGACGGTCTCTCCATTCTAACAGTGTCCGAGTTGAAAGACTGTCACCCCACCCCGTCTCGCATCTTGCTTCGCGCGATGCGAGCCGACCCTCCCCCTCCAGGGGAGGGTAAGCAGCTTTCACGAATTGTGACGCGACGATTTTGGGCTGCTATACGTGGCCTCATGCTGATCCTCGCCATCGACACCGCCCTGGATGCCTGCGCCGCCGGCGTACTCGATACCGAGGCCGGCAGACTGATCGCGCAGGAATCGCAGGCCATGAAGCGCGGCCATGCCGAAGCGCTGATGCCGCTGATCGCGCGCGTCATCGAGCAGTCCGGCATCGGATTCGCGGCCCTCGATCGCATCGCGGTGACCACCGGCCCCGGCAGCTTCACCGGATTGCGGGTCGGCCTTTCCGCCGCGCGCGGCATTGCGCTGGCTGCCAATAAACCGGTGGTCGGGCTGACGACGCTGACGGCCTATGCCGCCCCCATCGTCAGCCAGAACGGCGAGCATCCGGTCATCTCCGCGATCGATGCGCGACACGACCATGTCTATCTTCAGGTGGTCAGCGGCAACGGCAGCTCGCTGATCCGGCCGCGCGTCGCCTCGATCGAAGAGGCGCTGGGCGCGGCGCGGTTCGGGGCGCCGCATCTGGTCGGCAACGCCGCCAAAATTCTCGCCGACCGCTGGCCCGCTCAAGCGCCGCCGCCATTCAAGGTCGATGCGCAACCGGCGCCCGATATTGCCTGGGTGGGGTGGCTGGGCGCCGCGGTCAGCCCCAATACCGCACCCGCCCGCCCGTTTTATCTGCGCGCGCCCGATGCCAAGCCTGCCAAGGACCCGCTGCAGAAGGCGTCGCAACCTCTATCATGATGGCATGGCTTTCCGAATTATGGAGCGGCGGCACCGCGGCGATCGAACCCGCCACGCTGCGCGATGTGACGGCCCTCGCGCAGCTTCACGGCGCGTCGTTTCACCGTGGCTGGGGTGAAGGCGAATTCGAGACCATGCTGACCGAGCGCAACACGCTGGTTCATCGCCTCCGGATGGGGCGCAAGGTCATCGGCTTCGCGGTATCGCGCATGGCGGCGGACGAGGCTGAAATACTCTCCATCGCCGTCGCCTCGAGCCATCGCGGCCGTGGCCTGTCCCGCGACCTGTTGCTGACCCATCTTGGCCACCTCGCCGGCCGCGGCGTGCGCGCGGTATTCCTCGAAGTCGAGGAAAATAATCAGCCAGCACGGCGGCTCTACCAACGGGCCGGATTTACCCTGGTCGGGCGCCGCGAACGGTATTACCGGCAACCGGGCGGGGAACAATTGAATGCCCTCTTGATGCACCGCGACTTGTCGTAACGCGCGCCCGGTGGCAGAACAGGCGCATTATCAGGACCACGAGACCATGACAGCCCTGAAATCCACCCCCGAACTCAAGGCCACCGGGATCGAGGCGCGTTGCGCCGCCACCGGCATGCGCATGACCGAGCAGCGCCGCGTGATCGCGCGCGTGCTGGCGGAGGCGGTGGACCATCCCGACGTCGAGGAATTGTATCGCCGCTGCGTTGCCGTCGACGACAAAATCTCGATCTCGACGGTGTATCG
>NZ_JBEKCZ010000304.1:0-4539 GCF_050014615.1 Bradyrhizobium sp. | reverse complement strand
TCGAGAAATTCTCGGTCAATCCGCCGGATGTCTACGGTTTCGGCCATCAGGCCTATTATCAGCACGTGATCGATTGTCTGATCCATCAGCGCGCCGCTTTGGTGGACGGACTTGAAGGACGCAAGAGTCTCGAACTGATCTCGGCACTTTATGAGTCCATCGAGACCGGCCAGGAGGTTGCGCTCCGTTTCACGCCGCGTTTGAGCCGGCTCGGTGTCGCGTCATGACCGGGCCGGAAATACATCAGAGCGGCGTGCGCGATGTCGAATTCGGCGCGCGCGTCAAAATCGTCGAGCCTTGCAACCTCTATGGCTGCAGGATCGGCGATGACTGCCTTGTCGGACCGTTTACCGAAATCCAGCGGGGAGTGGTGGTCGGCGCACGGACCCGCGTGCAGTCGCATGCGTTTATCTGCGAGCTGGTCACGATCGGCGAAGATTGCTTCGTCGGCCACGGCGTGATGTTCATCAACGATACCTTCTCGTCGGGCGGCCCGTCCGGCGGACGCAAGGAGCTGTGGCGCGAAACTTTGATCGGCAATCGGGTGTCGATCGGCTCCAATGCCACGATTCTGCCGGTGCGGATTGCCGACGATGTCGTGATCGGCGCGGGCTCGGTCGTAACCGCTGATATCACCGCTGCCGGCACCTATGCGGGCAATCCGGCGCGCCGGCTTTCGTCGCGAGCCTAGGAAACACCAACGATGCCGGTTCCCTATGCCGATCTGCAGCTGCAATACCAGACCATCAAGCGCGAGATCGACGGCGCCGTCGCGGCCGTGATCCGCGACAGCGCCTTCATTCGTGGGCCCTATGTCGGCGCCTTCGAGCGGGAGTTCGCGGCTGCTGTCGAGATCAGGCATTGCGTATCCTGCGCCAACGGCACCGACGCGCTGTACCTGGCGATGGCTGCGCTGAAGGTTCGGCCCGGCGACGAGGTCATCACCTCGGCGCACTCATGGATCTCTAGTTCCTCGATGATCACGCATGCCGGGGCGAGCGTCATCTTCGCCGATACCGATGGGGTGACCTTCACGATCGATCCGGCGGCGATCGAGGCTGCGATCACGCCGCGGACGGTCGGCATCATCCCGGTGCATCTCTACGGACAGCCGGCGGATATGGACACGATCATGGCGATCGCGACCAGGCACAAGCTCTGGGTGATCGAGGATTGTGCGCAGGCGCATCTGGCGCGCTACAAAGGACAACAGGTCGGTACTTTCGGCGCCGCGGCTGCCTATTCGTTCTATCCCGGCAAGAATCTGGGCGCGATGGGCGATGCCGGCGCGGTCGTCACCCATGACGTCGCGCTGGCCGAACGCATGGCGATGCTCGCGCGTCACGGCGGCCTCGTGAAGCATCAGCACCAGATCGAGGGCATCAACAGCCGGCTCGACGGCCTGCAGGCGGCGATCCTGTCGGCGAAATTGCCGCATCTGCCGGGCTGGACCAGGGCCCGCCAGGATGCCGCGCAGGTTTACGACGAAGGCCTCAATCAGATCGAGGACGTCGTGGTGCCCCAAATCGGCACGGACCGCACCCACGTCTATCATCTCTACACCATCCGGCATCAGCGCCGGGATGCGCTGGCGGCGCATCTGGAGACGCACGGCGTGCAGACCGCGATCAATTATCCGGCCGCGCTGCCGTTTCTCGAAGCCTATCGCCGGTTAGGACATCGCCCCGAACAGTTTCCCAATGCGCATCGCGACCAGAGTCGGATTCTGTCGCTGCCGATGTTTGCGGAAATCACCCGCGCGCAGCAGGACGAAGTGATCGATCGCATCCGCAGATTCTAGGGCACACGATCACGGCTTGCGCTCGTCGGATATTGCCTTGCCGTCGTTCGGCAGCGAGCCGGCCGCCACCAGCTCCACGGCGCCGCCGAGTTTTGTCAGCGCGCGCAGCGTCGAGGTGATTTCACCTCGAAGCGCTTCGCTCGGCGAACTGCATTCGCATTTCAACGTCATCGCGTCGGTTTCGCCTTCGCGCGAGACGACGAGGCGCAGCCGTCCCAACGCGGGATGGCGCTTGCCGATCTCGGCAACTTGTTCTGGCCGCACGAACATGCCCTTGACCTTGGTGGTTTGGTCGGCGCGGCCCATCCAGCCCTTGATGCGCATATTGCTGCGGCCGCAGGGGCTGCGGCCGGGCAGGGCGGCCGTGAGATCGCCGAGCGCCAGACGTATCCAGGGGTGATCAGGGTCGAGCGAGGTGACGACGATCTCGCCGACATCGCCCTCGGCAACGGGATCGCCGGTGCCGGGCCGCACGATTTCCATGATCAGGTCCTCGTTGACGACCATGCCCTCGCGTGCCGGCGTCTCGAACGCAATCAGGCCGAGATCGGCGGTGCCGAAAGCCTGATAGGCGTCGACGCCGCGGGATTTGATCTCGTCCTGCAGCGATTTCGGAAACGCGGCGCCGGAAACCAAGGCGCGCTTGATCGAGGAGACATCGCGGCCGGCGCTGGCGGCCGCGTCGAGCAGGATCTTGAGGAAATCGGGCGTCCCGCTGTAGCCGACCGGGCGATACGCCTCGATCAACTCGAATTGCGCTTCGGTATTGCCGGGCCCGGCCGGAATCACCGCACAGCCGAGTGCGCGCGCGGACGCATCGAAGATGAAGCCGCCGGGCGTCAGGTGATAGCTGAAAGTGTTCAGCACCACGTCATGGGGCCGGAAGCCGGCCGCGAACAGCGCCCGCGCCCCGCGCCAGGGATCGGCATGAACGGATTCCGGCTCGAAGATCGGGCCGGGCGAAGTAAACAGCCGCCCGAACGAGCCCGGGCGCCCCGGCACGAGGCCGCCGAACGGCGGGGAGGCCTTGTGCAAGGCAGGGAGGTCGGATTTGCGCAATACCGGCAGGCGCGCCAGTGCGGCTCGGCTGTTGACCTCGGCCGGATCGATGCCGTTCAAACGTTCAGCATAGACCGGCGCGGCCATGGCTTTGCGCAGCACCGCTGGCAGGCGCGAAAACAGATCGGCCTCGCGCTCAGCGGGAGGGCGGGTTTCCTGTGCGTCGAAATGGTCGGTCATTGCGTCGTCATCATAGCATTCCCTGCGCATCGTCAAGCAGGGTAGTGATCGCGCTTAACCGGGGCAAGTCGATCGGGGCCAGCAGGGCGGCTGAGCCGGTTTCCTTCGAGCCGGGAAATGGTCTAAGAGACCGAACCGACAACACTATTGCAGGGCAGAGCCCTTCAACCTGGACGGTCTGAATTGGCATCGACGAGTCCTAAAGTCATCATCATGCTTGCGACCTGGAATGGCGCAAAATTTCTACCGGAGCAGCTCGCCTCCTATCGCGCGCAGACCCACGCCAATTGGGAACTGCTGGTTTCCGATGATGGTTCGACGGACGGGACCGTCGAAATGATCAAGCATTTTGCAATGGGGATTCCCCAGCGGGTGGTGGTGCGCGACGGACCGCGGCAGGGATTCTGGCGAAACTTCGTTTCGCTTGTTCGAAACGACGACATCGATGGCGATTTGTTTGCCTACAGCGACCAGGACGATATCTGGTACGAGCAGAAGCTGGCGGACGCCGTGAGCTGGTTTGAATCACTCGGCGATGACAAGCCGGCTCTATATTTTACGAGAACCGAATTGATCGAAGCCGACGGTACCGCCGCCGGATTTTCGCCGATTTCACGCGTCCGCCGGGCTTTCGGAATGCGCTTGTGCAAAACATCGGCGGTGGCAACACGATGGTGTTCAATCGGGCAGCCCGGTTGGCGCTGCGCGCGACGCCCGCGGATGCGGCATTGGTTTCGCATGACTGGTGGACGTATCAGGTCGTGACCGGGATCGGCGGAATCGCGCATTATGATCGCAGGCCGAGCCTCAAATACAGACAGCACGGACAGAACCTGGTCGGTTCAAATATCGGCTTGCGTGCACGGCTGATCCGATTGACGGCATTCGCCGCCGGTCGCGTGGTGATGTGGAACGAGATCAACCTCAGGGTTCTGAGCCGGATGCGCGACATGCTGGCGCCCCAGAATGC
Organism: Bradyrhizobium sp.; assembly: GCF_050014615.1. Taxonomy (GTDB): domain Bacteria; phylum Pseudomonadota; class Alphaproteobacteria; order Rhizobiales; family Xanthobacteraceae; genus Bradyrhizobium. The sequence goes on along the minus strand of NZ_JBEKCZ010000304.1, from coordinate 529 downwards.
GCTGGTCCTTGATCGCTTCTCGAGGGCGCGACAGGTGATGTGGCCAAGGAGACTTTGGCTGATCTGGAAGTCCGGTGTCTATCGGCAGGGTGTTGTCGATACGATCGGGACTCTATGTCGGCGCGATGTTCGGCCGGCTATAACAGCTTTCTGCAAATTGCGGGTTACGAGGAGGCTAATAGTTCCTCGGGTGGCGCGGCAGGAATCTTCAGTTTGGCGCCGCTCAACAACCAAAGACCACCGCCGGCAACGCCAAATACAAACATGGCGGCGCCGAAAAGAATGGACACCACCAGCGCGTCGGCTGCCTGCAGCCCGGCATAGCCGAATGCCACAATCAGGGCGGTTTCACGCACGCCCCAGCCTGCGATCGAAATCGGCACCGTCGAAATCAGCATGATCGGCGGAATCAGCAGCAACGAATGCGCAAACTCGAACGGCGTGGCGGCGGCGTGAGCCGCGCACCAGGCGATCGTTGAGGTCAAAACATGGCTGAGCAGGGACAGCACCATGGTCCACAGGCCGGTTG
>NZ_JBEKCZ010000303.1:0-4563 GCF_050014615.1 Bradyrhizobium sp. | reverse complement strand
CTGATGCGATAAAGGTAATGCCGTCGTTTGGCTGAGAACCGCGCCTCGAAATCATCCGGCACGATCTCCGCGCTGAGCACGCCGATCGGATGCGGCCGCAGATGCGCATTGAGGCCGTCGCGCAACCGGCCCGGCACAAAATGTTTGGCAATGTCGCAGTGCGCGACCTGCGCCAGCGCATGCACGCCGGCGTCGGTACGGCCCGCGCCGTGAACCCGAACCTGTTCGCCGCAGATCGCCTTGACCGCGATCTCCAGCGCGCCCTGCACCGAGGCGCCATTGTCCTGGATCTGCCAGCCGCAGAACGGCGCGCCGTCATATTCGATGATGAGCTTGTAGCGGGGCATCAGCGCGATCTGTCTCACTCGTCATTGCCGGGCTTGACCCGGCAATCCATCATCCTAGCAAGACTCTTGTGAAGATAGATGGATACGCGGGTCAAGCCCGCGTATGACAGTTTGGATAACGGGTTCACGAAAAGCGCGTCCCGGCCTTGAGCGGCGTGCCGCGCAAAAATTCTTCCGCCTTCATCGCGCCCTTGCCGGCGCGCTGCAGTTCGAGAATTCGCAAGGCGCCCTGCCGGCAGGCGACCGCGAGGCGATCGTCGAGCAGGTCGCCTGGCGCGCCGGAGCCGCCTGCGATCTCGCCGCGCAGGATCTTGATCCGCGCCGGCTCGCCGTCGATCACCAGCTCGCACCACGCGCCGGGAAACGGCGACAGCCCATGAATATGTCGCAGCACTTCCCGCGCAGGCTTGTTCCAGTCGATCCGCGCCTCGGCCTTGTCGATCTTGGCGGCGTAGGTGACGCCTTCGGTGCTTTGAGGGGTGAGTTGCAGCCTGCCGCGTTCCAGCGCGCCGATCGCGCGCACCATCAGGTCACCACCGAGCGGCGCCAGCGCGTCGTGCAGATCGGCCGCCGTCATCGCATCGGTGATCGCCAGGCGCTCGGCCATCGCCACATCGCCGGTATCGAGGCCGATATCCATCTTCATCACCATCACGCCGGTCTCGGTGTCGCCGGCCATGATGGCGCGGTTGATCGGCGCAGCACCACGCCAGCGCGGCAACAGCGAGGCATGAAGATTGAAGCAGCCGAGTGTTGGGGTGTCGAGAATGGCTTGCGGCAGGATCATGCCATAGGCGACGACCACGGCCGCGTCGGCTTGATAGGCGCGAAATGCTTCAAGTGCTTCCGGCGTCTTCAACGTCGCCGGAGTGAGCACGGGAATGCGAAGGCGCGTGGCCTCGATCTCGACCGGCGTCGGCTGCAGTTTCATGCCGCGTCCCGCGGGCTTCGCCGCGCGGGTATAGACCGCCGCGATCTCATGGCCATGGGCCACCAGCTCCAGCAGCGTCGGCACCGCGAAATCCGGCGTGCCCATGAAGATCAGTCGAAGGGACATATAAAGATTCGTGCCTTTACGAGAGGATGTCCGTTTTACCCGTCATGGCCGGGCTTGTCCCGGCCATCCACGTCCTGGTGTCGACTAAGAAAGGCGTGGATGCCCGCGACAAGCGCGGGCATGACGAGAAATTAGCAATTCGGCAACGAAACTACTCCGCCCCGCGCTTGGCGGCTTTGGTAAACTTCTTCAATACGCGGTCGCGTTTCAGCTTCGACAGATAATCCACGAACAGCACGCCGTTGAGATGGTCAATCTCGTGCTGGATGCAGGTGGCGAACAGGCCCTCGGCGTCCTCCTCATGCACCTTGCCGTCCAGATCCGTGAAGCGCACGCGCACTTTCGCCGGCCGCTCGACCTCCTCGTAATATTCGGGGATCGACAGGCAGCCTTCCTCATAGACCGATAATTCTTCCGACGACGAGAGAATCTCGGGATTGATGAAGACGCGAGGCTGCGGCGTGGTCTCGCCGTCCTCGCTTTTCTTGGCCAGATCCATCGTAATCAGCCGCAGCGGCTGCGCGACCTGGATCGCCGCGAGCCCGATTCCCGGCGCGTCGTACATGGTCTCGAACATGTCGTCGGCAAGCTGGCGCACCTCCGCGGTGACCTTCACGACGGGCTTGGAGACCAGCCGCAACTGCTTGTCGGGCAGGATGATGATTTCTCTGATGGCCATAACTTCTCTAGGTACGACTTCTCTAAGTACGTCGGCGGGCGATTTAAGCTGCTGATTTGCCGGGGTCAATCCGCAGCCGCCGGCCTGTTGACGTCTGGTTAACCATGAATCTTAAGCCGGCATTAACCATAAAAATTTACCCGCCATTCACCATAAATGTTCCCTCTTCGTTCGCGCTGGCGACCGAATCGGTTACAAGGGCGGCATGAACGATATCCTTTTCATGATCGGCGACCTGCCGGTCCGCACCGGCGCGGCGCTGATCGGCTTTGGCGCGCTGGCGCTGGTGCTGCTATCGACCATCGCCATCGTGATCGCACGCTCGGCGCGGCGCGGCGCGGACTTCGCGATGACGCAGGCGATGCGCGCCGACGAGCTGGAAGACCGCCTGAGCGAGATGCTCCGCGCCCAGAGCGAAGCCACCGGCCGCGTCGACGCGATGGGGCAGGCGCTGGCCGGCCGGCAGGCCGACATGGCGCGCGCCGTCAACGAACGGCTGGATTCAGTGACCCACCGCGTCGGCCAGTCGATGGAGCAGACCACCCGCAACACCATGGATAGTTTGCGCGTGCTGCATGAACGGCTCGGCATCATCGACAATGCGCACAAGAACCTCACCGACCTGACCTCGCAGGTGACCACGCTGCGCGACGTGCTCGCCAACAAGCAATCGCGCGGCGCGTTCGGCCAGGCGCGGATGGAAGCGATCGTCCAGGACGGGATGCCGAAGGGGGCTTACGAATTCCAGCACACGCTCTCGACCGGCAAGCGGCCGGACTGCGTGGTGTTCCTGCCCGACCAGCGGCCGCTGTGCATCGACGCGAAATTTCCGCTGGAGGCGATCACCGCGCTGCACGACGCACGAACCGATGAGGACAAGAAATTCGCAACGCAGCGGCTGCGCGCCGACGTGATGAAGCATGTCAGCGACATCGCCGAGAAATATCTTATTGCCGGCGAGACCCAGGACACGGCCTTGATGTTCGTGCCGTCGGAGTCGGTGTACGCCGAGATTCACGATGGCTTTGACGATGTGATCCAGAAGGCCTACCGCGCCCGGGTGGTGCTGGTGTCGCCGTCGCTGCTGATGCTGGCGATCCAGGTGATGCAGCAGATCCTCAAAGACGCGCGGATGCGCGATGCCGCCGACCAGATCCGCACCGAGGTGCTCAATCTCGGCGACGATCTCGGACGATTGCGCGACCGCGTGCTGAAGCTGCAGAAGCACTTTTCCGACGCCAATGAGGATGTCCGCCAGATCCTGATTTCCGCCGACAAGATCGAAAAACGCGCGGGCCGGATCGAGGAACTGGATTTCAGCAAGACCGAAGCGCCCGCCGAGACCCCGCGCCTGGTCAAACCAGCCGCGCCCGAGCTGTTTCCGCTGCCCCGCAAGCTGCAGGCGGGGGAGTAACCAAAGCTGTCGTCGCCCGGCTTGACCGGGCGACCCAGTATTCCAGAGACCGCCGATGGGCGCACGCAGCTTCTACGTCTACATCCTTGCAAACAAGATCGGAGGTACGCTCTACATCGGCGTGACCAACGATCTCATCCGTCGCATAGCCGAGCATCGCCTGAAATCGGTAAAAGGCTTTACGAAGAAATACGGAGTCGACAGGCTCCGTCTATTTTGAACAATTCGATGATGTCGAAAACGCGATCAGGCGCGAGAAGCGATTGAAGGCGTGGAATAGAGCCTGGAAAATCCGATTGATTGAAGAGCTCAATCCAAATTGGGACGATCTCTATCCAGGAATAGCCGGCGCTTAGGCTTTTCTGTCCTCACCCATTTCTCCGTCATACCCCGCGAAGGCGGGGTATCCAGTATTCCGTGGGGGTTGTTGTTGAACTCTGACTTCGCGGAATACTGGATCGTCCGCCTTCGCGGACGATGACAGCTTTTTCGCCCGAATCTGCTAACACCCCTCCATGACCGCACCGGAAGCCAAGTCCTCACCTGCCAATCCTGCCGCTCCGAAGCCCCGCGCCAGCTTCCGCGAGAGCCTCGCCGTATATCTGCAACCGCGGGTGTTGATTGTGTTGCTGCTCGGCTTTTCCTCGGGCCTGCCGCTGGCGCTGTCGGGGTCGACGCTGCTGGTCTGGATGCGCGAGTCCGGTGTCGATCTCGGCACCATCGGCCTGTTCGCGCTGGTCGGCACGCCCTACACGCTGAAATTTCTCTGGGCGCCCTTGGTCGATGCGCTGCATGTGCCGCTGTTCACGCGCCGATTCGGCCGCCGGCGCGGCTGGCTGGTGTTTTCGCAATTGCTGCTGATCATCGCGATCCTGCTGCTGGCGCTGACCGACCCGGCGCGCTCGCCGCTGTTCGTGGCGCTCGGCGCGCTGCTGGTCGCGGCGATGTCCTCGACGCAGGATATCGTGGTCGATGCGTTCCGGGTCGAGAGCCTGCCCGAGAGCGAACAGGCCGCCGGCATGGCGTCCTATGTCGCGGCCTATCGCATCGGCATGCTGGTCTCGAC
>NZ_JBEKCZ010000302.1:0-8707 GCF_050014615.1 Bradyrhizobium sp. | reverse complement strand
CGGGTCTGCCAGAAGTTCACCACCCGCTCCGCGGTCACGGGCATCAGGCGGGCGAAATTCACCCGCACATGCTCGATGTCTGTCGGCGACGGCACCCGGGCTGGACCCAGCCGCAGCAGGATCAAGGCGCGCACGGTGGCCCATTCGAGTCCGATCGCCTTGCCGAGGATCAGGATCGGATCGTGGCGGTCGCCGGCGATCAGGCGGTCGAGGGTTGCGATCTTCACCCCCGACATCGCGGATAGAGTGGCAACCGATTCCTCATATTTGTGGCTCTTGGCAAAGCCAAGCAGCGCGGCTTCGTTCAATTCGCCATCGCGATGCAGCGCCATCACCTTGCGCTGCGCCGGTGCGAAATCGCGGCGGCCTTCAACCTTTTCGGGGATGCCGGAAATCTCGCTCATCGCCTGCTTGATGGCGACCTGCCTGCCGGGCTTGACCACCTCGAACAGCCGGCGGCGGAGAATATCGATCGATCCCGCCAGCAGTTCCTTCAACTGCGGATCCGTTAGATCGTCGCGTTGGCCGACCTTGAGGGTCAGAACACCGTCCTGGCCGGCGCGCTTGATCAGCGTCGAATATCCGGTCCGCGAAAACTGCGCGCCCGCATTGCCGGCGGCACGCCTGACCACGTCGCGGTCGCCGCGTCGCACGATGACATCGGTAAGATCGGGCGAGAGCGTCGATCGCTCCGACATCGCCAGCAAATGACCCTGGCCCCGGAAGCGCGCGATTTCGATTAAGGCCTTCTCATCGATGACAGGCGATCGGCGCAGCAGGGGGCCGGCGATCGAGATTTCCTCCTCATGCGCGAGTTGCCCGACCAACGCGCGCGGCGCGTTGGCGAGGACGGAGAGCCGTTCTGCCAGCCCGGCGCGCGCGGCGATTTCGGTATGCGGAACGAGATCGACGAGGACGCTGTCAAACAAAGCAACGTGATCGGAGCGGAAATTTGCCGCCCCCTGCAGGAACAATTCGGCTATCCGGCGGGCCGCATCGGACCGGCGCCTGGGATCGCCATGTTTGACGATCTGTTCAAGCTCGGGGATCAGCGACGTGCCAAGGGACATGAAACACACCCAAACCCGGCGCAGCGGCGGATTTTGCGGTAATTTAGGGTGGCTTGGTGAAGGAAGGGTTAGGTTCGAAGGCGCGCTCGGGCCCACGTAAATTAGCGGCTATGGGCCTCGCGGCCCTTGCCGGATCAGGTCAAAACCGCTATATCGGCCGCAACTTATGGTTCTCATACGATCGCGTATTGAGAGTGGGCCCCTTCCGGACCCGCTCTTTTTTATTACCTGAACGAGCCCGCAAAGCGACGACGGGCCCGGCTCGGGTAGCACAGCCGGACCGGCTTTAGGCCCGGCCTCAACCCAATGCACGTCAGACCACCCGAGTAGACCAAATTTGACCCTGGATATGACCGATCCAACTGCTGATTTGCCGGATATCGACCTGCTTGCCGAGCCCCGTCTGGTGGTCGAGCCGGGCGTGGCGGCGCGGGTATCGGCGGTCGCGGGTCCGGTGCTGCAGGGAATGGGCTACCGGCTGGTGCGGATCAAGATTTCAGGCGAATCCGGCTGCACCGTCCAGATTATGGCGGAGCGGCCCGACGGATCGATGCAAATCGAGGATTGCGAAGCGATTTCAAAGGCGCTGTCGCCGGTGCTCGACGTCGCCGACCCGATCGAGCGGGCCTACCGGCTGGAGATTTCCTCGCCCGGGATCGACCGGCCGCTGGTGCGCCGCACCGATTTCGAACGCTATGCCGGCCATCTCGTGAAGATCGAAATGGCGCTCGCCTATCAGGGCCGCAAGCGTTTCCGCGGCACGCTCGGCGTCGTCGAGGGCGATAGTGTGCGCTTACATCGTGATGACATCCGCGCGGGCGAAGATGCCGACGTGGCACTGGTCATGGAGGATATCGCGGACGCAAGGCTGGTTCTGACCGACGAACTGATCGCGGAATCGATGCGACGCGGCAAGGCCGCCGAGCGCGAGTTGCGCCAGAATCTCGGGCTTGAGCCGCCGCCGCCACCGCACGCAAAAAAAAGCGACCCATCGAAAAGCAACAAACCGAAGCCGAAATTGAACGTTAAGAAGCAAGGCGCCCCGAAAAATACCAAGGAACACCGTCTCGCCGCCGAAAGACTGCGAAGAGGCGACATCGATCCCACTGAAGGAGACTGAGCCATGGCAGCTGTCAGCGCCAATAAACTAGAACTGCTGCAGATCGCGGACGCCGTCGCGCGCGAAAAATCGATCGACCGCGGCATCGTGATCGCGGCGATGGAAGATGCCATCGCCAAGGCGGCGCGGGCACGCTACGGCAGCGAGACTGACGTTCATGCCGAGATCGACGCCAAGAAAGGCGAACTGCGGCTGTCGCGCCACATGCTGGTGGTCGAGCAAGTCGAGAATTCGTCGAACCAGATTTCGCTGGTCGATGCGCAACGCGCCAATCCCGGCGCCCAGGTCGGCGATACCATCGCCGACACCCTGCCGCCGCTGGAATATGGCCGCATCGCCGCGCAATCCGCCAAGCAGGTGATCGTGCAGAAGGTGCGCGAGGCCGAGCGCGACCGGCAGTACCAGGAATTCAAGGATCGCATCGGCGACATCGTCAACGGCATCGTCAAGCGCGTCGAATATGGCAGCGTCATTGTCGATCTCGGCCGCGGCGAAGCCATCGTGCGGCGCGACGAGATGCTGCCGCGCGAGGTGTTCCGCAACGGCGACCGCGTGCGCGCCTATATTTTCGACGTGCGGCGCGAAACCAGGGGTCCGCAGATTTTCCTCTCGCGAACCCATCCGCAATTCATGGCCAAGCTGTTCGCGCAGGAAGTGCCGGAAATCTATGACGGCATCGTCGAGATCAAGGCGGTCGCCCGCGACCCCGGGTCGCGCGCGAAAATCGGTGTGATTTCAAGGGATTCGTCGGTCGATCCGGTCGGCGCCTGCGTCGGCATGCGCGGCTCGCGCGTGCAGGCCGTGGTCAATGAATTGCAGGGCGAGAAGATCGACATCATTCCCTGGTCGCCCGACATCGCGACCTTTGTCGTCAATGCGCTGGCCCCCGCCGAAGTCGCCAAGGTCGTGATCGACGAAGAGCGCGAGCGGATCGAGGTCGTGGTTCCCGATACCAATAACCAGCTGTCGCTGGCGATTGGCCGCCGCGGACAGAACGTGCGCCTCGCCTCGCAACTGACCGGCTGGGACATCGACATTCTCACCGAACAGGAAGAATCCGAGCGCCGCCAGGCCGATTTCGAAAACTCCACGCGGGTATTCATGGAAGCGCTGAACGTCGACGAAGTCGTCGGTCAATTGCTGGCGTCGGAAGGCTTCACCTCGGTGGAGGAACTGGCGCTGGTCGACATCAAGGAGCTGGCCGGCATCGAAGGTTTCGATGATGAAACCGCGAACGAGCTGCAGAGCCGGGCCCGCGAATATCTGGAACAGCTCGAAGGCGAGCTCGAAAACAAACGTAAGGAGCTCGGTGTGGAAGACGCTTTGAAGACGGTGCCCGGCGTGACCTCGAAAATGCTGGTGAAATTCGGCGAGAACGAGATCAAGACCGTCGAGGATCTCGCCGGTTGCGCCACCGACGACCTGGTCGGCTGGACCGAACGCAAGGAAGGCGGCGAGCCGACCAAGCATCCCGGCATTCTCGATGCCAATGAAATCTCGCGCGATGAGGCGGAAAACATGATCATGCAGGCGCGCGTCATCGCCGGCTGGATCACCGAAGCCGATCTCGTCAAGAAGACCGAGACCACCGAGGCCCCCGAGGACCAGCCGGTCTGATGCGGGTGTTCTCAACAGATGCCGGACGGTTTTGCGCAGCCGCAATGCGCAGATGTTAGGAGAGATGTCACACGCATGCTTGCCCTCGCTGACCCCGATCTCGACAACGGACCGCGGACCGACAGGTCCGCGACGATGCGGATGTGCGCGGTCACGCGGCAGGTGCAGCCGATCGACGAGCTGATCCGGTTTGTCGTCTCGCCCCAGAGCGAGGTGATAGCGGATCTGAAGCGCAAGCTTCCCGGCCGGGGTTTGTGGATCACCGCCTCGCGGCAGGTGGTTGCGGAAGCGGTCCGGCGTAACCAGTTTGGCAAAGGCTTCAAGCGCGACCTCCGCGTTGCACCGACGCTGGCGGCCGATACCGAAGCCCTGCTGGTGCGCGGCGTGATCGAAGCGCTCGCGATGGCCGCCAAGGCGGGGCAGGTCGTCGCCGGCTTCAGCAAGGTCGAGGGCGCCCTGGCCCAGAGCGCGATCCACGCCCTGATCCACGCTTCCGACGGCGCGGCGGACGGAATCCGGAAATTGGACGCTCTCGTCAGGCAAAATGCCGGAAATGGCGATGAATCCCGCCCGTTCCCGGTGGTCACGGCGCTGACCTCGGAACAATTGGATTTGGCACTGGGCCGGTCAAATGTGTCAAGACTTCGCCTATATAGAATTCGCCGAACCAGACTTCGCCGATACAGACTGTGCGGACACGCACGACGCAACAAGATTAGGACTTGCTGAATGGTTGATACGAAAACTCCTGGCGACAAGACACTCAGTGTCCCGACCAAGACCTTGACGCTCAAGCCGCGCGTCGAGACGGGCACCGTGCGCCAGAGCTTCAGCCACGGCCGGACCAAGCAGGTCGTGGTCGAGAAGCGCGGCAAGCGCCGGGTGGGCGGCGACGCCCCCGCGCCCGAAACGCATGCGCCCGAGCCGGTGGTCGCCAAGGCGGCCCCCGTCGCCAAGGCGCCGATTGCCCGTACCGCGCCCCCGCCGGCGGCGCCGCGCAGCAATTCCGGCGTGGTGCTGCGCACCCTGACCGAGGATGAGCGCAGCGCGCGTGCCAGTGCGCTGGCCGATGCCAAGGTCCGCGACGTCGAAGAGCGGCGCCTGGCCGAAGAAGAAGCCAAGCGGCGCAACAGCAAGGAAGGCATCGAGCAGGCCGAGCGCGAAGCCGCCGAAGCCCGCCGCAAGGCCGAAGAAGAACGCCACCGCCAGGACGAGGAAGCCAAGCGCAAGGCCGAACTCGAAGCCAAGAAGCGCTTTGGCGAGGCCGAAGCCCGAGCCGCCGCCGCAACTCCGGCCGCAGCCCGCGCCGCCGCGGCTCTGCCCACCGCCCGGGCGCCCGGTGTTGCCGCCGATATCACCGACGAGGACGAAGGTCCGCGCCAGATTCGTCGCGGCCCCGGCGGCGTTGCCCGCCCGGCCACACCTCCGAAAACCACCGCCAAGCCGGCACCGGCCAAGCAGCGCGGCCGCCTGACGCTGGTCACGGCGCTCAATGCCGATGACGTGCGCGAGCGCTCGATCGCGTCGTTCCGCCGCCGCACCCAGCGCCTCAAGGGCCATGCGTCGAACGAGCCGAAGGAAAAGCTCATTCGCGAGGTGATCATCCCGGAAGCCATCAATATCCAGGAACTCGCCAACCGCATGTCCGAGCGGGCCGTTGACGTGATTCGCCTGCTGATGAAGCAGGGCGCGATGCACAAGATCACCGACGTGATCGATGCCGACACCGCGCAGCTGATCGCCGAGGAACTCGGTCACACCGTCAAGCGCGTCGCCGCGTCCGACGTCGAGGAAGGCCTGTTCGACGTCGTCGACGATTCCTCCGACACCGAGCCGCGTTCGCCCGTGGTGACCGTGATGGGCCACGTCGATCACGGCAAGACCTCGCTGCTCGATGCGCTTCGTCATGCCAACGTGGTCTCAGGTGAGGCCGGCGGCATCACCCAGCATATCGGCGCCTATCAGGTGACCTCGCCGGAAAGCGGCAAGAAGATCACCTTCATCGACACCCCCGGCCACGCCGCGTTCACCGCGATGCGCGCGCGCGGCGCCAAGGTGACCGACATCGTGATCCTGGTGGTCGCGGCGGATGACGGCGTGATGCCGCAGACCATCGAGGCCATCAATCACGCCAAGGCGGCGAAGGTTCCGATGATCGTGGCGATCAACAAGATCGACAAGCCGGACGCCAAGCCGGAACGCGTGCGCACGGAACTGCTGCAGCACGAGGTTCAGGTCGAATCGCTCGGCGGCGACGTCGTCGATGTCGAGGTCTCGGCCAAGAACAAGACCAATCTCGACCGGCTGCTGGAGATGATCGCGCTGCAGGCCGAACTGCTCGACCTCAAGACCAATGCCGAGCGTCCCGCCGAAGGCACCGTGATCGAAGCCAAGCTCGATCGCGGCCGCGGTCCGGTCGCTACCGTGCTGGTACAGCGCGGGACGCTACGCGTCGGCGACATCATCGTGGCCGGCGCCGAGATGGGCCGCGTCCGCGCGCTGATCAACGATCAGGGCGTCACCATCGACGAGGCCGGACCGTCGGTTCCGGTCGAAGTGCTCGGCTTCAACGGCCCGCCGGAGGCCGGCGACCGCCTCGCGGTGGTGGAGAACGAAGCCCGCGCCCGCCAGGTGACGAGTTACCGCGCCCACCAGAAGCGCGAGAACGCCGCCGCCAGCATTTCCGGCATGCGCGGCTCGCTCGAGCAGATGATGTCGCAGCTCAAGACGTCGGGCCGCAAGGACTTCCCGCTGATCATCAAGGCCGACGTGCAGGGCTCGCTCGAGGCCATCCTCGGATCGCTCGACAAGCTCGGCACCGACGAAGTCGCCGCCCGCATCCTGCATGCCGGCGTCGGCGGCATCAGCGAATCCGACGTCACGCTGGCGGAAGGCTTCAACGCCGCCATCATCGGCTTCAACGTACGCGCCCACAAGGAAGCCGCCGCGGCGGCCAAGCGCAACGGCATCGAAATCCGCTACTACAACATCATCTACGATCTCGTAGATGACGTGAAGAAGGCGATGTCCGGCCTGCTGGCGCCGACGCTGCGCGAGACCATGCTGGGCAATGCCCTGATCCTGGAAGTGTTCAACATTTCCAAGGTCGGCAAGGTCGCCGGTTGCCGTGTCACCGACGGCTCGGTGGAGCGCGGCGCCAATGTCCGCCTGATTCGCGACAACGTCGTCGTGCATGAAGGCAAGTTGTCGACGCTGAAGCGCTTCAAGGACGAAGTGAAGGAAGTGCAGTCCGGCCAGGAATGCGGCATGGCGTTCGAGAATTACGGCGACATGCGTGCCGGCGACATCATCGAGTGTTATCGCGTGGAGACGATCCAGCGTAGCCTGTAGGACCAGGCTTTTTGTGAATCCAAGCCTTTGCAAGTCCAAGTCTTGCGAGCGCACGGATTTTTGAACTGAAAATACGGCGTCATGGCCGGACTTGTTCCGGCCATCCACGCCTTACCTGATTCAACAAGAAAGACGTGGATGCCCGCGACAAGCGCGGGCATGACGATTTTGAGAAAACGATAATGCCCGGCCATCACAAGAAGAGTTCCGCTCCCGGCGGCTCGCAGCGTCAGTTGCGCGTGGGCGAAACCGTGCGCCATGCGATTGCGGACATTCTCTCACAAGGCAGCGTTCACGACCCCGACCTCGAGGGGCACATCATCACCGTGCCCGAGGTGCGGATGTCGCCGGATCTGAAGCTGGCGACCGTTTATGTGATGCCGCTCGGCGGGCGCGACATCGACAAGGTGATCGCGGCGCTGGAGCGCAACAAGAAGTTCCTGCGCGGCGAAGTGGCGCGACGCGTTAACTTAAAATTTGCGCCTGATCTTCGCTTCCGCGCCGACGAACGATTCGATGAAGCGGAACGAATAGAGAAATTACTGCGAACACCTGCGGTGCAAAGAGACCTCGCACCAGATTCGCAAGATTCGGAAGAGTGAACTGATGATCGTGACCACCGCCAACAGCCTGATCGAGCCGCCAATCGGCGATTCGGACGCGCTTGAAAAAAATATTTCTCCGGACCCTGGCCGCGACGGGAATCACCCGCGCTCCGGCAAGCAGCCGCGCCAGAATAACCAGCCGCGGCGCGATAAACGCGACGTCCATGGCTGGGTCGTGCTCGACAAGCCGATCGGCATGACCTCGACCCATGCGGTCGCGGTCGTGAAGCGGCTGTTCCAGGCCAAGCGCGCCGGCCATGCCGGCACGCTCGACCCGCTCGCGTCAGGCGGACTGCCGATCGCGTTGGGCGAAGCCACCAAAACCGTCCCCTTCGTGATGGACGGCCGCAAGCGCTATCGCTTCACGGTGTGCTGGGGCGAAGAGCGCGATACCGACGACACCGAAGGCCGGGTCACCCATAGCAGCCCGATCCGGCCCTCCATGGAGGCGATTTCCGACCTGCTGCCGCGGTTCACGGGCGTCATTGAGCAGATCCCGCCGCAATATTCGGCCATCAAGGTCCAGGGCGAGCGGGCCTACGACCTGGCGCGGGACGGCGAGACCGTCGAGCTGAAGCCGCGGCCGGTCGAGATTCACCAATTAACCTTGGTAGAACAGATAGATAGCAGTCATTCTGTGTTCGAGGCCGAATGCGGCAAGGGAACCTATGTGCGGGCGCTGGCCCGCGACATTGGCCGCCTTCTCGGCTGTTTTGGCCATATCTGCGCCCTGCGGAGGACCCTGGTCGGCCCATTCGGTGAAACCGACATGATTCCGCTGGAACAGTTGGAGGCTTTATGCGATAGAGCCGCGTCTGGCGAGGGCAGCCTCGCCGACGCGCTTTTGCCCGTTGAGACCGCGCTGGACGACATCCCGGCACTGGCCGTCACACGGGCTGATGCGGCAAGGCTCCATCGGGGCCAGGCCGTTTTGTTGCGCGGAC
>NZ_JBEKCZ010000301.1:0-4576 GCF_050014615.1 Bradyrhizobium sp. | reverse complement strand
TCCGAACTCGACCCGACCATGCCCTGATACCAGGTTTTCATCTCGGAAACGTTGTGCTGATACCCGCGTATCGGAGCCGGAACGACCAACAGGAAAATCCCGAGGAAGACGATCATGCCGGCGACAGCTGCCCACTGCCGCCGCCACAGCAGATAGGGAAACACGGCGATCGGGAAAACCTTGATCGCCGTCGCCAGCGCAAACATGCTTCCCGCCATCCAGGGGCGCTCATGCTGCAACAACCAGAACCCGAACAACATCATCACCAGCAGAACGAGATTGGGCTGCCCTAGATCGAACATGTCGAACACAAAGGATACGGTGACGAAGGCCGGCAATGCGAACAGCCACGCCGTGGGGATCCGCCCCGAACCGGTCATCGCGTTGGAGAATTGAGCCGTCATCCACCATGCCGCGGCATTGACCGCCGACAGGAACAGATAGAGCGGTATCTTGCCGAAATAGCTGGGTATCGCGAGCATAATCGCCGACAGCGGCGGATAGATGAATTCGAAATAGTCGCTGGGATCGCTGGGATAGAGATCCTTCCCCTGCAGGACCTGCTGCCCGGCCCAGAACCAGAGCGGATAGTCCTTGGTCTTTCCGCTCCCGAAAATCTCCGGAACCAGAACGTCGGCGGTCAGCAGGATGCAGCAGACCAGGAAGAGGATATCGAGCGGAGCTCGCAACGACGGAAATCTTAGCACACGTCACTTTCTGAAAATCAGGGGCGATCACGCGATCGCGACCCTCGAGAAGATCCTATCGTCGCAGCAGCCCGCCGAGCGCACCGCGCACAATGGCACGACCGACCGAACCGCCAACCGGGCCGCCCAGGGATTTGCCGAGATCGGCGACGACCCCGCCCACCACCTGGTTGGTGACGGACCGGGTCACGTTTCGCGCGATAACCTGTCCGGTCGACATTTTGCCGCGCGGCACGTTGGTCCCGAAAATCGTCCCGACGATCGCGCCGATCTGCCCGAGAATTCCTCCGGCCCCGGCCCCACCCGCCGCGGTGCCGGCCACGCGCTTCTGTAGCACCTCGTAGGCGGATTCGGAATCGATCGTGGTGTCGTATTTGCCCTTGACCGGGCTGTTGTCCATGATGGCCTTGCGTTCCTCGGGCGTGATCGGCCCGATCCGCGCCGACGGCGGCCGGACCATCACGCGCTCGACCATCGCCGGTACGCCATTGCCTTCCAGAAACGAGACCAGCGCCTCGCCCTTGCCCAGTTCCATGATGACCTGGGCGGTGTTGAGCTTCGGATTGGGCCGGAACGTCTGCGCCGCCGCCGCGACCGCCTTCTGGTCCCGCGGCGTAAACGCCCGCAGCGCGTGCTGCACGCGGTTGCCCAATTGGGCGAGCACCTTGTCCGGGACGTCGATCGGGTTTTGCGTGACGAAATAAACCCCGACGCCCTTCGAGCGTATCAGCCGCACCACCTGCTCGATCTTGTCCATCAGCGCCTTTGGCGCATCGTTGAACAACAGATGCGCCTCGTCGAAGAAGAACACGAGCTTGGGTTTCGGCGGATCGCCAGCCTCCGGCAGTTGCTCGAACAGCTCGGACAGCATCCACAGCAGGAAGGTCGCATACAGCTGCGGGCTCTGCATCAGTTTGTCGGCCACCAGAATGTTGACCATTCCCCGGCCGTCACTGTCGGTGCGCATGAAATCCTTCAGCGCCAGCGCCGGTTCTCCGAAAAATCTGGCGCCGCCCTGATTTTCCAGCACCAGGAGCTGACGCTGGATGGTTCCCACGGTCTGTTTCGAGACGTTTCCATATTGCGTGGTCAGTTCGGCGGCGTGTTCGGCGATGAACGACAGGATCGCGCGCAGATCCTTCATGTCCAGCAGCAACAATCCCTGCTCGTCCGCGACCTTGAACGCGATATTCAGCACGCCTTCCTGGACATCGTTTAGATCCATCATTCGCGACAGCAGCAACGGCCCCATTTCCGAGACCGTCGCGCGCACCGGGTGCCCCTGCTCGCCGAACACGTCCCAAAACACCGTGGAAAACCGGTCAGGCTGGAAGGTGAGGCCCATATCATTGGCCCGTTTGACGATGAAATCCTTGGCCTCACCCGCTTCGGAGATGCCCGAGAGGTCGCCCTTGATATCGGCCGCGAACACCGGAACGCCGGCACGTGCAAAGCCTTCCGCCATCACCTGCAGCGAGACGGTTTTTCCGGTTCCGGTCGCACCGGTGACCAGGCCATGGCGATTTGCAAGCCCGAGCGTCAGCCATGCCGGCTGTTCACCCTTTCCAATAAAAATCTTCTCGTCGGTATCGGCCATCTGGTGGTCGGAAGTCGCCATTGCATCGCCTCGTCGTGCGCATCAGGGGGCGCGGCCGCCAAGCACCATAATTATACCGCATCTTGCAAGCCGATTGAAACCGGTCAACGGAGTTAACGTCTCCCGTGATCCCGCAGGATCACGGTAGAAACCCGGGCGCGCTACGCAATATAGCGCGAATCCCATCCCCACTCTTGCATTGCTGCAACACTCGTTGTGCGATCGAAGATGAATCGTGCCTTGGTGTGCGGTCATCGCTTGTAATTCGTATCGCGGAAGATCAAGATAAATTCACAAGCAAGGATCCGGCAAGCAACCGGGTGAGGGCGGGGCAATATGGACGAACTGATAGGACGGCTGGCCGCCAAGGCCGGCATCGATGATGCTGTGGCGGAAAAAACCATCGGCATCGTTCTGGGTTTCCTGCGCAACGAGGGGCCCTCCGACAAGGTTCAGGCCCTGATCGACAAGATTCCAGGCGCGGAAGCCGCGATCTCGGCCTCCAGCAATAGCAGCGGTTTCGGAAGTTTGATGGGGGGCGGTCTGATGGCGCTCGGCACCAAGCTGATGGGGCTTGGTTTGGGCATGAGCGAGATTCAGAACGTCGCGCGTGAACTTTTCCGGTTCGGCCGCGACAAAATCGGAGCGGACCAAATGGGCGAGATCATCGCAGGGACCCCGGGCCTCAGTCAGTTCGCTTAAAGCACCTTTTGCATATCGAGTACCATGACATATCCAATCTCCGAGATTGATGGCCTGCCATCCTTCGCCGCTTCCAAACTGAAATCGCTTGGCATTCGCACCACGGATGGGCTGCTTGAAGCGGCCCGGACCGTCAAAGGCCGTAAAACGCTGGCGGCGAAGACCGGCATCAGCGAGCAGCAACTGCTGGAATGGGCCAACGTGTCCGACTACATGCGGATTCCCGGCATGGGCAAGGCCAAGGTCGGCCTGGTACGCGCCGCCGGCGTCACCACGGTTCGCGAGCTCGCACTGCGCAATCCATCCCGCCTGGCACAGAACATGAAAGACGTGAATACCAAGCGGAAACTGGTCCGCGTCCTGCCCTCGGAGAAGTCGGTCGAGCAGCTGATCGCGCAGGCGCGCAAGCTTCAGCCCAAGATTACCTACTAAGATAGTTGCCAAGATATTTGCCAAGATACTTGTCAAGATACTCGCTGACCGGGACCGGCCGCCGGGCCTGACTGGCGGCTCGGCCGCGCCCGCCCCCTTGAGCGCGCCCGCATCTTGACTCCCATGCCCGGACCGCGCAAAGCGACCGCATGATCGCGACCACGTCCAGACCCGCCCCGGCGGCCTCCCCGGCAGATCATCCGGTGTTGCCTGCCCTTTTGTCACGGCCCTATCCCGCCGTGATGGGCGTGCTCAACATTACGCCGGACTCCTTTTCCGATGGCGGGCAATTCGTGGCGCCGGAGCGCGCGTTGGCGCAGGCCCGGCGCATGATCGCCGAGGGCGCCGACATCATCGATATCGGCGCGGAATCCACCCGGCCCTATGGCGCCCAGCCGGTCACGGCCGATGAGGAACGACAACGCCTGCAGCCGATCCTGGCCGAGGTGGTTTCGCTGGGTGTTCCCGTGTCGATCGACAGCATGAAATCGTCGGTCGTCGCCTGGGCGCTTGATGCCGGCGCGGCCATCGCCAACGACGTCTGGGGCCTGCAGCGCGACCCTGACATGGCGACGCTGGTGGCGGCGCGCCATTGCCCGGTTATCATCATGCACAACCGCGACCGCGCCGATGCTTCGATCTACATCATGCAGGATATTGCGGCATTTTTTACCCGCTCGCTCGACATCGCCGGCAAAGCGGGTATCGCATCCGGCAATATCGTGCTGGATCCCGGCATCGGCTTTGGCAAGACGCCCGAACAGAGCATGACCGCGCTGGCCCGGCTGGACGAACTTCGCATTTTCGGCCTGCCGCTGCTGGTGGGCGCATCGCGCAAGCGCTTCATCAGTTCGGTCACGCCATCCGAACCCCGACAGCGCCTTGGCGGCTCGATTGCAGCCCACCTCGTGGCGGCAAAGGCCGGCGCACGGATCATCCGGACCCATGATGTCTCGGAAACCGTGCAAGCCTTGCGGGTGGCCGCGGCGATCGAGAGCCAAGCAATCGGGGGTCATGAATGACCGATACGATCTTCATCACCGGCGTCGTGATCCATGCCCGCCACGGCGTCATGGAACATGAGACCGAGGTCGGTCAGCGCTTCGTGATCGATCTCGAACTCTCCGTCGACCTGTCG
>NZ_JBEKCZ010000300.1:0-4606 GCF_050014615.1 Bradyrhizobium sp. | reverse complement strand
TTCGCCCGAGGGAAAGCCGGCCTGAGCGTTTTGCCACCTGGCCGCTGTTTCCCGACTGGCTTCCCGAAGTGTACCGCAGCATCTATCCGTGGTTCATCAATGTGGCGAGCCACGACATCAACCTGATGCGGCTGTTCTTTCCGCGGGACGTCGAGGTGATGAGCGCGCATTGCGATGGCTCCTCGAGCGTCGCCGCGACGCTGCGCAAGGGCGATGTCAATATTGTTCTTGAAGTCACCAAAACGGCGGCTGGCCGCTGGATCGAGGGGGTCGAGTTTCTGTTTGAGCATGGCCGGATCCAGGTCCTGATTCCGTCTCCGATGGCGACCGAAAATGTCAGCGAGATCGTGGTCGACGATGCCAGGCGCGGGTTGGTCGGGGAGCGCGTGACTGTGGGAACCGGATGGTCGTTCGCGCGCCAGGCCACCGGCTTCGTTGACGCGCTGACGGGAACGGCAGCACCCGCGACCAGCGGTGAAGAGGGTCTGGCCGATATGGTTCTGACCGAGCAAATCTGGCGCAGGATGACGGTGTAGGCGATGAGCGAACTTCTGACGATCCGCAAGACCTGCCGCCTGTGCGGCTCGACGCACATCGTGCGCAGCATCCCGCTCGCCAACGTGCCGATCGTTTCACCCAATGTCGGCACCGAGGCCGATGCGGCCGGCACCCGATTGACCACGATCATGGCGCCGCTCGACAATTATCTGTGCGAGGATTGCGGGCTGAACCAGCTCGTTCACATCGTCGATCCCAGCCTGATCTACCGGAACTATCTCTATCGCACCGCGATTTCGCTGGGGCTGGCCGATCATTTCCGCGGATTGAGCAAGGCCGTCATTGACGGCGCCAAGCTCAAACCGGGGGATCTCGTGGTGGAATTCGGCAGCAATGACGGCACGCTGCTGAGCTTTTTTCGCGACGCCGGCATGCGCGTCCAGGGCGTCGATCCCGCGCAAAAGATCGCCGCCGAAGCCACTGCCAAAGGCATTCCCACCCGTGCCGATTTCTTCAATCCCGCGGTTGCGCAGGACATCCGCCGCGAGCTCGGCGGCGCCCGTGCGGTGATCGCCAACAATGCGATGGCCAATATCGACGATCTCGACTCGATCCTGAACGGCGTCGGCGCGATCATGGCGCCCGACGGCGTGTTCGTGTTCGAGACGCAATATGCCCTCGACGTGTTCGAGAAGACCTTGCTCGACGTGATCTATCACGAGCACATCTCCACCTTCTCGGTGCAGCCCGTCGTGCGTGCGCTCGGGCGTTTCAATCTGCTGGTGTTCGATGCGGAGCGGATACCCACAAAAGGCGGCTCGATCCGGTTCTGGGTGCAGCATGCGAATGGGCCACGGCCGGTCGCCGCGCGCGTCGCCGAATTGATGGCACTCGAGCAGCGAACCGGACTCTATGATCTCGCCTACCACCACCGTTTCAGCGAGCGGATCGCGCAAATAAAAGCGGGCTTGCACGCGCTGATCAGCGAGGCGCGGGCTGGCGGCCGTCAGATCGGAGCCTATGGCACCTCGGTGGGATGTGCCGCGCTGATTCATCAGTTCGAACTCGAGGACAAGCTCGATTTCCTGTTCGACGATACGCCTTTCAAGGAACGGCTGGATGGTCCAGGCTACGATCTGCCGGTTTACACCGCGGAGGGCGTGTTGCAGCACGATCCCGCGCTGATCATCATTCTGGCCTGGCGCTATGCCGATCAGATCAGAAAGAAACACGCGCGCTATATCGAGCAGGGCGGCCGCTTTGTCGTCCCGCTGCCGGAAATTTCGGTAACAACACAAGTCTTGTCTAACTAAGTCTTGTCGAGGCAGGGCCCTTTCGGATGAACGACACCAGTTCGGAGGGACCCGGCACGGTTCGCACGGTCGTGGTGCTCGGCGCCGGAGGGTATCTCGGCAGTGTCCTGTGCCAGTTCTTTCATGCGCTGCCGGGCTACCGGGTGGTCGCGGTGTCGCGCGGCCAATTGAGCCATTCCTTCTTCCACCGCCACGTGACCGCCGACGTGTTCGTGGACGATTGGGCCGGGCAGGTGACCACGGACGTGCCGATTGTCCTGATCAACTGCGCGTTCGACTTCAAGGGCATCGAAAGCCGCAGCCTCCCCGGCAAATTCGCAAACTTCGAGCGCAACATCGCGGTCGTCGCGGGCTCCCCCTCGGCGCGGCTGATCAACATTTCCAGCATGTCGGCCTTCCCCGGCTGCCGCACCGATTATGGCTGGGAGAAGATGCTGGTCGAGGCCCAGTTCAACCGGCTCGGTGGCGTCAACATCCGGCCGGGCCTGATCGCGTCATGGCGTCGCCCGGGCGCTGCGTTCCAGAACCTGATCGATATTGCAACGGGATCGAAGATCGTTCCGGTGCTGGCGGCGCGGGGCAGCGGCTTCTATTGCTGCGATCTCGAGGCGGTGGTGCTCGGCATCCACCTGCTCGCGGGCATGCGGCTCACCAAGCCGCATACGCTGTCGTTCTGCTACCGCGAACGGATCAAGCTGGGCGGCGTCCTGCGCCTGATCGAGAGCCGGCACGGCGCGCGCAGCATCAAGGTTCCGGTGCCGTGGCAGATTGCCTACGCCATGCTGCGGGTCAAGGAAGCGCTGATCGGAAAATCGAAGGTGCGCGCCGACAGCGTGCTGGATTTTGCGTATCCCAACCCACGGCCCGCCGGGCGCGGGTATTTTGCCACCATCGTTGCGCGGTTTCGCGGCGATCTCGGCAACCTGCGCGGTGCGAAGGCGACCTCGGGGGACTTCTATTTCCTAGAAGGCCAAGGCTTCCTGGAAAGTTCAGATCGCAGCGGAATGGGCAAGATCCTATCCGCTGACGTCGTGAGGGCGCTAGGCCGACTGGCCAATTCGTAGCGCATTGGCAAACATCGTCAGCGTATGATTGCGCGCCGGGATCGACGGCATCACCGTCATATCGACAACGAAGACGTTCTTTGCTCCGAACGGACGTCCGAGTTGATCGGTTGTCGACGGATCGGATTGGGCGGCGTGGGGTAGGGCGCCTGCCGTCTTTGATCCGCCGTAAGGCGTGATGCTGGCCGCCGGATTGACAAAATAGATGCCGAGCTTGCGCATCTGACGGGCAAACTGGGAGAGAGCGGCCTCGATGAAGCCATCGGTGGCGGGATTGCGCAGCACCGATGCCCTGATGATTCCGGCGTCATCGCAGTCCAGTTCGAGCCGATGGCAAAAATCGGAATGCAGGTAGCCCTGGCCGGCGACGACAAACCGGCTGGCGATATCGATCAGTTGTCGTGCCGGTCCGCTGTTGAGGGGACCGAGCCTTGCTTTCAGTCCGTCCGCGATCGCGGGATTGTTGAAGTAGAGCTGAACATGGGCCGGCTTTTCCGCAAACGGTCCCGCGGTGAGATCGACCGACAAATGCGACAGGCCATGATGTTTGGCGGAGCCGCCCCATGTGCCTGAGAATGTCAGGCCGGGAACGAGGAACAGGCTTGAATCGCGCGCCTGCAATCTGCGCGACACGCTCCCTGAGGAGTTCCACAGGATTCGCAGGCTTCCCATCATGCCGGCTGCCAGGAACAGCTGCCTGGCGCTAAAGGTCTGCCGGCTCCCGGTTCCCTTGCCGACAGCCCGTATTTCTACGGATTCAGCCGCCTCGCTGAATTCCTCCACGATCATTCCGCCGACATAGTGAAATCGCGGGTTCCGCCTGAACAGATCCTCGATCGTGGTCCGGCTGCTGTAGGTATAATCGTAGACGCAGCCGTACATGCAGGCGTTGCAGGCCTTGCAGGCCTTTGAGATCGTCAGCGGGGTGGGATAGACGCTGAGGTCCTGATGCAGTAGCGGAGACTGGCGGTAGCGATCCCACGCCGCCTGGGCGGCCTCGGAAATCTTCAGATGGGTTCCCGGCGCAAAAATATCGGCGCCGATGCTGGGCTTGAGCAAATCCCGAATTCCGAGATAGGCCTCCGCGATCTCGCCGGACAGCGCCCCCGGCCAGGCCTGCAACTCGGCCGGCGTCGCCCGCAGCAGCGCGCATCCCCAGACCGTCGACAGACCGCCCAGCGCCCGCGACCCGTAGAGTTTCAGGGCCGCCGGCGCCTCGATTCTGGGGTCGTTGAAATAGGAGAAGGTGGAGCCGAACAGGCGCTTGGGCGACAGCCCCGGGTCGGTCGCGAAATCGACGCGCTGGATCACGGCCCGGTCTTCGCTGGACCATTGCTCGGGCTCTTGCCTGGCCATGGTCGCGACGACCTTGGCCGTCTCTGCATCGAGGGTTTCCCCGACATCCAGCATGGTCACTTCGAAGCCGCGCTGGAGCAGAGCGTGGGTCACGCCGACGGCTCCGGGCCCGCTGCCGACGACGACGCGCATCTCGGTCATGGGGTGAAGCGGTCGTTCACGATTCGCCCGACCTTCGGTCGCAAGGGTTCTTTTCATTCCAGACGTGAAGGGCCGGATGGCCGAATTGTCTCATGCGGCGTCTCGCTGGTAGCCAGGCGAACTTGGCATTTCTTTTGAACTGCCAGTGTTATCAATATGATGCGTTAAAATTATGCGTCAGGATGAAATATCCTGGGAAGCTCCGTCGACGAGACCAGAAGCGGCGAGGGCCGG
>NZ_JBEKCZ010000299.1:0-4656 GCF_050014615.1 Bradyrhizobium sp. | reverse complement strand
ACGCAACATTAAGCATAGTAGCCAGTTCGGGCGCGCTGAAACCCACTCTTCACCGTGCGACGGATAGCATCGCTCCCCAAAACAGGGCGCATGATCCTTTCGCCAAACCGCTGACCGTTGGCGGATCATGCGCTTGGAGATGGGTGAACTCATGACTGTGCTTGTCACTGGCGGCGCCGGCTATATCGGAAGTCACATGGTTCATGCGCTGGTGGAAGCCGGCGAAAGCGTTGTCGTGATCGACAACCTGTCCACCGGCTTTTCCGCGTTCCTGCCCGAAGGCGTACCGCTGTTCATCGGCGACGCCGCGGATGAAAATCTGGTCGAGGGCGTGATCGCCGCGCACAAGGTGGAAAGCATCATTCACTTCGCGGGCTCGGTGGTGGTGCCGGACTCGATGCGCGATCCGCTCGGCTATTACCGCAACAACACCATGACCACGCGCAGCCTGTTGAACGCGGCGGTCAAATGCGGCGTCGACCGCTTCATCTTTTCATCGACCGCGGCGGTGTACGGCAATCCGGACCAGGTGCCCGTTCCCGAGCACGCGCCGACCCGGCCGCTGTCGCCCTACGGCTCCTCGAAGCTGATGGCCGAAATCATGTTGCACGACGTGGCCTCCGCGCACGGCATGAACTATGCCGTGCTGCGCTACTTCAACGTGGCGGGCGCCGACCCGCAGGCGCGGATCGGGCTTGCGACGGCGGGAGCGACGCATCTGCTGAAAATCGCGGTCGAGGCCGCCACCGGACAGCGCGCCAAGATCGACGTGTTCGGCACCGACTATCCGACGCCGGACGGAAGCTGCATCCGGGATTTCATTCATGTCAGCGACCTGGCGCAGGCGCATCGCGCGGCGCTGGCCTATCTGCGCGGCGGCGGCACCTCGACAACGCTGAATTGCGGCTACGGCCGCGGCTACTCCGTGCTGGAAACCATCGAGGCGGTGCGCCGCATCAGCGGGCGCAATTTCGCGGTTCAATATGCCGCGCGCCGACCGGGCGACATCATGACCATGGTCGCCGATACCAGCCGTATCCGCAGCGTGCTGGACTGGACGCCGCGATACGATGATCTCGAGACCATCGCCCGGCATGCGCTGGCCTGGGAAGAGAAACTGTTCCGCGAACGCCATGGCGACCTCGCGCACGCGGTATCGGCCTAAAATCACCCCCGAAGTCCTGTTGGGCGCAAGGCCTGATTTGGCTTGAAAAACCTCGCTATAGCGGGCAAGGAGACGGACGTTTCGGAACAACTCTGACACGTGGGGCGGATGCTTGCCCAACGCTGTCAATGGAACGCGAATGACCGAACTGCCTAAGAAGATTACCGACGATCCCTACGGCGCCGCGATCCTGATTCGCCGCCTGGTCATGGAACAGGGAGCGCTCTACTGGCGGCGCTATCTGCTGGCGTTCGCGCTGATGGCGGTCTCGGCCGCGACCACCGCCGGCTCGGCCTATTTGCTCGGCCAGGTGATCAATCAGGCCTATGTCGACAAGAACGTCCGCGGCATCGCGATCCTGTCCGGCGTGACCGTCGTGATTTTCATCATCAAGGGTGCGGCGACCTACGGTCATCAGGTCATTCTGTCGAAAATCTCCAACGCCATCCTCGCCAACAACCAGCGTCAGCTGTTCTCCAAGCTGATGAGCGAAAGCATCGCTTTCTTCTCGGAGCGGCACTCGTCCGAATTCCTGGCGCGCCTGACCGCCGGTGCCAACTCCGTCACGCAGGTACTCAGTCTCCTGATCAACGCCGTCGGACGCGATGTGTTGTCGCTGGTCGGGTTGGTCACCGTGATGCTGATGCAGGATCCCTATATGGCGCTGCTCGGATTCGCGGTGGCGCCGCCGGCGATGCTGGTGCTGCGCAAGCTGGTGAAGCGGATCAAGGGTCTCGCGCACAACCAGTTCACCGGCACCGCCGACATCATGGAAACCATGCAGGAATCGCTGCAGGGCATCCGTACCGTCAAGGCGTTCACACTTGAACAGACCATGCGTGAACGGATCGACGCCTCAATCACGGCGGTCGAGCAAAACGCCAACAAAATGGCGCGGGTTTCCAATCGTTCGAGCCCGCTGATGGAAACGCTCGGCGGCCTGGCGGTCGCGGGCGGGCTGATGTATGGCGGCTACAGTGTCGTCGCGCTGGGCGCCACGCCCGGCCAGTTTTTCTCGTTCCTGACCGCGTTCCTTTTGGCCTACGAGCCGGCCAAGCGTCTGGCGCGGCTGAACATCGAATTGAACAGCAGCCTGATCGGCGCCCGCAAACTGCTGGAGATCGTCGACAGTCCGGCCAGCGAACCCGACGACGACGACAAGCCGGCGCTGAAACTGATCGACGCGCGGGTCGAATGGCGCGACGTGACTTTTGCTTATCGCGTGAACGAGCCGGTGCTCAACCGCATGAGTTTTGTCGCCGAGCCCGGCAAGGTCACCGCCCTGGTCGGCCCCTCCGGCGGCGGCAAGTCGACGGTGCTGGCGCTGCTGCTGCGATTCTATGAAGCTGATGGCGGCGACATCCTGATCGACGGCCAGGCGATCTCCCATGTGTCGCGAAAATCGCTGCGCCAGCAAACCGCCTATGTCGGGCAGGACGTCTATCTGTTCCGCGATACCATCGGGGCCAACATCGCCTTCGGCAAGGTCGGCGCCAGCCAGGCCGAGATCGTGGCCGCCGCCAAGGCGGCCTGCGCGCACGAATTCATCATGGGCTTTCCGCTCGGCTATGACACGCCGGTCGGCGAGCACGGCACCCAATTATCCGGCGGCCAGCGCCAGCGCGTCGCGGTGGCGCGCGCGCTGGTGAAGAACGCCCCGATCATCCTGCTCGACGAAGCCACCGCGGCGCTGGATTCGGAATCCGAAAAGCAGGTGCAGGAAGCGATCGAACATCTGTGCCAGAACCGCACCACCATCGTCATCGCCCATCGCCTCCACACCATCATGCATGCCGACGCCATCCTGGTGGTTGAGGGCGGCGAGATCGTCGAACGCGGGCGGCATGACGATTTGTTACGCCGCGGCGGGCGCTATGCGTCGTTCTTCCGGCTGCAGCACCGCGATGCCGGGCCGCTGACGCTGGCGCCGATCAGCGCAACCGCGTAAAGCTACTCCTCAAGTTTCCATCCCCAACCCACCGAGATCCCTCCATGAGCGCACCCTCCTTCGTCTTTCCTCCGGCTCCGCAAGCCTCGATCGCCATCGCGGGCGACACCAAATCCTATCCGGTTCGCCGCATCTGGTGCGTCGGGCGCAATTATCTCGAGCACATCCGCGAGATGGGCAATGACGAGCGGGCGCTGCCGTTTTTCTTCGCCAAGCATGCCGACATGATCGAGCCGGACGGCGCCACCATCCCCTACCCGCCGCTGACCAAGGATTTCCATCACGAGGTCGAATTGATCGTGGCGATGAAGAGCGGCGGGCTCAATATTCCTGCCGCCAAGGCCAACGAGCACATCTACGGCTATGCCGTCGGCATCGACCTCACGCGGCGCGATCTGCAGCTGGCCTCCCGCAAGAAAGAGCGGCCCTGGGAAGTCGGCAAGTCGTTCGACCATTCGGCGCCCTGCGGCGCGATGCAGCCGGCCTCCAAGATCGGCCACCCGACCAAGGGCAAGATCTGGCTGTCGGTCAATGGCACCGAACGGCAGAAGGGCGACCTCACGGAACTGATCTGGAGCGTGCCGGAGATCATCGAGAAACTTTCGGAGCAGGTCTCGCTCGGCGCCGGCGATATCATCATGACGGGAACCCCGGCCGGGGTCGCCGCACTCTCGCCCGGCGACAAAATCGAATGCGGGATCGACGGCATCGGCACCCTGAAGGTGACCATCGGCAAGCCGGAATAGTCATCCGGCCATCGTCGTTCAACGAAACAACGGCCCCGGACCTTGGTTCGGGGCCGTCTTTTCGTGCGAGGCTTTCTGTCGGGCGTCTGGTCGCCATTTGAGAGGGTTCCATCCGGGTGAATGGGGTGGAAGCCGCTCGGTCTCCGGAAATTTCGAGCGGTTTTCGTCCCCGGGGCTAAGGGCGCGCGGCGGATTTTATAGAGAACAAAGCGCACGGAACTGTCCAATTCCTCCAGCAGGTCTGGCAGCGGGTTCGCCACGCGCGGCCCCAGCACATAGATATAGTCGTAGTCCCGGTACCAGGTGCGGATGAAAGGCGGAATGTCGGACGACGTTTGGCCGGCCGCGATCGCGCTAAGCACGCGTATCGGCATCGGTCCGCCATAGGGGATGGCGAGACGGCGGACCGCGGCACGCGCCTGCACGGGCTGCTTGCCCACCGCGGTGAACAGGTTCGGCACAAAGGCGTTGGCATAATGCACCGCCAGCGTCGGAGCATAAGCCATCGGGTAGCTCGTGAGATCGCTGAACGGCGGGTCCTCGCCCTCGCCGCTGCCGCCAACGAGCACCAGCGAACCGGGGTCGATCTTGTGGAACGACAAGATCATCGCCGCGTAGTCGGCACGATAGGACAGCCAGACCACCAATACGACCGACAGATTGGCGAGGGTGATGCCGGCGACGATGGTGAGCGCAGCAATTGTCCATCGTCGGCTGGGCAGCGACAGCGAGCAGAAGGCCGGAAGGATCAAAGCCGCCGCGGGGATCACCCGAAGGTCGACGAAGGAGGTCCCGAG
>NZ_JBEKCZ010000298.1:0-4708 GCF_050014615.1 Bradyrhizobium sp. | reverse complement strand
CCCGCCCTTGCCGCCTTCTTCCGATAGGCCAGATGCACCGCGCAGGTGCAGCCCGGCGGGTGCGCCGCCATTTGTTCCGCGCCATCGTTGGCCGGCACCGCGCTGGTCGGCGCCAGGGTCGGCATCGCCTCCTTGAGGCGGCGATCCCGCGCGGATTGATCCTGGGTCGGGATGTAGTTCAAGACCGGCGCCAGCCAGCGCTCGGCCTCCTCCACACTCCAGCCTTTGCGCGCCGCATAATCCTCGACCTGGTCGCGCTCGATCTTGCCGACGCCGAAATAGAAGCTTTCGGGGTGGCTGAAATACAGCCCCGACACCGACGAGCCCGGCCACATCGCAAAACTTTCGGTAAGTCGGACGCCGGCGGTGTTCTCGGCATCGAGCAGACGAAACAGCGTCGCCTTCTCGGTGTGATCGGGCTGCGCGGGATAGCCGGGCGCGGGGCGGATGCCCTGGTATTGTTCGAGGATGAGCTGCTCGGGCGCAAGCGTTTCGTCCGGCGCGTAGCCCCAGAATTCGCGGCGCACCCGCGCATGCATGCGCTCGGCGAAGGCTTCGGCGAGGCGATCCGCCAGCGCCTTGCACAGGATCGAGGAATAAT
The DNA here is from genome assembly GCF_050014615.1 of Bradyrhizobium sp. Taxonomy (GTDB): domain Bacteria; phylum Pseudomonadota; class Alphaproteobacteria; order Rhizobiales; family Xanthobacteraceae; genus Bradyrhizobium. Next base: position 4,107 of record NZ_JBEKCZ010000298.1, on the reverse strand, counting down.
CGTCATTGGCGTTCTTGAAGCGATCGGCGATCACGTCCTCGCCGATCCCGGCGGTGACCACGAAGGCGCCGATATAATCGGGCACGCCCGACGTCACCGGCGCGATGAAATCCGACAGCGCCGAATTGAAGCGGCCTTCGCGTTTTTCCAGTTGCTGGCGCAGGGTGTGAAACGTCGCGATCGCGGTGCTTCTGCTGTCGTCGGCATAGACCGTGATGTCGTCGCCATCGGCATTGGCCGGCCAGAAGCCGATGGTGGCCTGCGCCGTGAACCACTTCTCCTTGATGATGCGATCCAGCATCTTGCGGGCGTCGTCATAGAGCGAGCGCGCGACCTCGCCGACCTTTTCGTCGTCGAGAATCGCAGGAAAGCGCCCGGTCAGCTCCCAGGTCTGGAAGAACGGCGTCCAGTCGATATAGGCGGCGAGCTCGGCGAGGTCGTACGCCTCAAAACTCTTGATGCCGAGAAACGCCGGCTGCTTCGGCGGCGTTTTCGCAAAATCAATCTTGCCGGCATTGGCGCGGGCATCCGTGAGTTTCAGCCGCTTCTTGTCGGCCTGGGCGCGGAAATGCGCCGCGGAAATCTTGGCGTAGTCGGCGCGCACTTCAGTGGCATAGGCCTCGCGCCGCTCCGGCGAAAGCAATGCGGAGGCGACACCGACCGCGCGGCTGGCGTCGTTGACGTGCACCACCGGGCCGCTGCGGTAATTCGGATCGATCTTGACGGCGGTGTGGACGCGGCTGGTGGTGGCGCCGCCGATCAGCAGCGGCACGCTCATGCCCTGGCGCTCCATCTCGCCGGCGAGGAAACTCATCTCGTCCAGCGAGGGCGTGATCAAACCCGAGAGGCCGACGATGTCGGCGCCCACGGCCTTGGCGGTCTCGATGATTTTTGCCGCCGGCACCATGACGCCGAGGTCGATGACCTCGAAATTGTTACATTGCAGCACGATGCCGACGATGTTCTTGCCGATGTCGTGGACGTCGCCCTTGACGGTCGCGAGCACGATCTTGCCGGCGGAGCTGCGGCCGTCGCCGACGATGCCGTTGGCGAGGTTGCGCGCCTTCTCCTCTTCCATGAACGGCATCAGATAGGCCACCGCCTGCTTCATCACCCGGGCGGATTTCACGACCTGCGGCAAGAACATCTTGCCGTCGCCGAAGAGGTCGCCGACGATGTTCATGCCGGCCATCAGCGGGCCCTCGATCACGTTGAGCGGCCGCTCGGCGATCTTGCGGGCGTCTTCGGTGTCGGCCTCGATATATTCGGTGATGCCGTGCACCAGCGCGTGGGAGAGCCGCTTGTCGACCGGCCATTCCCGCCAGGCCAGATCCTGCTCCCTGGTCTGCTTCTCCTTGCCGCGGAATTTTTCCGCCAATTGCAGCAGCCGTTCGGACGCGCCGGGGTCGCGGTTGAGAATGACGTCTTCACACACCTGGCGCAATTCCGGATCGATGTCGTCATAGACAATCATCTGCCCGGCATTGACGATGCCCATATCCATCCCGGCCTTGATGGCGTGATACAGGAACACCGAATGCATCGCCTCGCGCACCGGCTCGTTGCCGCGGAACGAGAACGAGAGATTGGAGACGCCGCCGGAAATATGCGCATGCGGCAGGTTTTGCCGGATCCAGCGCGTCGCCTCGATGAAATCGACGCCGTAATTATTGTGCTCCTCGAGCCCGGTCGCGATCGCGAAAATATTGGGATCGAAGATGATGTCTTCCGGCGGGAAATCCAGTTGCCCGACCAGGATGTCGTAGGCGCGTTTGCAGATTTCGGTCTTGCGCGCAAACGTATCGGCCTGGCCGGCCTCGTCGAACGCCATCACCACCACGGCGGCGCCGTGGCGCCGCGCGATTTTGGCCTCGTGAATGAATTTCGCCTCGCCCTCCTTCATCGAGATCGAATTCACCACCGGCTTGCCCTGAACGCATTTCAGGCCGGCTTCGATCACGGCGAATTTCGAGGAATCCACCATCACGGGGACGCGGGCGATGTCGGGCTCGGCGGCGACGAGGTTGAGGAACGTCACCATCGCGGCTTCGGAGTCCAAAAGCCCCTCGTCCATGTTGACGTCGATGATCTGGGCGCCGTTCTCGACCTGGTCGCGCGCCACCTGAAGTGCGGCGGTGTAATCGCCGGCGGTGACCAGCTTGCGGAATTTCGCGGAGCCCGTGACGTTGGTGCGCTCGCCGACATTGACGAAGGGAATCGCGGGCGTCAGCTCGAATGGCTCCAGACCAGACAGCCGCAGGCGCGGCTCGATCTCGGGGATGGCGCGGGGCTTATGCGGCGCGACCGCGGCGGCAATCGCGGCGATATGATCGGGCGTGGTGCCGCAGCAGCCGCCGACGATGTTGACGAGGCCGGCCGAGGCGAATTCGCCGATCAGGCGCGCCATATAGTCCGGGCTTTCGTCATACTGGCCGAATTCATTGGGCAGGCCGGCGTTGGGGTAGGCGCAGACCAGCGTATCGGCGACGCGGCCGATATCGGCGATATGCGCGCGCAAATCCTCCGCGCCCAATGCGCAGTTGAAGCCGATGGTGATCGGGCGCGCATGGCGCACCGAATTCCAGAACGCTTCGGGCAGTTGCCCCGACAGCAGGCGGCCGGATTTGTCGGTGATGGTGCCGGAGATCATCACGGGAACGTCGACGTTACGGGCCTCAGTGATTTCAGCGATGGCGTAGAGCGCGGCCTTGGCGTTGAGGGTGTCGAAGATGGTCTCGACCAGCAGCAGATCGGCGCCGCCGTCGAGCAGGCCGTTGATCTGCTCGCCGTAGGCCTGGCGCAGGTCGTCGAAGGTGACGGCGCGGTAGCCCGGACTCGACACGTCGGGCGAGATCGAGGCGGTGCGGTTGGTGGGGCCGATGGCGCCGGCGACAAAGCGCGGTTTGCCGTCCTCGGCCTGGACGCGGATCGCGGCGGCGCGCGCCAGCGTGGCGCCTTCGCGATTGAGCTCATAGGCAAAACCCGAGAGGTCGTAATCGGCCTGCGCGATCGAGGTCGAGGAGAAGGTGTTGGTGGCGACGATGTCGGCGCCGGCGCGCAAATAATCGGCGTGGATGTCCTCGATCGCCTTGGGCTGGGTCAGGATCAGAAGATCATTGTTGCCCCGGAGGTCGCGGTGAAAATCCTTGAACCGCTCGCCGCGAAACGCCGCTTCGTCATATTCGAGGCCCTGGATCATGGTGCCCATGGCGCCGTCGAGCACCAGGATACGCTCGCGGGCTGCCGCGAGCAGGGCGGTTCGCTTGGGAGAGACGGCGATGGTCATCGATCAGGCGGCTTTCTGTGCGCCTTGCGGGCGAATGCCGAGCAAGTGGCTGATGGCGAACACGAGATCCGCGCGGTTCATGGTGTAGAAATGAAAGGTGTCGACGCCGTGCTTGGCGAGCTTTTGCACCTGACCGGCCGCAACCGTCGCCGCCACCAGCTTGCGGGTCTCGGCGTCGTCGTCGAGGCCTTCGAATTTTTCCGCGAGCCATTCCGGCACGCTGGTGCCGGCGCGGGTCACGAAATTGCGCGCCTGCTTGAAATTGTGCATCGGCATGATGCCGGGCACGATCGGGATATCGATGCCGCGCGCCCGAACCCGGTCGAGATAGCGGAAGTAGAGGTCGTTGTCGAAGAACACCTGGGTGATGGCGCGGGTCGCGCCGGCATCGACCTTGGCCTTGAGGACATCGATGTCGGCATCGAAGTCGCGGCTTTCCGGATGTTTTTCCGGATAGGCGGAGACGGAGACTTCGATGTCGCCATGATGCTTCTTGATGCCGGCCACGAGTGCGGCCGAGGTCTGGTAGCCGTCGGGATGCGTGGTGTAGGCGGTGCCGATGCCGCCGGGCGGATCGCCGCGCAGCGCCACGATATGGCGGACGCCGACCTCGTGATAGCGGCTGACGATGTCGTCGATCTCGCCGCGCGCCGCACCGACGCAGGTCAGATGCGCGGCCGGCAGCAGGTCGGTTTCAGCGAGGATGCGGGCGATGGTGGAATGGGTACGCTCGCGGGTCGATCCGCCGGCGCCATAGGTCACCGAGACGAAATTGGGCGTCAGCGGCGCGAGGCGCTTGATGGTGTCCCACAGGCTGCGCT
>NZ_JBEKCZ010000297.1:0-4788 GCF_050014615.1 Bradyrhizobium sp. | reverse complement strand
TCGTTCTTGATCTGGCGGATCGCCTCGAAGAACGGCAGGCCCTCGATATCGCCGACGGTGCCGCCGATCTCGCACAGCACGAAGTCGAAATCGTCATTGCTGTCGAGGATGAAATCCTTGATCGCGTTGGTGACGTGCGGGATCACCTGGATGGTGGCGCCGAGATAATCGCCGCGCCGCTCCTTGGTCAGAATGTCCTGGTAGATGCGGCCGGTGGTGATGTTGTCGGCCTTGGTGGCGGGACGTCCCGTGAAGCGCTCATAGTGACCGAGGTCGAGATCGGTCTCCGCGCCGTCATCGGTCACGAACACTTCGCCATGCTGGTAGGGCGACATCGTCCCGGGATCGAGATTGAGATAGGGGTCGAGTTTGCGCAGCCGGACCTTGTAGCCGCGCGCCTGCAGCAGCGCACCGAGTGCCGCTGAAGCCAGACCTTTTCCGAGCGAAGAAACCACGCCGCCGGTGATGAAGATATACCGCGCCATGGGGCTTAACCTTTAAGGCTACCGGCACGATTCGCCAAAGCGAATCGCTCGCCGCAACGAACATTTTGCCGGGCTGTGGGTGACTGGAAATTTAAAGTGTTGTCAGTGTGTTGATAGGGATTGCTGATGCGGGACGGTAGATACCGTCCTGCATGGCCATCCTGCTTTATTGCGAACGCGGCGCCTGCGGGCCGGCAGGAGCCGACTGATTCTGCTGCTGCTCGTCGGACTTCTTCAGCGAATCCAGCAGGCCTCCGCCGCTGGTCGGCGGGGCAAGCGGTGTCGCGCCGCCGCCCGGCTGCGATTGCGTCACGGGATTGATGATCGAACTCGGCTTGCGGTCGTAGCTCGCGAGCCAGGATAGAAACAGGCTGGTCAGGAAAAAGCCCACCGCAAGCACCGCCGTCGTGCGCGTCAGCAAATTGGCCGTGCCGCGGCTGGACATGAAGCCGGCACCGCCGCCGACCCCAAGGCCACCGCCCTCGGATTTCTGCAACAGCACGGTCGCGATCAGCGTCGCAACGATCATCAGGTGGACTACGATAACGACGGTCTGCATCTCTACCTTCCGTCGCAAACCAAAAGCGCCGGGATCCGGCAGCATGTTGGGCTTGCGGTGTTTGAAGTTGCGCGGTGTTACACGATCGGATGGGGGATTGTCACCCCCGGGAGGGCGTGGTCACCCCGGAGGCGTCGCCGCCCCCGCACCGCTTGGCCGTTAATTAGGGACAATCACCCGCAATCGCAAGAAAGTCGGCCGCTTTCAGGCTGGCGCCGCCAATCAGGGCGCCGTTGACGTTGGCGACCGCCATCAATTCCCTGGCATTCGAGGGTTTGACCGAGCCGCCATAGAGGATGCGGATATCAGCCCCCTCACCGCTAAACCGCGTTGTCAGGGTTTCACGGATAAACTTATGAATTTGCTCGACATCTCCTGCCGTTGGCGTCAGGCCTGTGCCGATCGCCCAGACCGGTTCATAGGCCACCACCAGTCTGGCGGCCGTTGCGCCATCGGGAAGCGATCCCTTGAGCTGGCCGCCGCAGATATCGAGGGTTTGCCCGGCATCGCGCTGCGCCTGGGTTTCACCAATACAGACGATGGCGGTGAGGCCCGCGCGCCAGGCGGCTTCGGCCTTTTGCCGAACCAGCGCATCACTCTCGCCATGATCGGCGCGCCGCTCGGAATGGCCGACGATGACGGCACTGGCGCCGGCGTCCGCCAGCATTTCGGCTGAAATATCGCCGGTATGGGCACCCGACGCCTTGGGATGGCAATCCTGTCCCCCGATCGCAAGGGTTTTTGAGCCGCGGGCCTTTTCGGCAAAGGGCGCAATCAGCGTCGCCGGCGGACAAACCAGAAGATCGGCCTTGGCGGCGACCTTAGCTGCGCCCGCCAGCATGGCCTCGAACTCAGCGAGGGATGCTTTGAGACCGTTCATTTTCCAGTTACCGGCAATCAGCGGTCGGATGGCATTGGGCATATCGGGTTCCCTGAAGGTTGGGTTACCCAACCTTCAGGGAAGGTTGGGTCAACCAAGGGCTAGCAGAGCCGGTAGACCCCTGCCAGAGACTGGCCGCGGCGTCCCGAAGAAGTTAACCACTTCAATTGGCCGCCCCGCCAAGGTTGCGACGAGGCGGCTGCCACTTTATGATGCTTTATCAACTCGGTGACGTCCGTTTGTGGAATTCGATATCGAATTTCCTCGAATTCCCTTGGGCGCGACCCGGTTCCCTCCTGCCAACAAGTTGGACCCATGCTTCGAGGAATGCGCAAAGCCTCATCAAACTGGCTCGGCAAAATCATAATGGCCACGGTGATGGGCGTATTGATCATCAGTTTTGGTGTCTGGGGCATCGCCGATATCTTCAAGGGATTCGGACAGTCGACGCTGGCCAAGGTCGGCCATACCGAGATCTCGACCGAACAATTCCGCCAGAACTATACCGACAGGCTGCAGCAGATCGGCCGCCAGTTCGGCCGCCCGTTGACCATGGATCAGGCGCGCGCCTTCGGGCTCGATCGCCAGGTCCTGCAGCAGACCATTGCCGAAGCGGCGCTTGATGAGGAAGCGCGACGGCTCGGCCTTGGGCAGTCCAACGACGAAACCATGCGCATGATCTTCACCGACCCCAATTTCAAGGGCGTCAACGGCGCGTTCGACCCGACCCGCTTCCAGTCCACGATGCGGCAATTCGGCTTCAGCGAACAGCGTTATATCTCCGAGCAGCGGCGCGTGTCGCTGCGGCGGCAGATCGCGGGCTCGATTTCGGCCGGGCTCGAACCGCCGAAACTCCTGATCGAGGCGCTGACCCGGTTTGCGAACGAACAGCGCAGCATCGAATATGTCAGATTGGATGCCGCGCAGGCTGGAACCATCGACCCGCCGTCGCCGGAGGCGCTGGCCGGTTATTTCGACGACCACAAGACGCTGTTCCGCGCGCCCGAATACCGCAAGATATCCTTTGTCGCGGTCACGCCCGAAGAGATCGGCAAATGGTCTGAAGTCTCCGATGAGGATGCCCGTAAGCTATTCGAACAGCGGCGCGACCGGCTTGGCACGCCGGAACGGCGCGAGTTGTCGCAAATCATGTTTCCGAATGCCGACGAGGCCACGGCGGCGCGCAATCGCATCGCATCCGGATTGTCGTTCGAGGATCTGGCCAAGGAGCGCGGCCTCAATCCTTCCGACATCGACCTCGGCCTGATCGCGAAATCCGCGATCGTCGATCCCGCGATCGCGGACGCGGCCTTTTCGCTGCCGTCCGGCGAGGTGAGCCAGCCGGAGCAAGGCCGGTTCGGCGTCGCGCTGGTCAAGGTCGGCAAGATCGAGCCGGGGGTCGAGCCGTCCTATGGGAGCGTCGCCTCGGACCTCAAGAGGGAGATTGCGGCCGACCGCGCGCGCACCAAGGTCGCGGAACTGCGCGACAAGATGGAAGACGAGCGCGGCGGCGGCGCCAGCGTGATCGAAGCCGCGCAGAAACTGGGGCTCGCCGCCGTCACGGTCGACGCCGTCGATCGCTCCGGCCGCCTTCCCGGCGGCCAGCCTGTGCCCAGTATTCCCCGCGGTCTCGATGTCGTCGCGCAGGCATTTAACAGTGATGTCGGCGTCGACAACGATCCCATCGCGTTCAACGGCGGCTATGTCTGGTACGATGTGCTGGGCATCACCCCGTCGCGCGAACGCACCCTTGACGAGGTCAAGGACCAGGTCGAGGCCAAGTGGCACGACGACCAGATCAACAGCCGGCTGCGCACCAAGGCGACCGAGATGGTTCAGAAGCTCGATCAGGGCGGCAAGCTTGCGGACGAAGCGGCCGCAGCGGGCGTGAAGCTCGATACCGCCAGCGGATTCAAGCGCGACGGCGCCGTGCCCGGCGTGCCCGCCGGCGTGATCGCCGCCGCGTTTCGCACCGCCAAGGATGGCGTCGGGCAAACCCCTGACGCCAGCGCCAACGCCTGGATCGTGTTCCGCGTCACCGACGTCAGCGTGCCGCCGGTCGACCTGGCCTCGGAAGACACCAAGAAATTGAAGGACACCGTGCTGCGGTCGGCGACCGACGAAGAGCTCGCGCAATACATCACGAAGCTGGAATTGGACATCGGCACCAACGTCAATCAGGCGGCTTTCGCGCAGGTGACGGGCGCGAACAGCAATTGAGTATACATCCCTGTGGTTTGAGACGGCGCTGGCGCGCCTTCTCGCCATCAGGCGTCGATTTGAAAGCACGTGATGGACAATCTCAAATCTATCATCGGTAAGGTCGCCACCGGCGCGACGCTGTCGAGCGCCGAGGCGGCGGCCGCCTTCGACAGCATGATGTCCGGCGAGGCGACGCCCTCGCAGATGGGTGGATTGCTGATGGCGCTGCGGGTGCGCGGCGAAACCGTCGACGAGATCACCGGCGCGGTGTCCGCCGTGCGCGCCAAGATGCTGCGCGTCAAGGCGCCCGCCGATGCCGTCGACGTGGTCGGCACCGGCGGCGACGGCTCCGGCTCGGTCAACGTGTCGACCTGCGCCTCGTTCATCGTCGCGGGCGCCGGCGTGCCCGTCGCCAAGCACGGCAATCGCGCGCTCTCGTCGCGCTCGGGAGCGGCCGACGTGCTGTCGTCGCTCGGGGTCAGGATCGACATCACGCCCGAACATGTCGGCCGCTGCATCGCGGAGGCCGGCATCGGCTTCATGTTCGCGCCGTCGCACCATCCCGCCTGGAAGAACGTCGGCCCGACCCGGGTCGAACTGGCGACCCGCACGATTTTCAATTTGCTGGGGCCGCTGTCCAACCCCGCCGGCGTCAAGCGGCA
>NZ_JBEKCZ010000296.1:0-4835 GCF_050014615.1 Bradyrhizobium sp. | reverse complement strand
GGGGCGATGAGACAGAGGTCTCGTACGTTGAAATAGTGATGCGGCGATCGTTGAACTATTCGATGCCGTAGCCGAGCCGCAGCATCACCGGCGCCAGGATCGGGATCACCGGCGCGAGGGCTCAGTATGACAAATATCAGCGTTGGATAGGTTTGAATGGTTAGTCGTATTGATCGCGTCATCGGCGAGCGGACGGAGCGCAGGCGGGCAGCGGCGGTCGCCCGTGTCGATCCGTTGTTGGGCGACCTGCGCTTGGAGGGCTTCGACCTTGTGGTGATTGGATCACTGGCAAGGCGGGAATTTCAAGTCCCATTCCGATGTCTCTAAGCACCCGCGTTCGGCAGTGCTGACTGAACTAGAGGTCGATCAAGCCGCCGTCGACGAACAGTTCGGCGCCGGTGGTGTAGGTGGCATCGGCGGCGAGGTAGAGGGCTGCGGCGGCGACTTCGGCGGCGGTGCCGGTGCGGCCGAGCGGAATGCGGGTCTTAGCCCCCTCGATAAAGTTGTCCTTTTGAGCCGGCGTGAGGCCGCCTTTGTCGAGGATCGGGGTGATGATCGGACCGGGGCTGATGGTATTGACCCGGATGCCGCGCGGGGTCAGTTCCTTGGCGATGGTGCGGCCGAACGAACGCAGTGCTGCCTTGGTCGAACCATAGATCGTGCTGCCTCCCAGGCCGCCGTTCGCGCCGGCTACCGAAGCGGTCAGGATGATCGCGCCGCCGTCCGGGATCATCGGGATGGCGTGCTTGACCAGAAAGAATGCGCCCTTGACGTTGATGTTGAACTGGCTGTCGTAGAAGGCCTCGTCGACCTCCGCGATCGGCGCGAACTTAGCGATGCCGGCGTTGACAAACAGGACGTCGATGCGGCCGTGTTTGGCCTTGACCCGGTCGACCAGAGCCTTGGTTGCGGCCACGTTGCTCGCATCCGAGACCAATGCCTCGATCCCTGGCAGCGCCGCCTTGGCGGCTACCACCGAGCGCTCGCTGGAGCCGGTAACGACCACCGTCGCGCCCTCTGACTGAAAGAGCTTGGCCGTCTCCGCACCGATACCGCTGGTGCCTCCGCTGATGAGAACGATCTTGCCGTCGAGCTTCGCCATTAAAGGTTTCCTGACTGGAGCGGGTTACCCTACCCGACAGATGGGGGCCCTGCGGCGCGAGCAATGGCGCCGGTGGATGACTTTTACCGAGCAGTGCCGTGGAGCGCCAGATGATCGACCTGTTCTAGCGCGCAAAGTGGCCGTTCGATTAAAGCAAAGCTATCTGTTCGGAGCGTTCAATTTCTCTGACGGAGAACCCCGAAATCGAAACACCGAGCAGCCTTACGGCCTTCTTTAACGGAAAGAGCGCCCTCAATAGTTCAGCCGAAACGGCTTTAAATTCCCTTTGGCTGCCGATGGCGCCGGCTAACGTCCGGCTCCGCGAGATCAGTTCGAAGTCGGCGAATTTCACCTTGAGCGTCACGGTCCGGCTCCGTGTACCCTTGTCCTCGCAATGTCGCCAGACCTTGTCGATCAGCGGCCCCAATTCCGCGAGCATGACCTCAAACTCTGTGAGGTCATGTGTGGACGACGCCCGCATTGCAAGAAGAATCTGGCGTTTGGCTTGCGGTCGGGTGCAAGTCATGTGTCCGGCCTGTTTGCGCGGCACCATGACCGCTGGCCCTGATGTAATCCGCGGATCGGGTCCCAATCATTCGCCCGGGCTTTTATGCCCATGACCCAACAGCGGGTTTTCCCAATCGACGGCTCGACCGTTTCGCATCACGCCATCATCACCCTCGCAATTCGATTGTCTTGCTCTGCCGTCGCCTCATGCTCCCATTGCCAAGCCCGTTCAGGCGGCTGCAGCAAGCTCGGGCGCTCGATAGGATCCGCCATTGGCCATGATCGCCCAAGCAATGCGCGCCATCTTGTTGGCAACCGCAACGGCGACCAGCTTGGCCGGCTTCTTGGCCAGCAGCCTCATAATCCAGGGATGCTTTTGTGGATGCAGTCGAGCGTTTCGAACAACGGACGTTGCACCGATGACGAGTAGCCGCCGGAGATAGCGATCCCCCTGTTTGGAGATGCCACCGAGCCGCTCCTTGCCTCCTGTCGAGTGCTGCCGCGGCACAAGTCCAATCCAGGCTGCAAAATCCCGACCGGATTTGAAGCCACCCGGGTCTGTGACAGTAGAAGCAATGGCCGTGGCCCCGATCACGCCTATCCCAGGTACGGTCTCGAGCCGGCAGCTCATATCATTGGCCCGATGATGGGCGTGCATGGCGCGATCCAGCATCCCGACCTGCAATTCCAGAGCAGCGAGCTGATCGATAATGGCCTGCAACGCCTGTTTCATAGCGGATGGAAGCGCTTCGCGATTACTCTCGTCCGTCACAATCGCGCCAAGCTGCGCGAGACCTTCGCGTCCTATCTCTGCAACGAGACCAAACTCGGCAAGATGGGCTCGGAGCGCATTGACCAGCTGCGTGCGCTGACGGATTAAAAGATCCCGCGTTCGATGCAACATCAGCAGGGCTTGCTGATCGGCCGATTTTATCGGCACGAACCGCATTGATGGGCGTGTCACGGCCTCACAGATGGCAGCTGCGTCGGCAGCATCGTTTTTCGACCGTTTGACATAGCCCTTTACGTAGCTCGGAGGCATCAGACGCACGGTGTGGCCGAGCTTGGAGATTTCACGTGCCCAATAATGAGCGGTTCCACAGGCCTCCATACCGACCAGGCAAGCGGGAATCTTGCTGAAGAAGTCCAACACCTGCTTGCGCCGCAACTGACGGGTGATGACAACCTTGCCCGCACTATCCACGCCATGAATTTGGAATACGTTCTTGGCGAGATCAACGCCGATAGTGTTAACATGCATGTGGACGACCCCCTCTGGTGATTCGTTGTTCAACGATCACCCCTTTGGCACATTCGATGCCGGGAGCGGGCGTCGTCCACCACATCATTCGCGAAGGTGTTTTCCGCGCCAACGGACTTCCGGGTTCTATTGGCCCGGACCTCGCGGTCGTCGATGCCGCGCGAAATCCAATAATAGTACGAACCGAACTTTCCAAAATTGGCTTGCATGAAATCGAGAGACTGGTTGCGCATGTCGAGCCCCGTGTAGAGCCCCAGGGAATTCATCTTCGCGCTGGTCGCCGGTCCGATGCCGTGGAATTTGCCGACAGCCAGGGCTCCGACGAACGCCGGACCCATCTCCGGGGTGATCACGTACTGACCGTTAGGCTTGCGGTGATCTGACGCAAGTTTCGCCAAAAACTTGTTGTAGGAGATGCCGGCAGAGGCATTGAGACCGGTTTCCTGCTTGATCTTCGCCCGGATCGCGAGCGCGACGTCGCGTGCCAGCGGAATTCCCTGCAGGTTTTCCGTGACGTCAAGGTAGGCCTCGTCGAGTGACAGCGGCTCGATGAGACACGTGAGGCAAGTTGCATGGATGGCAGTTGATTGATAATAGCATTCATCGTACCGATACGTTGCTTTTTTAGCAACATTGGATGGCCTATGCCTAGTCATCTTCGAAGTGGAATTAATACGCTCCCGGGTCTTAGCGAACGGCGCCTACGTTACTTCGCGGCCGCCGTGACAGCGGGGTCCCTTCGTGCGGCTGCCGATAGTCTGGACCTTGAGCCATCAGTACTAAGTCGTCAGATTCAGCAACTCGAGACCGAATTGGGCGTCGTCCTTTTGGAACGGCGCGGGCGAGGTGTCACACCGACTGAGGCAGCCCAGCTAGTGCTAAACTGTTACCGACAGCATGTTGTCGGCGAGGAAACGCTGTTGACCCAGTTGGAAGAACTCAATGGACTGCAGCGTGGCCAGATTCGGATAGCTGCGACGGAGGGGTTCCTTGATGAACTCGTCAGTGTCGTGCTCAACGATTTCTGCCTGCAATATCCCAAGATCGACGTGACCCTCGAACTTATGAGCGCCGGCGAGGTTGTCCGCTATGTCGCGGAAGATCGCGCGCATCTTGGGGTTGCTTATGCACCGCAGCCCGACCCTTCCGTCCGCATCTTCGCTGCACGGAGCCAGCCTGTATGCATAATCGCAGCCCCCACTCATCCGTTAGCGGCTCGCGCCGACCCGTTGACACTCCGCGACGTAGTTCTGTTTCCGGTAGGACTGACGACTCCTGGCTTCGGATTGCGCCGCATTGTTCAATTGGCTGAATTTTCTGAGAAACTGCAGTTTCGTCCGGGCCTAACGACGAATTCAATTGCTGCGCTCAAGCACTACGCCAGCGCCGGACTTGGTATCACGTTTCTGCCGAAGTTTGCGGTTGCGCGCGAGATCGCAATGGGGCAGTTGGTGGCTTTGCGAACGCGCAACCGAGTGTTCGAAGCTGCCGATGCGCAGCTACTTGTGCGCGATAAGCGTCCGCGCTCCGCCGCTGTCGACCGAATGATTGCACAGCTCGCAACCATGAGCGGCCTGCGCCAAGATGCCGCCCCGAAACGATCGCGAGTGCGGCCCGAAGCGTCGGGCCGTCGTCCTAAGCAGGCACGACCGAACAACGCGCGAGGGTAACGCTTAACATTCTGACCTTGGTGCGCTCTTTCGCCAGGTCTCTTGGCTTGTGAGCGGACCTCCCATTATGCGTGTGCGTCGATCGTGCGCACGGCGCGGGTCGGAGAGCAGGTCCAGTATATTGCCGGACACGATAGTCTGCCCTAGTTCTTGAAGCTAGGCGGTGTTCAACGAACTGCTGGACCCTTCTTCGCCCTCCCGACATCGAGGCTCCGGTTCTTATGACTGGGTTCGGATTTTCTTCCGAAGGATACGCAACGGTTTCATCGAGATGCGAGCCCTGCATACCGACAGG
>NZ_JBEKCZ010000295.1:0-4864 GCF_050014615.1 Bradyrhizobium sp. | reverse complement strand
CCGGGGAATTAATGTTTCGCAACATTGCTGCCTTCGTAATAAATCCCTGATCAAGGGAACGAGCCGTCAAGCGGTGCATTCCGCTCATGGCCTGAAAGCGCAGGCAGTCGCCCCGCTGATGACATGCCGCACGCATGTCAGGGCGGGGATGCACGGCGTTCGCCGATGTCAGGGGATGAAATGAAAAAGCTCGCAACTATCACGCTTCTGCTGGCGGCGTCGGCATTGATGCTGGCGGTGCCTGTCATGCTGGCGGTGCCTGCCCTCGCGCAAATTCCGCCTGCGGTGAAAGAACCGGTATGCGAACCCACGGGGCGCACGTCGAAGGGCGATCTGGTTTATTCGATGGAATGCCGCAACATTCCGGGACTCCCCGCTGGAGCCAAGCCGGCCGGATATAATCCGACGCCCGACGTCAAGGAGATCGCGGCGCCTCCCGCCGCGCCGTCGCCATCGCCTCCAGAAAGCAAATAAAGGCTACCGGACGATGGACTAGACCCATCCCATACTTCGCACGCACTTGAATAGTTACGGGCCAGCAAGACTGTCAGTTAGCGGATCAAGGTGACGCCGGTCGCGGGGTCGGGTCCGGCCTCGGAGATGGGCCCGCGGCCTCAGTCTCCGCCGTTTCCAGCCGGACTACGCGTGGTGCCGGTTTGAGAGCCGCCGCAATGCTCTTGGCCAGCTCCGCTGCGCTGGTCTTGACGTCAGGTTGGAGAAAATCTTCGAGTCTCTGAAGGTTGGCATCTTGTCGCCCGAGCTGTTTCGCAACCGTGTAGTGAGCGTAGGCTTGGGTGTAGTCTCGCGCTGTTCCGGCACCGTCGTGATAGGCACGAGCAAGCCAATACTGGCAAAAGGCATTTCTGTAAGGCGCGCAAACCTGAAGCAGTTCAAACGAGCGTTTGGTGTCGAACCACGGTGCCCCGCGCGCATATCTGTGGACATAAGCGAGCTCGCTGGCAGCGAAGATCGAGTGCCCTTGGTGATAGGACCGCTCATACCACTTGATCGATTCTGACAAATCCGGGTCTTCTTGATTGCCATATCGGTCTCTGTACCACCGTGCGAGCGTAAGCTGTGCTCCTTCAAACCCCGCGTCCGCCGCGCGTCGCAAATAATCGATCGTTTTCGCGGCGTCCCGGCTAAGCCCGCCCCGCCCGGTATTGATGCAGTAGGCTAGTTGCGCCATGGCGATGAGCTCGCCACCATCCGCCGACCTGCGCAAGAGATCGACGGCCTTGACCGTATCGAACGTGCCGCCAAATTCGCCGCTGACGTATCCGGCAGCAGCCAGTCGCATCGCGTACGGCTCACCAGCCGCCACCGCGTCATCGATCAACTTCCGTCCCGCCGTCTGATCCTTCGGCAAGCCGCCCGCGCCCACGAAGAGGACACGGCCAAGCACGCTGCCAGCCTGACGATGTCCTCCGGCAACCGCCTCGCGCAGCAACGCTTCCGCGTTGCGCGACTGGTCGGTCGAGTTTGGGATCAGCAAAGCGAGCGCCGTGACGAACTGAACGTTCGGGTCGCTTGCGTTCGCCGATTTCAGGATATCGATCGTCTTCGCCCAATCATAGCGATAGTAGGCGCCGAGCGCCGCCGCGAGTTTCGGCTGATCGTCTGCGGCAGAATTTCGAAAAGCCGACCGGTCGACGTTGACCGTGATCTGATTGGCGATCGTGGGTTTGCCGACCTCATCGTCGTCCCAGGTATACACGGCGTGCCGGGTTGCTGCGCAGCCCGGGGTCAACGCGTTGGTGCAATCGGCAGGCTTTGCCCAGTTGCCCAGCGGAACTGCTGCTTCCGGAAGACCCAAAAGAAGCCAACTCGCAAGAAGGATTGCTGTCACCTGCGGCCAGACAAGCCACGCGCGACGGTACCAGGGATCGTACTGCCAGAACGCGATATGCAAGGCCGCTGTTCGACCCATCGCTGTCATCGAGTTTGTCGGTTCTAATTCCATCCCGGGGCCGATCGCTTCATTTGCGGTTACACCACGTCCTGCCCGACCAGCTCTACGGCCAGGAACTTGAGGGCATCGGCGATGGGAATGAACAAGTTGAGGCTTGTGCCCAATTTGTTAGCCGATTCGGTAACTCCGCGAACACTGATGGCAACGACATTGCCGAACCGGTCCACCATGGCTCCTCCGCTACTGCCGCCATGGATGGCGGCGTCGCTCTGTATGTGCTTGAGATCGTCGAACGTGCGATAGGCGCTGACGATACCCTTGCTGATGGTCGTCGAATACTCTTCACGTAACGGCGTCCCCACCGCATAGACCTCGGCGAGGACATCAGGTGGGTCGAGCTGCAGCGGCAGCGCATTCATGGCCGATTCGTTCACCTTGATCAGGGCGACATCTCGCGCCTTGTGCGATCGCAACACCTCGCCAGGCATCTGACGGCCCGTTGTCAGTTTGATGGTTACAAATTTGTTGTCTTGGGTCACGTGCTGGTTGGTCAAAAGATAGCCGTCCCTGGAGATGAAAAAGCCGCTGCCGTGGCCACCACCTTCCAGTTTTATTGTCACAACGGCGGCCTGCAGAGCGGATGTCCCCTCCGACAGAGGAATGACCGAGCGAGGCAGGGCGGGAATCTTGACGAAGGTATCGCTGATCTTCTCCGGCACGGTCTCCCGATATCCGGAAATCCGGATGGCCGCGTCGATATCCGCCATGGTGAGCTGACTCACGTCTCCCGAGGGGTCGTGCGCAATGCGCGTGGCCTGGGCCTCGCGCGCGCGCTCCAGCAGCGTCCGCATCTCGCGCGCCTGCCCCCAGGACTTGTTGTGCATGCCCAGCTTGATCCACGGACCGAGGCTGGACTCGATATCATCAGGCAATACGAAGTTTTGTCGTTTTGCCATCACCCGCAGGATAGCGGCGAGCTCGTTTGCGGCATAGGGCGGAAACTCGATCGTCTTGGTAAAGCGGCTGGAGAGGCCGGGATTGCTACCGATGAATCGCTGCATCTCATTCGGGTAACCCGCGACAATGACGACGATGCGGTCGCGGTTGTCCTCCATGAATTTGAGCAGCGTATCGATGGCCTCCTGGCCGAAATCATTACCCGGTCGGGCGAGCGAATACGCTTCATCGATGAACAGGATGCCGTCGAGCGCTTCCTTGCATTTGTCGAGCGTCTTGGGAGCGGTTTGGCCGATATAACCCGCGACGAGACCGGAGCGGTCAGTCTCGACCAGGTGACCTTTCCGCAGCACGTTGAGTGAGCGATAGATCTCGCCGAGTGCGCGCGCGATCTCGGTCTTCCCCACTCCGGGCGGACCGGTAAATACCATGTGCCGGCTGATCGGCGCGGTGACGAGACCTTGCTCGCGGCGCACGCGCTCGACTTCAAGCGACGACATGAGCCTGTTCACCTCCTCCTTGACCGAATCCAGTCCGACCATCTCTTCGAGGTGGTCCAGCGCTTGATCGAGCGTGCGTTCAGAAGGGATAGCGGCCTCAACCTTTAGCCGGCGCCCGGCGCGCGGCGCCAAATCGCCGGGCGAAGAAGGCGCCAAGGCGTGTTCAACCACGATCGGAGCCGGAGTCAGCATGGTCGGCACGGGCGGAGGCGCCGGCGGCGGGACGCGCGTTCGCATCAAAGGCACGCCTGCGCTTTCAAAGTCGACCATCTCGACCTTGCTGATGTCGGCGTTCGGATCGACGGCCACGCGCAAGGACTGGGCTTCGCCCGCCTTGTCAAGAAGATTGCGCATCTCGCGCGCGTTACCCCAGCCCTCGCTTTTCCACTGAGATTCAATCCAGGGGACCAGGCTTTGCTCGAGGACGTCGGGCAACTCCGTGCGCTGTCGCTTGGCCATCAGTCGCAAGATCGCAGCCAGCTCTTTCGGCTCATAGGCCGGGAATTCGATGGTCCTGTTGAAGCGGCTAGCCATACCCGGATTCATGGCGATGAAACGCCGCATTTCATTCGGGTATCCGGCGGCGATCACCATGACGCGGTCGCGGTTGTCTTCCATGAACTTGATCAACGTCGCGATTGCCTCGTGGCCGAAATCCTTGCCTTCGCCCGCGAGCGAATAGGCTTCGTCGAGGAAGAGGATGCCGTCGAGTGCCTCCTTGCACTTGTCCAGCGTCTTGATGGCCGTCTGCCCGATATACCCCGCGACCAGATCGGCGCGCTGCACCTCGACCACGTGTCCTTTGCGCAGCACTTTAAGTGAGCGATAAATCTCCCCCAGGGCGCGCGCGATCTCGGTCTTGCCGGCGCCGGACGGCCCGGTGAACACCATGTGCCGGCTCACCTTCGCCACGGGCAAGCCCTGTTCACGGCGCTTGCGCTCGACTTCGATGCCGGCCAGCAACTTGTTGACCTCCTCCTTGACGGAGCTGAGCCCTATCATCTGGTCAAGTTCGTCGAGCACCTCGTCGGCGCTGCGGACAGACACGGAAGCAGAATCCACGTTCAGCCGACGCCCGACCGTATAGCCCTCCCCGACGGGGACCAATCCGAATCCGGTGGGGTCGCTGGCGAGCCGCATCGCCACGTAGGTCATTGCGACGCCGGCCATCATGATCAGAAGCACGGCACCCACCGTCAGCGAGTTTGCCCATGTCAATGCGATGAATGGACCGGATCTCGGATTAAGGATCCAGTTGGTGGCGACCGCGGCCACAATCATGGCGACGCACATGCCGGCCATCGGGTTGTTGCGGAAGAAGTTCTTCATTGACGGCAATTCCCAATCACGGCGACCAATTCACCCAATTTGCACATTCATGATGGGCACGGGCTGCGAACCTGCCATCTCACGTTAACGGAATACGTGCCGTTCACGTCGTGAATACCACCGGGCCTCAGGTATAACCCCACCTGGTCTGCCTCGCCGACCAATG
>NZ_JBEKCZ010000294.1:0-4889 GCF_050014615.1 Bradyrhizobium sp. | reverse complement strand
TTACCTATGTGTCCGGGCTGGACAATCTTATCAATGGTGAGCGCGGAGGGACTCGAACCCTCGACCCCATGATTAAAAGTCACGTGCTCTACCGCCTGAGCTACGCGCTCACTTGCCGCGCTGTGTAGGGGGCGGTGCGGTGCGGGTCAATAGCGCGGCCGGGCGCCAAGGTCGGGCGGGGAGAACCCGGATTTTGACGGCAATCCGGCCGGTTAGCGGGGGTTCTTCACGCACGCGGCCCGCCGAAAACCGGCCCTGGATCAGATTCCTGGATCAGCTGGCTTCCGGGTGAATCTCCGAGGCCACCGGCTGGGAGGTGCCGACCACCGTCGGCATCGCGACCGGGCGCAGGCCGATCAGTTCCGCGGTCCGGATGGCGGTATTGCGCCAGAACGGGAACGAATTGATCCGCGAGTTTTCCAGAATGGCGATCGCCACCGCCGACAGGAACGGCAGGCTTTCCAGCACCAGCACACCTGCGAAAATGTAGATTTCGCGGACCTGCTTGTCATTGTTGGTCACCACCAGCACGGTGGCGCCGATCAACAGCAGCACGCCGATCACGGCTTCCCAGAACGCCTGGAATTCGACCGACATCAGCGAAAATCCGCCCTTGGAGGTCCGTGCGAACGCCAGATGCTCGGTGATCAGGCCGTTGGCGACTGCGCGCGACACCGTCCATTGCACCGACATCGCGGCGATCATGGCGCCCAGCATCTGGCCCCATTTCACCGGCACGCGCAGCCGATACATCGCGACGAAATGCACCAGCGAGACCACGAACGACGCGATGATCGGCAGCGTCAGGATCCGGTCGGGAATGGCGATGTCGGCGAAGGCGACGATCGGCACCCAGATCAGATTGAGGATGGCCACGACCACGCCGAGGCTTTCGGCCCCGAGCCAGTTCAGCCAGCCCAGGGCAAATTCGCGGCGCTGGTCGGGCGACAGCCGGCTCGCGCCCGGCAGGAACCGGCGCCAGTGCTTCTTGACGATCTGGAA
The DNA here is from genome assembly GCF_050014615.1 of Bradyrhizobium sp. Lineage (GTDB taxonomy): Bacteria > Pseudomonadota > Alphaproteobacteria > Rhizobiales > Xanthobacteraceae > Bradyrhizobium. The sequence goes on along the minus strand of NZ_JBEKCZ010000294.1, from coordinate 3,887 downwards.
GCCGCCGTAAGCCCAGCGATGGCGCTGCTTCTTGAAGGCCTCATAGGTGTCGGGCAGCAGCCCATGGCCGTAGCGGTGGTTGGTGTAGTGCGTGAGCCAGCCGTGCTCGATGATCGCGAGCCCCAAATCAGTGTCCTCGCAGATGGTGTCGCCGGCCCAGCCGCCGGCCATCTCCATCGCGGCGCGCCGCACCAGGCACATGGTGCCGTGCACGATGATGGCGTTGGCCTCGTTGCGCTGGACCATGCCGATATCGAAGAACCCGGCATATTCGCCGTTCATGATGTAGTGCATCAGCGACCGGTCGCCGTCGCGATGGTCCTGCGGCGCCTGCACCAGGCCGACGCGGGGATCGGCGAACACCGGCACCAGATCCTTCAGCCAGTCCGGCTGCACGACATAATCGGCGTCGATGATGCCGATGATCTCGGCATCGACCGCGGTGCGGGCCATGGCGATGCGCAACGCGCCGGCCTTGAAGCCCTCGACCTTCTCGGCGTTGATGAACTTGAAACGTTCGCCGAGCGCGCGGCAGTGATCCTGGATCGGCTGCCAGAATTCCGGGTCCGGGGTGTTGTTGATGATCACCACGCATTCGAAATTCGGATAATCCAGCCGCGACACCGCATCCAGCGTCTGCTTGAGCATGTCGGGCGGCTCGAAATAGGCCGGTATATGGATCGAGACCTTGGGAAAGGTGACGTCCTCGCCGATGGTGGCCGGCGCTGCGGTCGCGCCCTTGGCCAGCAGGCGGCGCGGTTTGCGGCCGAAGGCAACCGCTGCGATTTCCTCGATCCGCGCCATCGCGATCAGCACCAGAGGCACCAGCAGGATCAGTCCCAGCGTCAAGGCAAAGGCCGAGCCGAACACGAAGTAGTGCCCGGTCCAGTACGCGAACACCGTCGCGACCCAGGCCCCGACGCCATGCGCCGCGGTCGACAGCATCAGCGACTGCATCGCGGTCGCCTCCGCGAGCCGCAGGATCGGCAGCGACAGCAGAATGCCGACGAGAACCGCGATAGTCGCCAGTTTCCAGTAGTTCTCGTTGACGACCGGGCCGGTCCAGGCAAATTTCGGTTCGCGCGCGGCGTTCAGGATGCCCCAATAGGGGCCGACGCCACCCTCGAAGAACTTCCAGGGCTGATCGATCGCTTCGACGATATTATATTCCATGCCGATGGCTTCGGCGCGCGCCACGAAATTGCGCAGCACCACGGCCTGCTGGAACGGGCCGGGATCGGCATTTCTCAGATTGTACCCGGCGCTCGGCCATCCGAACTCCGCGATCATGATCCGCTTGCCGGGAAATTTATCCCGCAGCAACTGGTAGAGGTAGGCAGCCTGATCGACCGCCTGCTTGTCGGTGAAATTTTCCCAATAGGGCAGCACGTGCGCGGCGATGAAGTCGACGGACGAGGCGAGTTCCGGATTGTCGCGCCTGATGTTCCAGATTTCACCCGTGGTCACAGGGACATTGACCGACTTTTTTACTCTTTTGATGAGCTCGATCAGGTCGTCGATCTTTTGCTCACCGCGATAAACCGTCTCGTTGCCGACGACGACGCCGATGACATTGCTGTTGTGCCTGGCGAGATTGATGGCGGCATCGATCTCGCGTTCGTTGCGGTCGACATTCTTGTCGATCCAGGCGCCGACGGTGACTTTCAAGCCGAATTCCGCGGCAATCGGCGGCACCAGCTCGCTGCCTTCCGTCGACGAGTACAGGCGGACCGCTCGCGTCAGGGTGGAGAGTTTCTTCAGATCGGCGCGAACCTTCTCGGAGTCGCCGATGGCGTCTGCGACGGTGTGCCCCCGTTCGAACGGAGCATAGGAGACGCTGGGCAGCACCCCCGTAAAATCGGGAGCCTGTTCCTTGTCCCGGAACGCGCCCCACAGGGCGGCGTGAATGGTAGCGACAAACAACAGAACGGCGACGACGGCGCGCATCGCGACAAACCATACGGGGTCAATATGGCAGGGAAGCGGACCCGTCCCCGAGATCCGACCAAGTCAGCGGCAAACCAAAGCATATATCTGCCACGCGATTAAACAACTCTTATGACGCCGTGGCGTTTTGAGGGCGCCAGCAATCCAAAACTTTGAAAATTTCGGATCGGTCGGAAATCCCGGGATCGTTCGGGTCAGCGGGGATTACTTCGCCGGGGCGGGGGATGCGGCCGGCGATGGCGTCGGCGCCGGCGTGGCAGGCGCGGTTCCGGCCGTGGTCGGCGCGGCGGGTGGTGGGGCCGCGGCGGCGGCCTGCTGCGGCTGCGCGCCCGGATTGATCCAGCAGGCCTGAACGCGGCTGTTGAGCGTCTCGGCCACCTTGGGATCGATCTGCCCGCCAAACCGGGTCAGGCAACGAAAGGTCGCCTGGACATGGCCGCCCGGGCACCCGAACCGGTCGTAGAGATCGAGATGGCGAAAGGCGGTATCGAGATCGTCGAGCCACATCAGCCGCACGACCCGGCGACCGAGCCAGACGCATTCCGGGTTTCCGGCCGGGCCGTTGATGGCCTGCGCCGCTTCGACGAATTCGTCAGTCTTGCGTTGATTGTCTTTGGCGGCATCCGCCGGGGTCGGCGTATTCGCGGCGCCGGGTTTGCCTGACTGGTCCTGGGCGCGGGTGTCGCCGCTTTGGGCGAAGGCGCCGCCGGGACCGATGCCAAGATCACTGCCAAGACCAATCAGGAGGGCAAGGCCGGCAAGGGCGAGGTGGCGTAAAACCGCACTTTTGAACTCAAGCACACCTCGACGCATAAATTCCCCGATTTGTTGCCAGCCCGGCCAGGGCGCGTTGGTTCGCGCCGGTTTTCGCGCTGGTTTTGATGCCGTTTAAATAGGTCCCCAATACGGCGGAGACAGTTCCGGATTCCCATGACGGACATTTCGGATTTTGTCCAGCAAACTCACAACTTTATCGCGTCGTGGTAAAGCCGGCGCACGGCGGGCCCCGTCCGGCTCGGCATCCGGCTGTTATCCAGCCCTTGATCAAGCTCTCGATCAAGCTCTTGGCAGATCAAGTCTTGGCAGACGGCCGGCGACCGGCTAAGCGACGATCCTCGCCCGGAGGATGGAACCGATTTCTCTTCGTACGCCACTGGCGCTTCTCCTGATATCGCTAAGCGCGATTGCTGCCGTGTGGTGGTGGCTGGGCACGCCCATCACGCTGGCGCGCGCGCCCATCGACCCCAACGCCAAGCTGCTCTGTGTGTCCTATGCGCCGTTCCGTGGCGCCCAGACGCCGCTGTCGCCGACCACGCATATCGAGCGGGAACAGATCGCGCAGGATCTGGCCCAGCTGGCCAAAATCTCCGATTGCGTGCGCACCTATTCGATCGAAAGCGGGCTCGATCAGGTTCCCGAAGTCGCCGCAACGGTGGGGCTGAAGGTCATCCAGGGGATCTGGCTCGGCAGCAACCGGCAAAAGAACCTGGCCCAGATTTCGACCGTGGTCGGTCTCGTCAAGCAGTACCCCCAGGTCATTACCGCCGTTGTCGTCGGCAACGAGGTGCTGTTGCGCGGGGAGATGACCACGGCCGACCTCGCCGCGACCATCCGTTCGGTCAAGTCCCAGGTCGCCGTACCCGTCACCTATGCCGATGTGTGGGAGTTCTGGCTGCGCAACCGCGAGATCTATGACGCGGTCGATTTCGTCACCATCCACATTCTGCCCTATTGGGAAGACTTTCCGATCCGGGCGAAATATGCCGTCGCCCATGTCGACGCCATCCGCAAGCGGATGGCCGTGGCCTTTCCGGCTAAGGAAATCCTGATCGGCGAGACCGGCTGGCCGAGTGCGGGACGGATGCGCGATGGGGCGTTGCCGTCGCGGACCAATCAGGCCCGGGTGGTCTCGGAAATCCTCGATCTGGCCAAGCGGGAGA
>NZ_JBEKCZ010000293.1:0-5112 GCF_050014615.1 Bradyrhizobium sp. | reverse complement strand
ATAACCCACCGTTTGGTCCCGGGCGCGGGCAAATCCGCAATTGTTAACGGACTGCCGTCAGGCCCGATGACGTATTTTACCCTCGGGCGATGGGGTTCTGTCATGGCGTACTCACAAACTCTCAACCACTGAACTCACTGAAACAACTTACGCCGCGCGACTTAAAATTTGCCTAAGCCCATCTCCTTGAAAATGCCTGCGGCCCGGCTGCTGGTGTCTTTAAGACACCGGGAGCCGGGCCGGTAAACGGACCGATAATTGCTGCGAAAACCCGGTTCCGCCCGGCGCTATGGCGCTCTAGGAGGTGGGAGCGGCAACGCTCGCGATCTGGTTGACCGTGTAGGTTTGGCCGTTGATCGTCAGTATCGGCGGCGACTTGGCGATATCGACCGAGCTGACCACGCCCTGGATCTGTGTCGTGATCGCCACCGTATTGTTCGAGGAGTCCTTGCCGGTCGCCGTGAGGGTATAGTTGCCGGCGGGCTCGGTGGTGCCGTCGCTGCCCTGGCCGTTCCAGGTGAAGGGCTGGGGGGTGGTGCCGCCGGTGACCGAGTAGCTGCCGGTGTAGACGTTTTGTCCGGAGCTGTTGGCGATCGTGATGTTGACGGTGGAAGTGGTCGGAACCGTCAGTTCCCATGTCGCCGAGGAATTGGTCAGCGCCGCGGTGCTGCCGTTGACGACCACCGTCTGGCCGACAAAGCCCAGCGCCTGGGTCGATTGCGCGGTCTGCTGCAGGGATACCAGCGTCGCCAGCGAGTCGTTGGTGTTGAGCTGTTGCTGAACGCCGGCGAATTCGACCAGCTGCTGGGTGAACTGGTTGGTGTCCAGCGGACTGAGCGGATTCTGGTTCTGCAATTGCGTCGTCAGCAGGGTCAGAAAGCTCTGAAAGTTGCCGGCGATCTGCGAGGAAGCCAGCGCGTTGGTGGCCGCGGCCGACGAACTGGAGGAAGATGAAGAGGCCGGGGTCGTGCCTGATACGACCGGGGTGGATGTGGCTGCTGATGTTGTCATATCTGTCTCCTCAGACGCTGATATCGACGCCGCTGCTCGATCCGAGCGAACGGCCATAGGTTCGTCCCGCGACTGCCGCGGGGATGGTGTCGTCCTCGCTGATGACCAGCCGCTGCGCGTTGCTGCCGGTGTCGCCGCCGCTGTTCTGGCCCGAGGAAGACTGGTCGCGCAGGCTGAATTGCAGGCCGTTGTCACCGGTCTTCAGCCCGGCGTCATCCAGCGCGCGCTGCAGCTGCGGCGCGTCCTGCTGCAGCATCGACAGCGTTTCCGGCTTTTCGACCGTCAAATGCGAGGTCACCTGGCCGTTGCTGTCGATATCGATGCGGACATCGATGCGGCCAAGATCGGCCGGATCGAGCCGGACTTCGAAACTGCTCTTGCCGCTCTTGACCGAGGCCGCGATCTCGACCGCGAGCCCGCTCAGCGGCACCGGCGCATTGGTCGCCGCCGTGGCGGTCAGTGTTGCCGCGGAAGTCGTTGCCGGGGCATTGAGCTGTGGCTGGATCGCGGCCGCGGTCTGAACGTTGGTGTTTGATGTATCGGTGACCGCATGTTCTGTGCCGGCGACCGATGCGTGGTCATGGGCCGATCCGGCGCCGGCCGATGTGGATGCCGCGGCGGCGGCGGCCTCCGCGGTCGCCGCATCAACGGCGGTGTTCGCGGCGTCCGGTTTGCCCGCGCCGGCTGGCTGTGGCGCCAGGCCGTTCGGGGCGGTCTCTGTCGTCGATTCCGTCGCGTCGGTTGACGAGGTCGTCTTGGAGGTGGGCTTCGCTGCGACCGGGGCGGTCGCGGCAACCGTGCTGGTCAAGGCCGCGGCGTTCAAGGCCGCGGCATCGGCCGGGGGCGCCGGCTGGTTCGTCGGAGTGACGACCGTCTGGGTCGCGGCTGTAACCGCGGTCTTTGCAGTCGCCGTGGCGGTGGGTGTGGGGGTTGCCGCCGCCGCAATGGTGGCGGCCGCCGCGGTCGGATCGGTCTTGACTGGCGCCGATGACGCTGCCTGCGCCGAGACCGCCTGTGAGCTGGCTGCGATAGCCGCCGCCGCGATTGCCAGCGGCGCGGTGGCACCACTGGGCGTCGGCGTCGCCGCGGCAACATGGGTCACGGGGGTGGAGACGGGGATCACAACCGCGACCGGGGTTGGCGTCACCGAAAGTGCGGCCTGCTGGGCCAGGAGGGTCGGATCGACCGCGGAGGTATCGTCGGTGGTCGACTTCGCCGTTGACTTCGTGGTGCCGGTCTTCGGCGCATTGGAACTTGCGGTGGGTTGCTGGCCCGCACCCGTGCTGGCCGCGCTATTGGTGTTGGCAGTATTGGTATTGGCCGTGTTGGCATTGCCATTGTTGCCATTGGCGTCGGACGGCGGTCCGGAATTGTCGCTGTTGTTATTATTGTTGTTTGGATCGTTGTTGGCCGGCTGATTGGCGGCGGCATTGTTCGGCGGCGCCGAATTGTCGGCCGGCGGCGGCGTATTGTTGTTGGATGCTGCGGGGGGCTGCTGAGTCGTTGAGGCCGCGTTGCTGGCGTCGTTCGCCGTGTTGCTGTCGACCAGCGCCCCGAAAATGTCGTTTCCCGACGACTGGCCCGACGACTGGTTGGACCGTGTCGACCATTGCGCGGCACCCTGGAAAGACACGTTCGCAGCTTCTGAATTGACGCTCAACACGGGGCGGCCTCTCGCAATGGACTGACCAGGGGGTCAGCAAGGACCGGGCCACTCCCGGCGCACAAAAAATATATAAATATATCAATGGCTTATAACTGTGACGGAGCGGCATTGACGTTGCGGCGGCGGTCCCTTTTCTGCCCGGCGGCAAGATTTGCCGTTGGCGGCGTTTAAATCAGGGTGCTCTGCAAATCAGGTGAGCGTGCAAATAAGGTCACCGCGATTGCCTCACGCCAAACCGGCCTATATTAAAGAGCAGCTTTTCAGCCGCCTCCGCCAGAGCGGGTTCGCTTTTGACGGAAACGTTGCGAAGCCCCCTGACCGCAAGACGGTTTCCTGATCGCAACGCATCCGCTGCGCGCGATCGCATCGATGACCGGAACCATGCTCAACAGTCTGGATCTTGAAGGCCGTCCGCAGGACACCAGGGTCGTTGTCGCCATGTCCGGCGGCGTCGATTCCTCGGTGACGGCCGCGCTGCTGAAGTCGCAGGGTTACGATGTCGTCGGCATCACGCTGCAGCTTTACGATCATGGCGCCGCCACCCATCGCAAGGGCGCCTGCTGCGCCGGGCAGGACATCCACGATGCGCGCAATGTCGCCGAGCGGATCGGCATCCCGCATTACGTGCTGGACTATGAAAGCCGCTTTCGGGAATCGGTGATCGACAATTTCGCCGACAGCTACGCCTCGGGCGAGACGCCGGTGCCCTGCATCGAGTGCAACCGCTCGATCAAGTTTCGCGACCTGCTCAAGACCGCGCGCGAGCTCGGCGCCTCAGCACTTGCCACCGGCCACTACGTCGCGTCGCGCCGCCTCGGCGACGGATCGCGCGCGCTGATCTGCGCTGCCGATGCCGACCGCGACCAGAGCTATTTCCTGTTCGCGACCACCCGCGAACAACTCGACTATCTGCGCTTTCCGCTCGGCGACATGACCAAGCCGCAGGCGCGCGAACTGGCGCGGCGCTTCGAACTCGACGTCGCCGACAAGCAGGACAGCCAGGACATCTGCTTCGTGCCCACCGGGCGCTATACCGACATTATCGGCCGGCTGCGGCCGAACGCGATCGAGCCCGGCGATATCGTCGATCTCGACGGCCGAATCATCGGCCGGCATCAGGGCATCGTTCACTTTACCGTCGGCCAGCGGCGCGGATTGGGCATCGCCTCGGCGGCGCCGCTGTATGTGGTGCGGCTCGATGCCGCCAGCCGCCGCGTCGTGGTGGGACCGCGCGAGGCGCTGCGGATGGATCGCATCGTGCTGCGCGACGTCAACTGGATCGGCGACGGCGCGATCGATCGCGCGGTCGGCGAGGGTCTGGAGATGTTCGTGCGGGTGCGCTCGACCCGCGCGCCGCAGCCGGCATGGCTGCGCGCGGCCGGCGACGGCCGCTATGAAGTCGAGCTGGTCGCCGGCGAAGAGGGCGTATCGCCGGGGCAGGCCTGTGTGTTCTACGATGCCCCCTCCGGCCAGGCGCGCGTGCTCGGCGGCGGTTTCATCCAGAGCGCCACCGCCAGGCGTGTGACGGCTCAAGCCGCGGCGAGGCAAACCGCCGTACCGCGGCCGCTGATCGAGGCGATGCGCGGATAATCATTTCGAAGGCGGGGGCATGGCGTCAGATATCGACCGCGCGGGGGTCGCAAAGGCTTATGGGCGCTGGGCGCCGGTCTACGATCTGGTATTCGGCAAGGTGTTCGACCACGGCCGCCAGTCGACCATCGCCGAGGCCGACAGGATCGGCGGACGGATTCTCGATGTCGGTGTCGGCACCGGATTGTCGCTGTCGGATTATTCGCGCACCACGAAACTATGCGGCGTCGATATTTCCGAACCGATGCTGCGCAAGGCGCAAGGCCGGGTGCGGGCGCTCGGTCTTTCCAATGTCGAAACCCTCGCGGTGATGGACGCCAGGAATCTGGCGTTCGCGGATTCGTTTTTCGACGCGGTGGTGGCGCAATACGTCATCACCGCGGTGCCGGATCCCGAAGCCACGCTCGATGATTTCATCCGCGTGCTGAAGCCTGGCGGTGAACTGATACTGGTCAATCACATCGGCGCCGAAAGCGGGCCGCGCCGCGTCTTCGAACTGGCGTTCGCGCCGCTGGCCCGCCGGCTCGGCTGGCGTCCGGAATTTCCATGGGCGCGTCTGACCGACTGGGCCGCCAGCCACGGCGGTGACAGCCTGACCGAGCGCCGGCCGATGCCGCCAATGGGGCATTTCTCGCTGATCCGTTACCGCAAGGCCTGAAAACTCTGCATTCTTCGCGGAACCTCCGTGCGCGCGAATAGTTGCCCCGCATGCGAACGAAATACGTAGCCCTTTTCTCTTACGCGCTGATGGCGGCCTCCGGCGGCGCCCATGCGCAGGCGCCCCCTATGACGGCGACGCCAGCGGCCCAAACCGCGCCCCCCGCGCCATCAAACGGTTGCGCGCC
>NZ_JBEKCZ010000292.1:0-4947 GCF_050014615.1 Bradyrhizobium sp. | reverse complement strand
AAGGACGGCGTTGCGAAATACGGCATCAAGAATCCCGTCTTCAAGCCGTCGCCGATCACGCCGAATTACAAGGACTACCTGATCTTCGAAGGTATCTCGGTCGACGAGCAGGGCAAGCAGCACTACCTCGATGTGCACATTGCGTACCGGCAGGCCTGCCTGAACGCGATCGAGTATCTCAAGAAGTTCGGCTATTCCGGCGCCCAGGCCTATTCGATTTTGGGAACGGCGCCGTGCCAGGGTCACATCTCCGGCGTGGTCGACGTGCCGAACGCGTGCGCGACGCTGTGGCTGCCGACGGAGATCTTCGACTTCGACATCATGCCGTCGTCGGCCGGACCGATCAAACACATCAAGGGCGACATCCAGATGCCGCTGTCACAGGATAAATAAGCTCCCGCGCGACGGCATGCGGGGCGGCAGGTGTCTGCCGTCTCGCATCCGCCGTTGCGAAGTTTGGGGGCGTGAAGCGCGCGAGGGAATGAAATGCCGGTCTACGAGTATCTCTGCAATGATTGCGGTCCGTTCACGGATATGCGGCCGATGGCGGAATGTGACGCGCCGCAGGATTGTCCGCAATGCGAAGGTGAATCGCCGCGCGTGATCCTGACGGCGCCGAATTTCTTCTGCATGCCTTCGGACAAGCGCAAGGCCCACGCCACCAATGAGCGCAGCGCCAACGCGCCCAAGACCGTCGGCGAATACAAGGCGTCGCATGGGGCGGGTTGCGGATGTTGTTCAACCAAGCCGTCCCGCCTGGTGACGAAAACCAGGAGCGGTGGAAAGAGTTTTCCGACCGCGCGTCCATGGATGATCAGCCACTGATCTCCGCCTCCACCGCAGCGTGGCACACTCTATTGCCGCTTTTGGGCCGGCTTCCTCGGCGGGGAGGGACTATCGCCGCTGACGGCCTGCGGGTCGAACTTGCGGGTCACTTTGACGGCCGCCTCGCTGATATCGAGCAGCGAGCGGCGCCCTTCCTCCATCAACGCACCCGAACGCTTGTTGAAGCTCTCGGCCAGTTCGCGAATCGACTTCACCTTCTGAAACAATTCGCCGTCGCTTCCGTTCGCAAGACCCGGGATGACATTATCGACCTTGGCCAGGGCGCTTTCGACGCCGTCGAAGGCACCCGTGGCCTTGCGCATGACGTCATCGATCGCCTCGCCGCTGCCTGCCAAAGTCGCGGTATAGGTCTCGAACGACAGCAGCGCATCCTTCAGGACGGTCTGGTTGCTGACGAGGATCCGGTCGACATTGTGCAAGGTATCGCGGATCGACTGTGTCTCGCTCAGATCGGCGGTCAGGGTCGGAACGCCGTCCTCGTCCAGCGGCACTGGAGGGGCGGCCGCCGCGCCGCCGGTCAGCGATATCGCCGCTATGCCGGTGAGGCCCTGGAATTCCAGCCCCACAATCGTGTCCTTGCGGATCGGGGCGCTGTTATCGACCCTGACAAGGGCGACAATCTTGCGGGGGTTGTCCAGCTTGAGGGACAATATCTCCCCGATCTGAACCCCGTCGAAATTCACATTGCCGCCGTTGTGCAGGCCGCTGGCGGAGCCCTGGAAAACGATGCGCAGCGGCCCGCGTTGCTGGATGCTGTGGATTTTCCGGAACCCGAGCATGCCTATAAACGCCGCGGCGATGACCGCAAGCGTCGTGGATCCGATCATCAGGTTGCTGGCCCGTGCCTTCATTCCGGAATCCGGCTGCGACGGGCTGGCTTGAAAGGGCCAGCGCCGTTCGTCATTGCCCGATTGTACCGGCAAAGCAAAACGGGCGAAAGGCCGGCGAGCGGCGCCCCGGCGTTACTCCCGATCCCGTTACCTGACGCCGCCGGTCAGGGCTGCAAGGACGAAACGTAGGCCGCGAGCGAAATCATGTCGGCATGCGAGAGCTTTTCGACCACGGGCACCATCATGGCGCCTGCACTTCCGGCCCGTGCATGCTGCTGGAAGTCGTAGATCTGACGCACCAGATAGCTCGGCGAACGTCCGGCAATTCCGGGAATGGGTGCAAGGCCCCTGAGGTCCGGGCCATGGCAGCCCGCGCAAGGCGTGGTGATGCCAGCCCCGCCAGTCTTGGCCGCCCCAGTCTTGGCCAAGGCCTCGCCCTTGGCGATGCTGCCTTTTGGCACATACGCGATGAACTGCGAACGGCTGTCGCGATGCTCGAATTGCTGCATGTCGACCGGGACCTCGATGATACGTTCACCGATCGGTTCCGTGCCGCCATTGTTCAGGAGCATGTAGAACACACGGGCAATCTGCGTCGTCGGGACCGTGTCGGTTTCGACAACCTTGATCACGGATTTGGGCTTGAGCGACGAGAAATAGGCTGCGGCGGCCTTTATCTCGGCATCGCTGGCGGCTTTGGCAATCGCGGTCATCAGCAGGACCGGACTTCGCTGCGGGCCCGCGAATTTTCGCGCGCCACTTTTGTAGTCGGCCATCTGTTGGGCGATATAGGCGGCGGGAAGTCCGGCCAGACTGGCGTTCTCCGGACCGCCAGTGCCCTCCGCACGATGACATGAGCCGCAGGCCCGCACGTCAGGCGGTCTGCCGTGCGCGACGACATCCGGCATGGCGGGATGATCGCCGGGATGCCAATCAGGCGCGAAGAAAAGATCGCGTTCCTGCGTGATGGTGAAGGCGGCCGTGCTGTCGGGAACGTGCCGTGGAACGCCGTCATCGGGTGCAGACTTGAAATCCGGCGCCCATGGATAAGCCCATGCCGGAAACGAACCCGGCGACGCCGACGACGGGGCATCCGCGTTTGGAGCTTGCGCCATCGCGGCCCCGCAGACCATTACGCTAACGATCGCCAGCATGCCCCAAGCAAATCTCATCGGTTGCCCCTTGTGGCTTGAATCAATCATCAATGGCCCGCGGCGCTTTCGGCCTCGGCGTTGTTGAGGACAATCAGAGCATCGACGGCAACGCCGGTCCTGGCATTGATCAGAAACGGATTGACGTCGATCGAGGCGATGCGGCTGCCGGCGTCGGCCATCAAATTGGACAGGCCGACCAGCGCCTTCACCGCCGAGGTTTCGTGCAGCGCGGGCTTGCCGCGATAACCCCTGAGCTTCACGCCGGCCTTGGTCCGGCCGATCAGCTCTTTTGCCTCCGCCGCATCGAGCGGAGCGCCGGCCAGCGCGACATCCTTCATCAGTTCGATATCGACGCCGCCGGTTCCGAACAGCACAACCGGCCCCATCTCGGCATCGAGCGCGGCGCCGATGACAAGTTCGAGCTCGGCCTTGACCTGCTGTGCGATCAGGATGCCCTCGAGCTTCGGCTTGTGCTTCAGCTTCTTCACCCGCGCGGTAATGTCGTTGAAGGCTTTCCTGACCTCGGCCGCGGTGTTGATGTTCAGCACCACGCCCCCGATATCGGATTTGTGCAGAATCTCCGCGCTGACAACCTTGGCGACAACAGGAAAGCCGATTTTTTTGGCGATCTTCACGGCATCGGTCACCGTCTGCGCGATCTCTTCCTTCGACACCGGGATGCCATAGGCCCTGAGCAATTTCTTTGACGCGACCTCGTCGAGTGCCGGACCCCTGGCATGCTTGAGCGTCTTCGCGAGGGTCGCGCGTGCCGACGCCGAGGAACTCGAGACGATGTCAGGCACTTCCTTGCGCAGCGAGGCATATTCAATCAGGGCCTTGATCGCGCCCACCGCCCGATCCAGGCCTTGCATCACGGCGATATGCGGCAGCGATTTCCGCAAGCCCTTGGTGAATTCCGTAAAGCCGATCGACATCGTCGAGATGTAGAGGACGGGCTTGCTGGCCTTGCCGGCCATTTCATTGACGATACGCAAATTCCGTTCGCGCAGTTCATGCGGCGCCTTCGGCAATTCGGAGTCGATGATGACAATGTCGGTATCGGGATCGTCGATCATGATCTTGATCGACTGCATGTAGACCGAGGGATCGACCACGGCGGCGAATCCCGCGTCGAGCGGGTTTCCGACGATGCTGCCCGGACCCAGCATTTTTGCGAGTTTGTCGTTTGCATTCTGGCTCAACCTGGCAAAATTCAGGCCCGCCGCTGAAAACGCGTCGATCAAAAGCCCGCGCTTGCCGCCCGACAGCGTGACCGCGGCGAGGCGATTACCCTTCGGCGGATCGGCATGGACAAAGCATTCGGTGGTTTCGATCAACTCATCCAGGCCTCGCGCGCGGATCACGCCCTCCCGGGTCGAAATGGCGTCGAAGGTTTCGATCGAGCCGGCCAGCGCGCCGGTATGCGCCATGGCAGCGGCGCGTCCGCCTTCGGATGCACCGAGCTTGAGCGCGATCACCGGTTTGCCGGCCGCGCGGGCGGCCTTGCAGGCTGAACGGAATACCTTGGTGTTGCGCACGCCCTCGAGATAGACCACGATCACGCGGATCGAGGGATCGGCCGCGAAATAGGTTATCAGATCGGGTGTCTCGAGTCCGGCCTCATTTCCGGTCGTGACCATGTAGCCGACGCCGACGCCGCGATCTTCCAGCGCCTGGCGGATCGCCATCACGATGGCCCCGGATTGACCGGCGATCGCGACCGGGCCGGCCTCCATCGTGACCACGCGGTCGTCGATGTTTGTGAACAGTTTTTCGCCGGCACTCAGATTGCCGAGACAATTCGGGCCGGTGACGGCGAGGCCGGTTTCCCGGATCGCCTGCTGCAGCTCGGCGGCGAGCCTCTGGCTTTCATCGTCCTGCAATTCGCTGAAGCCGGAAGTTACGATCGTGGCCGAGCGGGCGCCGGCCGCCGCGGCGTCCCGGATCACCTGCACCGCGAAACGCGCCGGCACCAGCACCAGCACGTGATCGGGTTTGTCCGGCAGGCTGGCAAAATCCTTGTAGCAGGGAACGCCCCAGATGGTTTCGCGTTTGCCGTTGACCGGATAGAGCCCGCCCTCGAATTGATATTTGATCAGATTGTTCCAGATCCGCTC
>NZ_JBEKCZ010000291.1:0-8480 GCF_050014615.1 Bradyrhizobium sp. | reverse complement strand
ATCCTGCTGCGGCTGGGTCCAGCCCGGGTGCCGTCGCCGACAGACATCGAGCATGTGCGGGTGAATTTCGCCCGCCTGATGCCCGTGACCGCGGAGCGGGTGGTGAACTTCTGGCAGACCCGTCAGTCGGCGTGACTCCAAGCGGGCATTGCCGGCTAGAGCATGATTCAACTGAGTTGAATCATGCTCGTCGTCGATCTTCTGGTTTGAGCATGATCTGCGCGCAAACGCCTCTGGCGTTTGTCGCGAGGGAAAACCGGTTCCCACTTTTCCGGATCATGCTCTAGCCGATCCTGCGAAACCGCAGATACGCCGCGCGCCGGCCTTCGCGCTCGGCTTTGCGGCCGTATCGCGTCATCGTGTAATCGGTCCAGGGCAGACGCCAGTCATCGGCCTTCTCCGCGGTCCAGACGAAATCGGGCGAGCGCGAAAGATGGGCCAGCGTCCATGCGCAATAATCGCTGATATCGCTGACGAAGCGGAATTCGCCGCCGGGCTTGAGAACATGCGCCATGGCCGAGATGGTCGCGTCCTGCACGAAGCGCCGCTTCCAGTGTCGCCGTTTCGGCCATGGGTCGGGATGGATCAGATCGATTCGCGCCAGCGATTGCGGCGGCGCCCATGCCAGCAATTCGGCGGCGTCGCCCGCGAACAGCCGGATGTTGCCGATGCTGTGGGCCTCGATCTGCGCCAGAATTTTGGCCATGCCGTTGACATAGGGCTCGCAGCCGACGAAACCGGTCGCTGGAAAGGCGCGCGCCTCTGCGATCAGGTGTTCGCCGCCGCCGAATCCGATTTCGAGTCTGATATCGTCGACCGGCGCATCGAACAGCCCGGCGAGACTGGGCGGATGCGAGCTGCCGATTTCCAGCGCAAGCCGCGGCAGCAGGTGCGCGATCAGGTCGGACTGGTGCGAGCGCAGCCGGTGACCTTTGCGCCGGCCGAAGAATGAGCCATGCGGGTGAACCGCGGCAGCATCGTTGGGGGATGTATCGCGATACTCGGGATCACGGATCGCGGCACTCATCGCGGATCGAATCTGTTGGTTGTCGTCAGCATGCTGTTGGCTTGAATACGAGAGCTGTCATTTGAGGGTTCGCTCGTTTCACTCGAGCCCTCAGACGCGCCATAGCACGTCGGGGAACGACGACATATTGCAGATTTCAGGCTATTGCAGATTTCAAGCTATCTCAAACTTAAACGATCTGGCTCAGCGCTTGTCAGGTCCTTCGCGCGCGGCGATCTGTTCGACCAGATCGACAATGCTGCGTCGAAGCTTGGCATCGGAGATGCGCGTGAACGCGCGGGTGAGCGCCAAACCCTCCGATGTCGCCAGGAAGTCGGACACGTAAGCCGGCGAGGTTCCTTCGGTGAAGCCTTCGGCGCTGATGATGCCGCTCGGTCCTCCCTCGAACAGGAACGATACCGGCACCTGGAGTATTTCGGAGATCTGCTGAATGCGGCTTGCCCCGACCCGGTTGGTGCCCTTCTCGTATTTCTGAACCTGCTGGAATGTAAGGCCCAGCGCCTCGCCGAGCTTTTCCTGACTCATGCCCAGCATGATGCGGCGCATGCGCACACGACTGCCGACATATTTGTCAACAGGATTGGGCGCTTTGGTCGACATCGCCAACACTCCTCGGGACTATGTTTGTGGGATGAAGCAAAACGAAAGCGAAGTATGCCTCAGGCAGCAAGGCCGTCAAATCCTGTTCGGAGGGCCGATGAAGAATCAATGCAGACAATTTGAGCAATATACTGACGGGTCTATTCTTGAGCAATCTTGCTGCGCAGAATGCGAATGGCGCAGCCGGTCTGTCAACTAGTGGATTTCCGTAGTTGGCCGTCAGGCAGTTCGCTTCGCGACGCGGCGCCTGATCACGAACACCAGGGCGGCGGCGATGATGATGGCGGCGGGAATATCGCCGACACGCGAATAGATTGTCGGCGGGATCGCTGACGGCAATGGGGAATCGAGCACGCCTTCGAGCCCGAGATCAAGCCGTGCCACAAACCGTCCGATCGGATCGATAACCGCGGAAATGCCGGTGTTTGCAGCACGAACCACGGGCAGCCCCTGCTCGATGGCACGCAGGCGTGCCTGCTGCAGATGTTGATACGGGCCGGTCGAGATTCCGAACCAGCCGTCATTGGTGAGGTTGACGATCCAGCCCGGACGGTCGTCGCGTTCCGCAACGTCACCGGGAAAGATCGCTTCGTAGCAGATCAGGGGTAGCGCGCGCGGCGCATTCGGGATGTCCATGGTGCGCCGCCTTGTGCCCGGAATAAATCCGCCCTGGACCTTGGTGAGCTGCTCCAGGCCGATTTTTTCCAACCAGTCCTGGAACGGAAGAAATTCGCCGAATGGCACCAGATGCAGCTTGTCGTAAATCGACAGCACGCTGCCGTCGTGGTCGATCACGTAGATTGAATTGTAGGCGCGGGTGATCCGCACGCCCGGGGGAACATCGGGTGCGCGCACCGACCCGGTGATCAGGACGGTGCCCTTGGGCAAGAGCTCGGCGATCTGCGCCATGGCGTCGGCTTCACGCGTCAGAAAAAACGGGAACGCCGATTCCGGCCAGATCAATATGCTGACATCGCGCACGCCGGTCGATTGCGGCCCGGAGGCGCGATCCGACAACGTCAGATATTTTTGCATCACCTCCGCCTTGGCGGAGTAATTGAACCTGACGTCCTGCTGCAGATTGGGCTGCATGATTCGCAGCTTGACGTTTGCAACCATCGTGGTCGGATGCAGGCTCAGGCGAACGGCGCCGAAAATTCCCATCGCGATGAGCAACGACACCGCGATGACAGGCGCGATCCACGGCTTGCGTCCGCGCGAACGTCCATCGATCAGCACCGCCGGGCTTGCGAAGATCGCCACCGCCAGAAATGTCAGGCCCCACAGGCCGATCAGCGACGCCGTCTGCGCCAGCGCCAGCGGCTCGGTCAGGGCGTAGCCGAACGTGTTCCATGGAAAGCCCGTGAGCACATGGCCGCGCAGCCATTCGCCCAGTGTCAGACTTGCCGCAAGGGCGATCACCCGCGAAGCGTCCCGGGTCCAGATCAGACGCGCCAGCGCAAAGCCCAAGGCGGTGAACAGCGCCAGATAGGCCGGCAGGCCCAATATCGCGAACGGCAGCAACCATGCGAAGGTGGATGCATCGACAAGGAACGCGTAGCCGATCCAGTACAGCCCCGGCACGAAATAGCCGAGGCCAAACCACCAGCCGGCCATCGCCGCTGCCGGGATGCCGCCCAGGCGCCCGGCGCCGGCGCCATCGATCAGCCAGACCGCCACCGGAAACGTCAGGAACAGCACCGGCCAGGCATTGAACGGCGCCATCGCCAGCGCCGACAGCGCGCCGGCGACGAGCGCAATGGCGGCGCGCTTCCATCCCCAGGACAGGATGATGGCGAGACCGGCCGCGCGGAGGTTGCCAGTGAGCGTCACGGCGAACCCGCTCCATCGCCGGACGGGTTCGCATTGTCGTTGGCTTGCGCGGAGCCCGCCTCGCTCGCGGCTTCGCGGCGGCGGCTCTCGCGTTGCGCGCGCACCGCCGAGCGTTCCTTGCGGGTTCCGATGCGCAGCCGCTTGACGCGCCGCGGATCGGCATCGAGCACCTCGATTTCGAAATTGCCGGGCCCCGAGATGACTTCGCCGCGCACCGGCAACCGGCCGACATGGGTCACGAGATAGCCGCCCAGCGTCTCGACTTCCTCGCCGGCTTCGCCGGTAACGAACTCCTCGCCGATCACGGAGCGGACGTCATCGAGGCTGGCGCGGGCATCGGCGATGAAGGAATTGTCCGCCTGCCGCACGATCGCCGGCGGCTCGTCGCTGTCGTGTTCGTCGTCGATCTCGCCGACGATCTGCTCGACGATGTCCTCGATCGAGACCAGGCCGTCGGTGCCGCCATATTCGTCCACCACCAGTGCCAGATGGATGCGCGAGGCCTGCATCTGCGCCAGCAGATCGATCGCCCGCATCGATGGCGGCACAAACAGCAGCTTGCGGATGATGTTGGCGTCCGCGAGCGGCAGCGCCAGATCGACCGCGCGCAGATCGAGGCCCGCGGGCAATGGTTTCTTGCGCTTGGCCTTGCCGGCTTCGGGCAGGCGCGCCCTGGCGGTCATGAAGGCCAGGAGATCGCGGATGTGGACGATGCCTTCGGGGTCATCGAGGGTTTCGTTGTAGACCACCAGGCGCGAATGCGCGGCACTTTCGAACAGGCTCATCAATTCGCCGAGCGGAATGTCGCGCTTGACCGCGACGATATCGGCGCGATGGATCATCACGTCGGCGATGCGCCGTTCATGCAGGCCGAGGATGTTGCGCAGCATGGTGCGCTCGATGGCGGAAAAGCCGACTTCGTCCGGTGTGGAGGCATCGAGCACGACCTGCAGGTCGTCGCGGACCGATCCCGGCTTCCATCCGAACAGCGTGCGGATCGCGCGGGTCAGCCAGTTTTCCGCGGCCGGGCGCATGACTTCGCCTTCCTGCACCACTGCCGGCAGGTTGCGCGTGTTGCGCGGATTGTCATGGGTCGGTTCGGAATCCACCATCTCAGTCCGTCCGCTCGCGATCGGTATACGGATCGGGAATGCCGAGTTGCGCCAGGATCTCCCGCTCGAGCGTTTCCATAGCCTCGGCGTCGTCGTCTTGTTCGTGATCGTAACCGATCAAATGCAGGAAACCATGGATCGCCAGATGGCTGAGATGATGATCGAACGGCTTTTGTTCGTCGTCGGCTTCCTGGCGCGTGGTTTGATAGGCGATGGCGATGTCGCCGAGCATGCGCGGCGCATCGCCGGGACCGCCCGGGCCGCTCGGCGGCAACGCCGGAAACGACAGCACGTTGGTCGGCTTGTCGATGCCGCGCCAGTTGCTGTTCAGCGTACGAATGCCGGCATCGTCGGTCAGCATCACCGCGAGCTCGGCCTCTCCGATGTCAGCATTGACGAATTCCGCCGCGGCCGTGATGGCGCGGTGGATCACGGTCTCGGCGTCTGGCTCGGCCTGCCAGACGTCGGCGACAACGAGAACTTCGGTGATGGGAAGGGCAAACGGTGCCATCGGTCCGGGATTTCTGTTGCGACGGGAATTCGCCCCCGGCGCGCGTTCGGCGGCAGATTTTGGCATCAAGGCCTGCTGGTTGCCGGCCGCTGCGGCAATCCTTCATAGGCCGCGACGATCCGCGCCACCAGTTCGTGGCGGATCACGTCCTCGGCCGTGAATCTCACCTGGGAGATGCCCTCGACGCCATCGAGCAATCTTGCGGCTTCGGCGAGACCCGAGGTCTGGCCGTTCGGCAGGTCGACCTGGGAGGGATCGCCGGTGATGATCATGCGGCTGTTTTCGCCAAGCCGCGTCAGGAACATCTTCATCTGCATCGAGGTGGTGTTTTGCGCCTCGTCCAGAATGATGGCGGCATTGGTCAGGGTGCGGCCGCGCATGAAGGCCAGCGGCGCGATCTCGATTTCGCCGGTTTGCAGCGCGCGCTCGACGATCCGCGAATCCATCAGGTCGTACAGCGCATCATAGATCGGCCGCAGATAGGGATCGACCTTCTCGCGCAGATCGCCGGGCAGGAAGCCGAGCCGCTCGCCGGCTTCGACCGCGGGCCGCGACAGGATGATGCGATCGACTTCCTTGCGTTCGAACAATTGCGCGGCCTGCGCCACCGCGAGCCAGGTCTTGCCGGTACCCGCCGGACCGATGCCGAATACCAGTTCGTGGCGC
This sequence comes from Bradyrhizobium sp., assembly GCF_050014615.1. Taxonomy (GTDB): domain Bacteria; phylum Pseudomonadota; class Alphaproteobacteria; order Rhizobiales; family Xanthobacteraceae; genus Bradyrhizobium. Next base: position 2,731 of record NZ_JBEKCZ010000291.1, on the reverse strand, counting down.
TTGAGCGCGCGGATATAGGAGTCCTGGGCGGCGGTGCGCGCCCGCACCGGGCGCTTGCGCAGGTTGATGGTCTCGAACGACGATTTGACGGTCTTGGCGTCGAATTCGAACAACGAGCCCTGCGCGATCACGGCGCGGATCGCGCCTTCGACGTCGCCCTGCGCCAGTTCCTGCCCCTGGATCGCCTGGGCATACAGCGTTTCCAGCACCCGCCGTGCGGCGTCACAGCCATCGCGCGATCCGGCAATGGTGATGTGATTGCCGCGCGAATCCACCACGACGCCGAGCCGGCGTTCGATCAGCGCCAGATTTTGTCCGTAGGGTCCGACCAGGCCCGAGGCCGCGCGATTGTCATCGAAGTCGATGACCACCTGGGTTTCGGGCGGGATAGGCAGGTCGCGGTCGAGTTTGCGGCTGGGAGCGAGCGAAGGCGAATCCGATGCGCTTTTTGGCAAGGGTTCAGGCTCCCGTTGTGATTTGAAAGGGGGTTATTTGAGAGGGCGTTATGTGAGAGGACGTCATGCGCGACAAAGCGGGCTGCGCATGCGAAGCGGCCGCGAGTTCACCGAGCAGGCTGTAGCGCTCGAGGCTTTCGATTCGCACCGGCAGGACCTGTCCGATGATATCTGGAGATGCCATCACATGCGCGGGCTGCAGATAGGCGGTGCGGCCGACGATCTGGCCGGGGTTGCGGGCGGCGCGTTCGAACAGCACATCGACGGTGTTGCCAATCATGGCCTTGTTGAAGGCCGATTGCTGGCTGTCGATCAATTCCTGAAGCCGCACCAATCGCTCGTCCATTTCAGCCGCTGACACCGTCTCCCGCATGTCCGCCGCCGGCGTGCCGGGCCGCGGCGAATATTTGAACGAATAAGCGCCAGCGTATCCGATTTGTGTGACCAGCGCGAGGGTGGCCAGAAAATCTTCCTCGGTCTCCCCAGGGAAACCCACGATAAAATCCGATGAAAATGCAATATCTTGGCGCACAGCGCGAAACCGGTCGATGACGCGCCGGTAATCATCGGCGGTATGGCGGCGGTTCATGACGGCAAGAAGGCGGTCGGAGCCGGACTGCACCGGCAAATGCACGAATGGCATCAGCGCCGCCAGATCGCGATGCGCTTCGATCAGCGTCTCGTCGACATCGCGGGGGTGGCTGGTCGAGTAGCGCAGGCGAACGATGCCGGGAATCCCGGCGAGATGACGCAAGAGGGTGCCGAGCGGCCAGATCCGTCCGTCCGGTCCCTCGCCGTGATAGGCGTTGACGTTCTGACCGATCAGGGTGATCTCGCGCACGCCATTGTCAGCGAGCCGCTTGACGTCGTCGACGATCCTTGCGGCCGGCCGCGACACTTCGGAGCCACGCGTATAGGGCACGACGCAGAACGTGCAGAATTTATCGCAGCCTTCCTGCACCGTCACGAAGGACGAAATTCCGCGCGCGCGGATCGCTTCCGGTTTCGGCGGGGCCAGGAATCCGAACTTGTCCTCGACCGGGAACTCCGTCTCCAGCGCGCGGCCATGGCTTCTGGCGCGGGCGAGCAGTTGCGGCAAATGGTGATAACTTTGCGGGCCGACCACGACATCGACCACCGGCGCGCGGCGGATGATCTCGTTGCCTTCGGCCTGCGCGACGCAGCCGGCCACCGCGATGCTCATGGTCCTGCCGTTGCGGGCCGCCTCGTCTTTGACAGCACGCAGCCGCCCGAGTTCGGAATAAACCTTCTCGGAGGCCTTTTCGCGGATGTGGCAGGTGTTGAGAATCACCAGATCCGCATCATCCACGCTTGCGGTCTCGACAAAGCCCTCCGGCGCCAGCGTATCCACCATGCGCTGCGCATCGTAGACGTTCATCTGACAACCATATGACTTGATGTGCAGCTTGCGCGGCGGATTCATGGAACCTGAATGCTGGGCTGAAATGGCGCCATTGCGGCGTTGGGGCTCAATTATAGGCTAAAGCGCGGGAAATCCAGCGTCAGTAGCTGTCATTCCGGGGCGATGCGCCAGCATCGAACCCGGAATCCCGAGATTCCGGGTCTGGTCCTGCGGACCATCCCGGAATGATGGGCTCTAATGTGCTCCAATCCGTCCAATCAGCCCGGGCAATTGCCGCATATCGTCAAATGTCACCGCCGCCCCGGCAGCCCGCAGCGTATCGCCGTAACCCTGATGGCAATGGCTGCCGCCGTGGAAGCCAAAAACGGTCATCCCGGCGGCCCGCGCGGCGGTGATGCCGGCGATACTGTCTTCGATCACCAGGCATCGTTCCGCAGGTGTGGTCATTTGCGCGGCCGCGAACTGAAACAGATCGGGCGCAGGCTTGCCGTGCTCGACCTGTGAGGCGGAGAAAATATGGGGTGCAAATTGGTCGTAAAGCCCGACCCGGCCGAGGCTGACGCGCATGCGCTCGTGCGAGCCGCTCGAGGCCACGCAGACCGGTTGGGCGATCGCCGCGAGTGCCTGACCGATGTGGGGAATCGGTTCCAGCGTGGCCGCAAAGGACTGAAACAGCTCGTCCTGCAATTGGCTGTGGAAGTCGTCAGGCAGGCGGCGGCCCAGTTCGGCTTCGACTTCAAGATGCGCCTGGCGTGAGGACCGGCCGAGGAAGCGATCGAATACCTGTTCGACCGAGATCGGGTAGCCGTGGCGGGTCAGCACTTCCGCATGGGCGCGGCACGAAATCACTTCGCTGTCGACCAGCACGCCGTCGCAGTCGAAAATGACGAGA
>NZ_JBEKCZ010000290.1:0-5063 GCF_050014615.1 Bradyrhizobium sp. | reverse complement strand
CGGACCATATCCAAGAACGTCGTTGCAGATGTCGTCGAGCAGCTCTTCCTGCTCGGCGATCGACATCACGATATTCTTGATCGCGATGATCTCATTGACGATGTCGCGAATTTCCTCGCGCGCCGATTCGCTGTCGAGTTTGGCGAGCTGGGCGAGATCGATCGCTTCGATCAGGGCGCCGAAGATCGTCGCTTTGACCTGATAATAGCTGTCCGAGCGGCGGGCTTCGATGGTCGGCGCCGGCGGCGCAGATTTGGCCGGCGACAGCGGCGGCGAGGGAACGGTGGGTGGCGATGCGCTGCGCGCAACGGCAGGCGCGCTGGAAGATGCTTCCGGCACGGCCGCGGCGGGCTTTGCGGCCCGCGAATCGCCATCTGTTCCGCTACGCTTACCAAACACGACAGTACTCCACGCGGGGTAGTTATCTTCCCCGCAACTTATCGATCAGGGGCGACAGGAGCGACCCTCGCGGCTTTTTGGCTTCGCCGCGGCCTGTCAGCCGCTGCGCGATCTGCAGAAACATCTCGGTGGTGCGATGGCCGGCGGAGATTTCCGCGATCATCTGGCCGTTGTTGGCTGCCGAGCCGAATATCTGCGGCTCGAACGGAATGGCGACAATCGGCGGACCTTCGATCGCCTTGGCGAACTCGACGGCGTTGATTTCCGGCCGTTTCGGCACGCCGACCTGGTTGAGACAGTACAGCGGCAGCCGGTCGTTGGGCCGCGATGCCTTCAGCAGGTCGAAAATGTTCTTGGTGTTACGCAGGTTGGCCAGATCGGGCGCCGCGACGATCAGAATATCGTCGGCCGCCACCAGCGCGCGCTTGGTCCACCCCGACCATTGATGGGGAACGTCGAGCACGATGCATGGCATCGTGGTGCGAAGCGTATCGAAGATCGAGTCGAAGGCGTCGGCACCGAAATCGTAGACCCGATCGAGCGTCGCCGGTGCCGCCAGCAGGCTGAGATGGTCGGTGCATTTCGACAACAGGCGGTCCATGAACGCGGTATCGATGCGGTCGGGCGAAAACACCGCATCGGCGATCCCTTGCGGAGGATCCTGATTGTAGTCGAGGCCGGCGGTGCCGAACGCGAGGTCGAGATCGGCTACCACGGAATCCAGCGCGAGGTCGCGCGCGATGGCCCAGGCCACGTTGTGGGCGATGGTGGATGCACCGACGCCGCCTTTTGCCCCGACGACGGCGATAATCCGGCCGACGGCCTTGGCTTCGGACGATGAAAACAGGCCACAGATCGAGCGCACGACTTCGATGGCGCTGACCGGCGCAATCACATAGTCGCTGACGCCGCGGCGCACCAGTTCACGGTAGAGCGTGACGTCATTGATACGGCCGATCACGACGACGCGGGTTCCGGAATCGCACACGGTCGCGAGTTGGTCGAGGCCCGCAAGGATATCGTTGCGGCCTTCGGTCTCGAGAATGATCACGTTCGGGGTCGGCGCGGTGCGATAGGCCTCGATGGCGGCCGCCATGCCGCCCATTTGAATCTTGAGATGGGCCTTGTCGAGACGGCGGTCCGCGCCCGCCGACTGTACCGCGGCAGCGGTCTCCACCGTCTCGCAGAAGGCCTGCACAGACACACGCGGGGCAGGGGCGATATGATCGTCCGTGGCCGGCGGTGTCGCGTCCGGCTGCTCTCCGGTATTTTGGCGGGCGTAGTTGATCATTTGCCTGTGTCGCTGAGTTTAGCCTTGTCGGCTTCGGGATAGGTGGTCGTGGTCGTGTTGCCCTTGCGATATTTCTCGAAGCCTTCGGTGCGCCGCATCGTGTAGGCAGGGGTTTCGGGCCGCGGTTGCACGAGGTCCGACGGATTGTCGATCATCGCGGCCATGTTGCGTTGATAGGCACATCCGAAATTGTAATACGGTTTGTTTTCGAGATAACTCTTGTCCTTGATCGAGGGCCCGAGATCTTCCGGCCACAGTCCGCAAGGCCCGGCAACCGCCGAAATCTTCGGATAGTTCAATCGTATCGTTGCCATCTGGCGCGGGTCATCCGGATGGTAATTGCGCACGACGATCCCGCGCGGCGGCACGCCGGCGGCCGAGAGCAGCGCCTGAATTTCATGGAGCGAATCCGCGGCGGCGTGGGCGTTGGGCGTGCCGACCGGCATATCGGCGGTAATCGCGCCGGTTCCCTCCTGAAGCCAGATCTGGGCCAGTCCCATCACGTCGGCGCGCTGCATGGCAGAAAGACCGCCACGTGCATGGCCGACGAAGATGACGACGGAGCGTTCGGTTTCCTGGATCGCGATCGGATGACGCAGACGATAGTCGTCGGGAACGCTCGCCGTCGTCGCCTCGTCGGTATGCGTGCAGGCGCCCAGCACGACGGCAAGACCGACAAGCGCTCCCGCAATCCGGAAGGCACGCTTGCGATCGACGGGTAAGTTGGCTGTCATCGTTTTCGTCCTCGTCCCGCCTCAGTCCGTGATAAAGCCGTAGGTGCCGCGATAATTCCGCGCCGGCTCGGTGTGACCCGGAACGCCATAGATGCGATTGATGCTGCCGAGCAGATCCGCCTGCGGATCCGCAGCCGAGGCGAACCCGTCATCGGGACGCGACAGGTCCTTCTGCGCGACGGCCCGAACGATATAGGGCGTCACCAGCACCATCAGCTCGGTCTGGTTGTTCTGGTAGTCCCGGCTGCGGAACAGCGCGCCCAGAACAGGCAAGGTTGACAGGCCGGGCAGTCCGTTGATCGCCTGTTTGGTCTGATCCTGGATCAGGCCGGCCATCGCCATCGATCCGCCCGAGGGAATCTCCAGCGTCGTCTCGGCGCGGCGGGTCTTGACCGAGGGCACCGAGATGCCGGTGATGGTGATCGAGTTATCGTTCGAGACTTCGGAGACTTCCGTCATCACCCTCAGGCTGATCCGGCCTTCCGTGAGCACGATCGGCGTGAAGTTGAGTGAAATGCCGAACTTCTTGAAGGCGATCGAAGGTGCGCATTGCCCGACAGAACCCGCGGCCGTCGTTTGGCAGGTCACGCCGGTTGGAATCGGAAATTCGCCGCCGGCGATGAAGGTCGCGGACTCGCCGGAAATGGCCGTCAGATTCGGTTCCGCCAGCGTTCGTACCACGCCCGCACTTTCCATCGCGCGGATCGTCGCCTGGACCGATGGGGTAGAGCCGAACGAGCCTACAATGCTGTTGCTGGTGATCGCCTGACCAGTTGCGGTGAACGGGTTGGCGTTGTTGAAGGTCACGGCCGAGGTGCCGTAGTTCAGGCTGCCTGAGAGGTCGACGCCCATCTGCTTGATGATCGATCGCGCGACTTCGGCGACCGTCACCTTCAGCATCACCTGATCGCGGCCCCGGACCGCAATGGAGTTGACGACCTTGTCGGCGCCGCCCGCCAGCCGTGCGGCGAGATCGCCGGCCTGTTGCGCCTCAATCGGGCTCGCGGCCGAGCCGGACAGCATCACGCCGTCGCCGACGCCTTCGATCTGGATATCGGCGTTCGGCAGCGCCTGTTTCAGCGCGGCGCGCATGCCGTTGAGATCCCGTTTGACGGCGATGTCGTAGGCCGCGATTTGCTGGCCGGACGAATCGAAGAAAACGATGTTGGTCTGCCCGACCGTGGCACCGATAATATAGGCGCGCTGGGCCGAGCGGATGACGGCGTTGGCAATCTTGGGATCGGCGACCAGCACATCCTTGATGTCGCGCGGCAGGTCGATCACCACCGAATTGCCGATGCCGAGCGCAAGGAAGCGCGCATTCATCTGGCCGTCGGCGGCCACCGGCGCCGCGGGGCGATAATCGGCCGCCAGCACCGGCGTCAGGACCGGATTGAGCACGAGCGCAGCGGCCGCTGAAAACGACAGCGCGCGGACCAGGAAGGTCCGCATCGCCAGCTGATTTCCCCTGCATCTCATATCGAGCGTCCTTTCGGTCACTTCTGTGTCGTCGTCGAGCTTTGGACGCCGTAGCGAACCACGCTGATGCTTTCGCCCCGCCTGGGCGCCGGATCGTCGGTCTTGAGTTCGACCATGTTGACGTCGGCAATGCTGCGCAGCGCCAGCGACAGCGTGCCGGTCTGGCGCGCGCGCGCCAGCGTTTCGGCCTGCTCCGGCTTGAGTTCGAGCGTGACGGTCTTGCCGACCACGGCGTTCTGGCCGTCTTTTTCCTTCGGCGCCTGATCGATGGCGAGAACGCGGATGTTCGGCAGGATGATTTCGGCGTTGACGACGTCGGGCGCGCCCGGACGTTCGGCGTTCTTGTCGCGCTTGGTGAGAAGCACGTCGACCCGGTCGTTGGGCAGGATGAAGCCGCCGGCGCCGGTCTCCGGCGAGATTTCGGTAGACACCGCGCGCATGCCGGTCGGCAGGATCGCGGCCATGAAGCCGGAGCCGTCGGCGCGGACCAGCTTCGGCTCGCGGATCGGCTCGCCGGCGATGAAGGGGGCGCGCGCGATCGAGCCGGCAACCTGGGTCGTTGCATCCGGGCGTTCGTTGCGGCGAATGAAGGTGTTGCTCGCGGTCGCGGCAGGCCAGGTCTGCCATTGCATGTCGTCGGGCGTGACCGTCTGGCCGAGCCCGATGTCGGACTTGGCGACCAGAACGTCCACGGTCTGCAGTTGCGCAACCGGCTCAGTGGGGGCAGGCTTGTTGTCGGACCCGCTGACAAGATATGCGGCAACGCCGCCGGCACCGACAGCGATGGTCAGGACGACAATGCGTGCGGTATTCATACGCTTCACTTTCCACATAACGCCGCGACGCTTCCGCCGCCGTGCTGGGAGTTGACCAGCTATTCGTCAAAGCATGGTTAATGAGGCGTATCTAAATCAACTTAACAGCGGGTTACTCGGCGCGCCCGGTTCAGCGCATGGCGAAGTGGGCGAGGTCGACCGCCTTGATCCAATCGGTCTCCGGATAGACCATCAGCGCGCCGATCGCGAGCGCGATGCCGTAGGGGATGCCGCTCTCCTTGGCGTGCAGTTTCAGCAGCCAGGCCTGGCCGGCGAACGGGTAGGGCAGCGGCCATTGCCGGAACTGCAACAGCAGCAGTGTCAGCGCGCCGCCGAACAGCGAGG
>NZ_JBEKCZ010000289.1:0-5091 GCF_050014615.1 Bradyrhizobium sp. | reverse complement strand
CCGACGCGCTGATCGAGCGCGCCGATGCCTGCCTCTATGCCGCCAAGCGCAACGGCCGCAACCGTGTCATCTGCGAAGCCGATCCGGAATACGCCGCCGAGGCTCACACTCAGGTCGCCTGAAGCCCGACACCCTCCACGAGTCGTCCCCGCGAAAGCGGGGACCCATACGCTGTGCACTTTCGTTCGGGTAGAATGGCGGACGCCTTTTGCAACGATCAACGCCGGTGATTATGGGTCCCGGCTCGCGCTCGCAGGGCTCGCTTGGCCGGGACGACGCGTGATGTGGTCTTCTTGGCCACAAGTGCCTCCTTTGCTGTCGCCTTCTTCTTCCCCTTGCGCGCCTTCGGTTTGCGCAAAGCCGCGCGCTGCGCCGCCGACAAGGCCGCCCTCGCCCACTCCGTCAGTTGTTCGGGATCGTCATAGAGCCGTTCCGGCAACTGCCAGTACGAGTTCACCGTGACGGTCCTGGCTCTGGTTTGGTACTGAAACGGCTTTGATCCCTCCGCCTCGAACTGCGGAATGGTCTGGTCATCGGCGCGCAGGTAAAGCCCGCCACGGAGCGCCAGCGCGAAATTGGTACCGTCGGCGGAAATGCCGAACCCCGAAAACATCCGGCGGATCGCGACCGGACCGAAATCCGCGAACAAATCGATCAGGAAATCGCGGTCCATGACGCCGCTCTCTACACGTCGTCGCGACTGGAGGCCGGCATGACGCGGTGGCTAGATCTTCGCGGGCGTGAGTTGCACCGATTCGCCGCAACCACAGGCGCCGGTCTGGTTCGGGTTGTTGAAGATGAACTGCGACTGCATCTTGTCGGCCTTGTAGTCCATCTCGGTACCCAGCAGAAACAGCACGGCCTTGGGATCGACCAGGATCTTCACGCCCTTGTCCTCGACCACTTCGTCGGTCGGCCGGACGTCATGGGCATATTCGACCGTATAGGACTGGCCGGCGCAGCCGCCGTTCTTGATCCCGACCCGCAGGCCGACGATCTCGGAATCGGCGCGCCTGGTCAGCTCCGCAATGCGCAGTGCCGCGGCTTCGGTCAGTCTCATGACCTGCGGGCGCGGCCGCGGCTTCGGCTTGGCGGCGGGAGCGGGTGAAGCAGGTGTCATGTCAGTCATGTGTTTAGTCCTGACAGCAAATCAATGCCGGATCATTGCCCTTGAGAAATTAAACGCGATTCCACTCTTTTATCTTTACGCTCTACCACTTCACCACATGTTGAGGACGAGGCGCGCCTCGTCGGTCATTCGATCCGGCGTCCAGGCCGGGTCCCAGACCAGATTGACATTGACCACGCCGACGCCGGGAACGCTGGCGACCGCATTCTCCACCATGGTCGGCAGTTCGCCGGCCGCCGGACAATTGGGCGTCGTCAGCGTCATCATGACATCAACGGTGCGGTCGTCCTTGATGTCGACCTTGTAGATCAGGCCGAGTTCATAGATATCGGCTGGAATTTCCGGATCGAACACGGTTTTCAGCGCGGCGACGATTTCGCCGCCCAGCCGCTCGGTTTCCTCCGGCGGCAACGCCGAATGCGTTTCCATGTTGGTGGTTTTGACTTCCGGATTCTTGGCTTCCAGATTTTTCACTTCAACGGTGTCGGTCATGAGAACAATTCCCGCGCTTTGATCAGCGCCTGTGCCAGATGGTCGACTTCTTCTCTTGTATTATACATTCCGAATGAGGCACGGCACGTCGCCGTCACATTGAACCGCTCTAAAAGCGGCATCACGCAATGAGTGCCGGCGCGCACCGCGATCCCCTGCCGGTCGATCACGGTCGCGACATCATGGGGATGCGCGCCCTTCATCTCGAACGAGATCACCGGTCCCTTGCCCCTGGAGGTACCGATCAGGCGCAGCGAATTGATTTCGCGCAGCCGCCCTTCGGCATAGGTCAACAGATCGTGCTCGTGCGCGGCGATACGTTCCTTGCCGATCGAATTGACGTAATCGATCGCAGCGCCAAGGCCGACCGACTCGACGATCGCCGGCGTTCCCGCCTCGAATTTGTGCGGCGGATCGCCATAGGTGACCCAGTCTCTCGCGACTTCGCGGATCATCTCGCCGCCGCCATTGTAGGGCCGCATCGCCACCAGATGCTCGTATTTGGCGTAGAGCACGCCGATGCCCGTCGGGCCGTAGAGTTTGTGGCCGGTGAAGACGTAGAAATCGCAGTCGATATCCTGCACGTCGATCGCCAGATGCACCGCGGCCTGGCTGCCATCGACCAGCACCGGAATGCCCCTGGCATGGGCCAGCTTCACCACATCCTTGACCGGCACGATGGTGCCGAGCGCATTCGACATCTGCGTGATCGCAACCAGTTTGGTGCGGTCGGTCAGCAGTTTCTCGAACTCGTCGATCAGAAAATTGCCTTCGTCATCCACCGGCGCCCATTTGATGACGGCGCCATGGCGTTCCCTGAGGAAATGCCAGGGCACGATGTTGGAATGGTGCTCCATGATCGAAAGCACGATCTCGTCGCCGGCCTTGATGTTGGGCTCGCCCCATGACGACGCCACGAGGTTGATCGCCTCGGTGGCGTTGCGGGTGAAGACGATCTCTTCATTACGCCCAGCATTGAGGAATGTCGCGACCTTGGCGCGGCCGCCTTCATAGGCTTCGGTCGCCGCATTGGCGAGGTAATGCAGGCCGCGATGCACGTTGGCGTATTCGCTCTTGTAGGCCTGCGTCATGCGCTCGAGCACCGCATTCGGCTTCTGCGCGGACGCGGCATTGTCGAGATAGACCAGCGGCTTGCCATAGACTTTCAGCGCCAGTGCCGGAAAATCCTCCCGCACCCTCGCTACGTCATATGTACCGTTTGAGACTGCCGGATGCATGATCAACCCCGTGCCGCCAGCCAGCGCTCGGCCGCCGATATCGCCAGTTCGCGCAAGCTATCGCTGGCGATCTGCTCGATCGCCTCGCCGACAAACGCCTGGATCAGCAGCGCCTGGGCCTCCTTCTCGGAGAGGCCGCGCGCGCGCAGGTAAAACAGCAGGCTTTCGTCGAGCGCGCCGGTGGTCGCGCCATGACCGCAGGTCACGTCGTCGGCGAAGATTTCCAGTTCCGGCTTGTTGTCGGCTTCGGCCTCGTCGGACAACAATAGCGCCCGCGTCATCATCTTGGCGTCGGTCTTCTGCGCCTTCGGACGCACGATGATGCGGCCCTGAAACACCGAATGGCCGCGGTCGTCGACCACGGCGCGGAAGATCTCGCGGCTGGAGCAATTCGGCACCGCGTGATCCAGAAACAGCGTGGTGTCGGCGTGCTGGCGGCCATTGAGCAGATTGACGCCATTGGTCTCGACGCGCGATCCCTCGCCGGCAACCGCGATCACCGCCTGATAACGGCTGACAATCGCGCCGCTGGTCATGCCGAAGGTGTTGAAATGGGCGTGGGCACCGAGCGATACCAGCGCTGAAGATATGTTGAAGGCCTCGCGGCTGTCCTCGATCAAACGCACATGGTCAAGCCGCGCGTCATCGCCGATCGAAACGACCAGGGAATCATGGACCTGATAGGTTTTAGCACCTTCGGCGGCGATATAGCTCTCCACCAGCGTCGCGCCGGCGGCCTTGCCGAGGCGCAGCAGTGAGCGGGTGAACATCGCTGACGGCACGGCACCGCTGGCGATATGGACGATATGCAGGGGTTTGGTGAGCACGGTGCCGTCGGCGACCTCGATCACGAGACCGTCCGTCATCATCGCGCTGTTGAGCGCCACCATGGCATCGGAACTGTCAGGCGCGAATAATTGCGGCTGGGCTAAGCTGTCGCCGGCCTCCAGCACTTCGCGCAGCGTGCGGATGCCGAGCCCTGTTTCCAGATCGGCCGTTTCCGACAAGCCGGGCGCAAATACCCCATCGACCAGCACCAGCCGGCGCACGCCCTCGATCGCATGGAGCTTTGAGGCTTTGCCCGCGCGCGTCAGCGCCGCGGCGTCAGGAGCAGCGGCCAGCGGCAGCACGTCGCGCATCAGCACGCGCAGATCAGTGTATTTCCAGTCCTCGATCCGCCGGTGCGGCAGGCCGGCGCGTTGATAGGCATCGAACGCCTGCCGTCGCGCATCGGCAACCCCGCCCGCGCCTGGCAGCCGATCGCGCGCGACAGCGAGGATATCGCTCAGCGCGCGTCCGGTTTCGGTCTTTGCAAGTGCGAGGTTCATCATGAAATCCGTTTCGACACTCAGGCCGCGTCTTCGAACTGCGCGTAGCCGGAAGCCTCGAGCTCCAGCGCCAGTTCCTTGCCGCCGCTTTTGACCACCCGGCCCTTCGACATCACATGCACAAAATCAGGCACGATATAGTTCAGCAGCCGCTGATAATGCGTGATCACCACCATCGCCCTATCCGGCGAACGCAGCGCATTGACGCCGTCGGCGGCGACCCGCAGCGCGTCGATGTCGAGGCCGGAATCCATCTCGTCCAGAATGCACAGGCTGGGCTCGAACAGCGCCATCTGCAGAATCTCGTTGCGCTTCTTCTCGCCGCCGGAGAAGCCGACATTGACACCGCGCCGGAGCATGTCCTGCGGAATGTTCAGCCGCGCCGCCACTTCGCGCACTTTTTTAAGAAAATCCGGCGTGGAGAATTCGCTTTCGCCGCGCGCCTTGCGCTGGGCGTTCAGCGCAGTGCGCAGGAACGTCATGGTGGCGACGCCCGGAATTTCCACCGGATACTGGAACGCAAGGAACACGCCCTTGGCCGAGCGCTGGTCGGGCGACATTTCCAAGAGATCCTCGCCCTTGAACAGGATCTCGCCGCCGGTGACCTCATAGCCCGGCTTGCCGGCGATGACATGGCTCAGCGTCGACTTGCCGGAGCCGTTCGGCCCCATGATGGCATGCACTTCGCCCTGGTTCACGGTGAGCGAAAGCCCGTGGAGAATTTCACGCTCCTCGACCCGGACCTGCAGATTTTTGACTTCAAGTAATGACATCATACGCTTCCGTTTTTCGTCCGTTGTTGCCTCGCCCCGGGGAGCGCCGAAGGCGCGTCGCGAAGGACGAGGAATTATCCAACCGATCCCTCAAGCGAGATCGAGATCAATTTCTGCGCCTCGACTGCGAA